>DATFBL010000174.1:0-17850 GCA_035253865.1 Nitrososphaeraceae archaeon | reverse complement strand
GGTACCGTGACATATTCTCCAGAAACGAACTATACGGGCAATGACAGTTTTTCATTCAAGGTTATTGACGATAATGGAGCGGAGAGCAATAGTGCTACTGTAAGTGTGGAGGTTAAAGATGTAACTGAAAATATACTAACCAAAGAATCGGCAGTAGTATCTAATGAATCAGCATTAATGTTTAATGAGACTTCCAATAATGCACCTACGGCTATTGATCAAAATTTATCTGTTAGCGCAAATAGTCAATTGAATATTACTCTCACCGGAGAAGATAGTGATAACGATCCAATACAATTTGTAATAGTATCAAATCCTTCTGTTGCGACGTTGAATAATTTTGATAATGCAAAAGGTACCGTGACATATTCTCCAGAAACGAACTATACGGGCAATGACAGTTTTTCATTCAAGGTTATTGACGATAATGGAGCGGAGAGCAATAGTGCTACTGTAAGTGTAGAAATTACTGAAAATAACGAGACAAATCAGGCACCTCAGGCATTTGACCAAGTTACCAATGAAGCAAACCTATCAGACTACAGATACGCAGTATGGAGCGCAGGCGAGGAAGAAGATAGACACATATTCTTTTCTCGTAGTTCAGATGGTGGAAAAACCTTTTCATCGCCACTTAGCCTTAGTGGTAAAAGTCGTACTCCTGTATTCAATCCTGAAGTTTCATCATCAGGTAACAATGTTTATGTAATTTGGCAGGGTCAATCCGAAAACGGTAATCAGGACATTTTCATTAGAAAAAGTGCAGATTATGGTTCCACTTTCAGTGGTGTCGAGAATTTAAGTAATGATGCAGGCGGTTCAGGCAACCCCCAGATAACAATAAATGGTAACACCACACATGTTGCATGGGAAGGTACAACTCCAGGTAATAACTATATATTCTATTCAAAAAGTGATGACGGTTCTAAGTTTGATTCGCCAGAAAAAATAGGAGACAACAAAGGAATACCATACAGTCCTGAACTCATAGTGAAGGATAACCCGGTTACTGATAGTTTTACATTCAAGGCAGTTGATGATAATGGAGCTGAGAGTAATGTGGCTACTGTGGAAATAAACTCTGATGCGGTTAATCAAAACACATTGAAAGACGAGACTAAGAGCATCTCAGTGGATTCAAGTCAGGAGATTGACATAACTTTGCAAGCAAAGGATCTGAACAAAGATCCGGTACAATTTGAAATAGTAACTCCTCCAACTGAAGGGCATTTGGACAAATTTGATCCTAATTCAGGTAAAGTAACTTACATTCCAGATGAACACAATAAAATAGATATTCAATGGCACAATTACCAAAATGGTCAGGATCGGATTGTGAGTCAAGTCGTGGACAATGGACAGGAGGGAAACGTAGATGGCAATGGTGGACAAACACCCAGTGATGATCCTTTCCAAGCGAAACAATAATTTTTTAAGATTCTTTAATCAATATCTTTAACTGAATTATAAGATATCGCTATGTACTGTAATTTTAGCGACTAAATATTATTATAAAGTACAGATTCGTATCCAAGTGAACCTTGTCAAAAATCAAATTCGGCATTGTAATCCCACAAGGATGGAGAAATGATTTAGCAGGAAATTCATCCGTCGCACAATTCAAGTATTCTCGAGACATCGCCATTGAGGCAGAGAAATATGGCTTTGACTCTGCTTATGCATACGACCATTTTATTCCACACTACCGATATCCAAAAACTGGAAACTTTTTTGAATGCTTTACACTGTTATCTGCGCTATCTACAGAGTTAAAAAGAATGAAGATTGGTCAAATAGTAACATGTAACTCTTACAGGAATCCGTCTCTTCTTGCAAAAATGGTAGCGACATTAGACGTCATTACCAATGGACGTGCAGAATTGGGAATCGGAGCAGGATGGTATAAAGAAGAATACATTGACTATGGATATCAATATTCGTCAGATGTAGAACGCATAATGCAATTGAAAGAATCAATTCAGATAATAAAAAAATTGTGGACCCAAAAAATTGCAAACTTCCGTGGCAAATATTATTTTGTTAATAATGCAGCAAGTTTTCCAAAGCCTGTTCAGAAACCTCATCCTACTATCATGGTTGGAGGTTCTGGTGAAAAGTATCTACTTAAGGTTGCAGCAAAGTATGCAGACAGATATAACCTTTATTTTGGATCACCAGAAGAGATGGAGAGAAAAATAAGAATTCTAAAAAATTACAATTCCCAAAGTAGGAAGATAGAGTATTCGATAGTACTTCCGTGTTTAATCATACAAGAACATGAACAGTTGAAAAAAATCATGAAGAAAATGGGAAAGCAAAAGATGACCGAATCAGAATTCAAAAAATCAATTACTGGTGGATTGACTGTAGGGGGAATTGACGATGTCATGGAAGGAATCGCTCAATATCTAAACATCGGTGTTAATCATTTCATATTTCATTTTTTACATTTAGACAGTAGCGTTCTTAAGGAATTTTCCAAATTGTTCAGGAAATCTAAATGATTTTTCTAACATTGTTGTATATGTGGTTTTCTAAACAGAATATTTAATTTCATGTTCATTTGATTCTTATGCTGATTTGACACTTATTGCATCAAGGGTCGATTCTGATATTGAAACACTCACGTCACAGCTGCAACAACTAATTCGGATCCCAAGCGTCTCTGCAAAGAAACAATTGACAATGACCAAATGCGCAGAGTTAGTTTCTGATATCATGTCTAACTCTGGAATTTCTGCAGAATTATTAAAATTAGATGGTAATTCTGAACAAGTTTCCCCAATAGTATATGGGGAAGTAAAATCTAAAAGTAATCCAAACGGAAAGACAATTCTATTTTATAACCATTACGATGTTCAACCTGCTGAACCCATCGAGCTTTGGCAAGATGATCCTTTTAGTGGTAAACTTAATGGAAATTTTATCTATGGAAGAGGCTCATCTGATGATAAAGGCGAATTAATAACACGTATCAAAGCAGTCGAATATTTCCTCAACGAAACAGGAGATGTTCCTTGCAATGTAAAGTTCCTAGTTGAAGGAGAAGAAGAGATAGGGAGCTCTCATCTTGAACAGTATCTAACTAAGTATCGAGAAAAATTTTCCTGCGATGCTACAATTTGGGAATTTGGCTACATAGACGAATACGAAAGACCGATTATTAGTCTTGGAATGAAAGGCTTACTTTGCGTGGAATTGCATGCAAAGTGTGCAAACGTGGATCTTCATTCCAGTTTGGCAGCGTTGGTTGAAAATCCTTCCTGGCGACTTGTTCATGCTCTTAAAACCCTGCGTGATGAGAATGGTAAAATCAATATCAAGAATTGGAATAACGATACTAGAGATTTTTCACCTGAAGAACTTGAATGTATCAGACGCGAGGAATTTGACATATCAAGTTTTAAAAAGAATTATGGATTGTCACACATATTCAATGAAGATGATATAGAAGAAACAAAAAAGGCAAACGTAGGAGGTGTAACGTCCAATATTAGCGGGTTGTTCTCAGGCTATATTGGAGAGGGTTCGAAGACCGTCTTGCCCAGCACTGCAATGGCAAAACTTGACTTTAGACTTGTGCCTGATATGATGCCTCAGAAACAATTTCAGCTTTTAAGGGAACATCTTGATAACAATGGATTCAAAGATATACATTTGAAATTTTTAAGTGGCGAGCCTGCTTGTAGGATATCAATAAATGACAACTTTGTGAAATTGGTCGAAGCTTCCGCTATCGAAGAATATGGACAAGTTGTCAAAAGTGTTTCTTCTGCTGGAACAGGACCCATGTGGTATTTTAATAATATTCTGGGATGCCCGTGTGTAAGCATTGGTTGCACTTACAAATACAGTAGAATTCATTCTCCAAATGAATTTGTTCGTATAGACCTGCTCAAAAAAACAACAAAATGCATCGGTAATATAATTGAGAAATTTGGCGCTACCATAGCCACGTGATTGACGATCCAAATCTTCTATTCAAATAAATATTAGTGAAAATGATTAATCAAATATAATGACAATGAATTGCCCGCAATGCGGTACATTGATGATATGGCTAAATGGTTCCATAGTTCATAATCATGACATAGATTACTATGAATGTAGAAATTGCAAGATCAAACTAAATACCCTACCGGATGGCACATACGAAATAACTCAACACAATAACGAACAAGGATTAGAATGAATAAATAAATAAATCTGTAACTCTGACAAAGTCATGAATTTAGATAAGCGGAAGGCATTAAAGGAAAAAATAAAAAAAAGAGATGACATTATTGTTCTTCCTGGAGTATTTGATGCGTTAAGTGCAAAAATCGCGCAACATGTTGGATTTGAGGCAATGTTCCAGACTGGATACGGATCAGCTGCATCCTTATTGGGATTGCCAGATTTTGGATTCTTAAATGCCGGTGAAAATATAGAGAATGCACGAAGGATTATCAGGGCAGTAGACGTTTCAGTAATAGTTGATGTGGACACTGGATATGGTAATCCGCTTACAGTTTGGAAAGTAGTGGGTGATTTGATTGCATATGGTGGAGCTGGAATTTTCCTTGAGGATCAAGTTTGGCCAAAAAGATGCGGCCATATGAGAGGTAAAGAAGTAATCTCTTCTGAAGATTATATACAAAAGCTGCGAGCAGCAGTTGAATCATCTGCCAATAGTGAGTTCACTATAGTAGCAAGAACAGATGCACGTGCGCCGTTGGGTCTTGATGAAGCTATAGAGCGAGGCAAAATGTATTACAAGGAAGGAGCAGATGTTGTCTTTGTTGAGGCTCCACAATCAGAAGCAGAGCTTCGAGAAATTCCAAAGAAAATAGATGCACCATTGTTGGCAAACATGATAGAAAATGGGGTTACCCCAACTGTTTCTGCAAATGAGCTTAGATCGATGGGTTATAGCATGGTTGTGTTTCCACTTTCCGGATTGTACGGATCTGCATTTGCCATGAAGAAAATATTATCTGACCTCAAGAAAAACGGTTCTACGAAAAATTCTAGGGATGCAATGCTTGATTTCAATGAATTCAATGAGCTTGTTGAATTATCAAAATTCATGAATATGGAAGAGAAATATCAGAGTTAAACTCCAAAACGGAGTTTATCGGAATTATGATTAAATGATAAAGCTTGACTTATTCCCAAAAGAATCCATTGATATGATTCTATTCAGTCAGTTTCAACTTGTAGAGCGAGAAATCTGTACTATTGTAAGTTAACTCCTGTAGATAATTCTCAGGTATCTCTGTTGACAGTCTCGAATTTAGTTCTAACAAGTACAATTCATCATATTTGATTGACCCCAAAAGGTTGGTATTATTATCACCAAATAGAAATGTTCTTTCTTTTAGCTCTAGCTCCATCCATCCTCTCAAATGTTTGCTACCCATTATTAACGAACCTTCTGCAGTATTAGTATCATTATTTATCCAATCAATTGCAGACAATAATGATTTTGATTCAGGTAAAGATATTGAATTATACTGCATAGTTAACGGACCGTATGGACCTATAAATTGATGAAAGACGCCGTATACGTTTACATAGGAATTATTGGGACTTGCCGCAAAAGCTGAGCCCAGGAATATGAATGGAATGAGAATAATCAGATAATTATTTAATTTCTTGCTAAAAAGTGTAATGTGCCTATTTTCAATCAATGTAATAAATCCATATCCTGAAAACAATGAAAGAAAAATGCTGAATATGACAATCCATCTATCCGGGAGGAAAGCGGATGTGTTTGGAAAGATTATCCACGTAAATGAAGCAAAGAATGAAATCAAAAGAGGAATCTTAAAGATAATTAATTTTGATTTAATAAAACCTATTATTCCTGATGGTAGTAAAATTGCATTCATTACTAAAAACAGAACAATTAGATTTATCGGATTATAGATTTCATTAATTGAATCATTAGATCTGACCATTTTTAGATTGTATCCGATACTGTCATGATTTGCTTGGATTGCAAGACCAAATATTACAATTACAATTACTGCAGCAAACGCTAGATCTCTATCACGTTTCACAAAAGAAGAACCAATGAGAGATATGGTCAAAAGCAGACCTATCATTCTGTCCGCTAGAACTGATACAATACTGAAAGTAGTTGTTATTGCAATCAACTCCTTTGATAGATTTGGAATTTTTGAAATGAATAGCAAGGAAAAAAATGCAAGGGTTAAGGCAAACATATCTTTATGAAGATCCCACGAGGTTCTCAGAATCGCCAGCTGAAATATTACAAATATAGATAAGAAAATACTTTGTAAATTATCAAGACGCAAAAGATTCCTGCCTATTGAAAAAATAGCAAGCGAGAAAAATCCAAAGACAAGTACTATTGAAGCTGATATAACTGATCTTGGGTCAACATGGAATACTTCCGATATTGCATATAGTAAGGATACATACAACGGGAATTGATTTGAAATTGTGGGCCAATATTCTTCAAAGTTCTTAATGACAGGCAAATAGTAATTTATTACATCATATCCAATAGGATAAGGAAAGGCTAGTATTTCTGATACAAGTCTTAGTATGATAGCTATCGAAAATACAATAAGATAGGGATATTTTTTACTATTTGTTATGACATAGTTTAATTGCAGTTTGGGAACCTTATTCATACATTCATTTGCCTGTTTGCTTGTTTCGTATGATGTGACGTTATTGAAAAATTTTTGGATATGGGATTATAGATATCTTTTGATAATTGTTCAAACTACGGAACTTAATTTCAACCTGATTTTTCTTGTTCCAATTGGCCCCGGATTGTTACGTGCTCGTTTAAATTTAGAGAATTATGGTAGTTGAAATGATTGTTTAATGACTCAGTATTAGCATTTGCCTACTAATTCAACATCTTCTAATCTCTAGTTAGCTAGTCGGTGAATTTTCGCCTGCTAAAAACCCAAGTAATGGTGTAGTAATATGGACCAAGCTGAATCTTTGAAATGAGTTCATCATCATATCCCAAGTAATTTATTGTAGGGAAACACCATACTTTTTTGTTGATTGATATTCGCAATATGCTCACCTTGCGGTATGATCCTACCATAGAATTTGGATCATCAGTGCCCAAACTTGATTCCAATCAGGTCAAGGTAATGAGAAATGGAACTTATCCATCCTCAAAAGATATAGAGAAAGAACTCAGAAGTATTATAAATACTGCGATTTCAAAGCACAATCCAAAGACAATTTCCCTCGCGTTAAGTACTGGTGTTGATTCAAATTTAATGTTAGCATTATTGAAGGATGAATATCCTAGTCTAGATATCAAATGTATTTGTGTTAGTTTTAATGAAGAAAGTGAAGCAACTTATGCCAAGAAAATTGCCGAGTCAAAAGACACTGATTTCTATAACGTTACTGTACATGATCCTCTTAGAGATTTACCGTTTTTAATCAGTATTGTTAAGGAACCAAGATGGAATTTATATCAATACTACTTTATAGAAAAGTCTAAAAAATACTCAGACATCTTATTTACAGGTGATGGGGGAGACGAATTATTTGGCGGTTATACTTTTAGATATACGAAATTCCTAAAATTATTTGATGCAAGCGACGATTGGAAACAGCGTACAATTCATTATTTGGAATGTCATGAAAGAGATTGGGTTCCGGATCAAGAGAGTATTTTTGGAGAAAATATTAAATTTGATTGGTCGCCAATCTATTCACTATTAAGATCGTATTTTGATAATGATTTGGACCCATTAGATCAAGTTTTCTTAGCTGACTACAATGGTAAATTAATTTATGATTTTGTTCCCACCAATGATAAGTTTTTTAGTTATCTGGGAGTATTGGGCATATCACCCATCCTGGATAATAAGATTATTGACATGTCATTAAGAATCCCACCATCAGTAAAATTTAACATGCAAACTAACACTGGAAAAACACCCCTAAGAGAAATCCTATCAGGCCTCAATAGTAAGAATGTATCAGATACAAAAATAGGATTTGGTATGGATTTGAAAAAACTCTGGACAAGTAGTGCAAAGGAAATAGTGATATCAACATTGTCGAATGCCAGTATTTTTCGTGATAAGATAATAAACTGTGATTTCTACAACCGTTCTATTAAAAGGATAGATGAGACAGGTGACCTTAGATACATAAGTAAAATGTTACAATTGTTAAGCCTGGAAATATGGTATAAAATGTTCATTACGTATGAATTAAGCCCAAAATCTTCCTTGTAAATTCCAAAGCTCATGAATTTTTGTTACAAGGTTTCTTCCTTTCAACAGGATCATCTATTTGATATGACTTTTAAAGTTCTAGGATAAATCAACTTAGTTTGTAGGCGTCCAGAATCTTTTTTTCATGTTTTTCCCAAACTAGATTTATCCTGGCAAAGTTGAATATCTTCAATCTTTTTTCAAATAATTCATCAGGATTTGATTTAAAATACTCTAATTTTGAAGCCAAGTCATCATAATCCTCAAATGTCAAACAGTTATCTCCTAGGATGGTAATAACAGATTTCATGTCGGAAGTTAACATGACAAACAATCCTGCATGGGCGTATTCATATGCCTTGTTTGGATTCAAAAATGGATGAGACCAGTGTTTTTTCCAGGGTATCAATCCTACTGAATGTTGTATCATCTCTGAAAACATTTCGTCTCTTGGGAGAAAACCAGTAGCCTTGAATTTCTTGGCTATCTCTGGTTCCTCCCATCCTATGATTGTCAAATTACCTATATTGTTGAGCATAAATAAATCGGTTAATCCAGAGATATCTCTGTTACTAACTTTTTTATATTTGCTATCTCCTCCTGCATAGACAGAAGAAAGTTGACCATGCTGCTGTGGGTTATTAAATGAGGATTGTTCTTCTTGTAGAGGAAAGTTAGGTATGACGATTATCTTTTTTGTTATCTCGTTGGTGAGCTTTTGAAGCTCCTGTGCAATTTGTTCTGAAACAGTTATGGTGGGAACTGAAAGAACCAATTCCTTCTCCCACTTTGTCCAGTTAGAAATACTTTGACGAGAAATGAATGACAACTTCATTTTTTGTTTGAATTTGACATATCCGGACCCTGAGTTCTGAATATTTTGAATTTTGATATTCTCTGCATTGACTCGTGAGAGCATGGCAAAATACTCATGATTGTCAAACACTGCAGGAAGACCTAGATCATATGAAATCTTAGCCGAGCCAATATTATGGGCGTGGACAATATCAGGTCTTATCTGATTCACTAATTTTTCAATCTGTTTCTTGACTCGATGATAATAGTATGGAATTCCCACCATTCCTCCTGCCGTCCAATTCACCCGATGAACTTCAGAAAAAATAGTATACTTAGCCCTATTCTTCAGACGCCCAGCAAAAAATAGTTCATGTCCGGCTTTTTTTGCAGTCAAAGCAGATTTTTCAACTCTCCAGTCCGGAAGCCCATCATCTGAAATGTGAAGAATCTTCATACGATCATCCTATTATTGTGGCACAAAGTGCGTACTAAAAAAGTCTACTTTACAATGCAAATTTACAACTATAACTTGTCATTGCAATAATTAGAATTTACCGAGGATTTGCCACAGCTAAAATATTACATTTTTAAAAGAGATAGGTATTACTGCGACTAAATGGAAAAATTCATCCTGATTACTGGGGAGCAGATAGAAATATGAAAATTCTCATAACTGGAGCTGCTGGTTTTCTGGGCAGCCACCTGTCTGAGAAGTATGTCATTGACAAGCATCTGGTATATGGAGTTGATAATTTGATGAATGGAAATCTTAACAATATACGTACTCTTTTGCACAAAAAAAATTTTAAGTTTATTCGTGGAGATATAGCACTAAATGATGTATACTCCAAACTGCCAAATGATTTTGATGCCATTTTTCATCTAGCGGCCCAAATTCATGTGGATAGATCAATTGTCAACCCTGAAGAGACGTTTAAGATTAATCTAGGAGGAACTTTGAAAATGCTAGAATTTGCCAGGATGAATGACATTGACAAGATATTATTTTCATCAACTAGTGAGGTTTACGGATCAGCAGAGTATGCTCCAATGGACGAGTCACATCCGTTATCTGCAAAACATCCGTATGGAGTCAGCAAAATTGCTGCAGACAGATTATGTTATACTTATAATGAAACTTACGATCTAGGTGTAGACATTATTAGATGTTTCAATTTTTTTGGTCCAAGACAAAAGGATACAGGCTACGGAGGTGTAATCGCAATTTTCATAAATAGAGTATTACAAAATAAACCCCCTATTATTTACGGTAACGGCAAACAGTCGAGAGATTATATGTTTGTGAAGGATGCCGTTGATGCTTATGATACCGTACTTAGGTCAAAAGGTAATCCGGGAAAGAATGGTATAAACTTTGGTAGTGGTAAAGAAATATCCATAAAAGCGATTGCAGACCTGGTAATCAAACATGGTACAAAGGACAATAAGATGCAACCAATCCATGTTGAAGCCAGACCTGTAGAAGTACAAAGATTAATTGCTGATATTTCAAAAGCAAAAAAACTCTTAAAATTTAGGCCAAAGATAGAATTCGAGAAAGGTCTTGCTTTACTGATAGACTGGTACAGAAATTACAAATCAGAGTTATGGTTGTATTAGATAATATTTCCAAATGACAGTCAATAAAGTACTTGTCACTGGAAGTAAAGGATTTGTTGGAACACATTTATGCAAATATCTTAAACAAAGTGGGTTTCAAATTGTTACTACTCATAATAAACATAAACCCATTGATGTAACAAATTCTGATCAGTTACTAAAGATTGATGATGTGAATGCAATAGTACATCTTGCAGCAAAGACATCTATATCAGATTCTTTTAAAAAGCCCTTTGAGACATATTTTACAAATTTTATAGGAACCCTAAACGTCCTTGAATTAGCAAGGGCACGGAAAATTAAAAAAGTCATTTATGTAAGCACTTATGTCTACGGTCAACCGCTTTATCTTCCAATAGACGAAAAGCACTCTATAAATCCCCATTCTCCCTATAACAATAGTAAATTAATGGCAGAAAAAATTTGTCAAAATTATTCACATCATTTTGGAATAAATATTGTGACTTTACGTCCATTCTATGTTTATGGTCCTAATCACAGAAATCGTTCCCTTATTCCCTCCGTTATTAAACAAATCAAGATAGACGGCAAAGTTAAGCTTTCTGGGGATAAAATTAAAAGAGACTTTCTTTTTGTTACTGATTTTGTATATTTGATTGAAAAGATTTTACAAGATTTTCCTAAAGGTTATAATATCTACAATGTGGGTTATGGAAAGAGCTACAGCTTGAATCAAGTTGCAGAAGAACTCGCCAGATTAATTGGAAAGAAAATAGAAATCGAATATTCCAAAGGAGTCAATCCCGATGTAACGGATATGATCGCCGATATTAGAAAAGTCTCGAAAGAATTTAACTGGAGACCCACTATAGATATTAAAAGAGGATTACAGTTAATTGTTGGAGGATCAAGTAATTGAGTTTTATAAATTCAAGAACTACCATCCCTAAGTATGTCATCATGTAATAGATTATTAGACGATTTAATATCTAAATAGACCATGCGCATTTTACATATACTTGATGCAGCAGGAGTTGCATGCATTTATTCTAAATATCAACGAAAGCAAGGATATGATGCCAGCGTTATTTGGAACAAAGATGTTGTAGATAAGTACGGAATTTATGATTTCTATAAAGATTATTTAATTAACGTAACTTATGAAAAATTTACTCAAACATGCCTGAGAGAAGCAGAGAATGTCGATGTAATCCACGTACATGGCTACATAGACATATTGTTTGAGCTTCACAAGAAATTTCGAAGGCAAAAAAAGATCATCTTGCACTATCATGGAACTGACATTCGAGGATTAAAAAAACAAGAGCTTCCTCACCGATCACTCCTATCAGATACAGCGATAAAGCTCAAGATGTTATACAGAAAAAAGATTGGTCATACAAGAGCTCAGAAGTTGGCAGATGTAGTATGTGTATCTACACCGGACTTATTACCACTCGTTAGTAATGGTATACACATTCCAATTCCAATAGATACAGAACATTTTAGTCCAAATGGTAATCCGAACGCAGAACTAAAAGAAGCATTTACAATAAATTCAGAGGTAACAAACATTCAACGTGCACTTGACCTTTGTAAGAAGAATAGGATTAATCTCAACATAGAGGTAATTGACAGGACAAAGAATCCCATATTATACGCCGACATTCCTGATTTCATAAGAGAGTATAGGACGTACGTAGACATTCGATATGTCAATGATATTGTCTTAGAGAATCTGAGTAGCACAGCATTGCAATCCTTAGCATGCGGACTTAGTGTCGTGGACTATAATCTAGAATTTCGGCGCGGTTTACCAAAAGAACATGATGCAATAAACGTGGCTTCTCAATTGTCAGAGATTTACAGTGAATTAGGTATCCTTTAGTTCTTCAAGATTGGCTAAAATACAATGGAACTTCACACTAACGCGTAAATTCCAATTAATCTACCGTGCTGCATATTAGAATAATCGTGCTAGTGCAAACTCACTATTTGTTACTGCCATCTCTTGGTGATAATAACCAGCACTGTTGCCATGCAAGTAAGTTTTTGAATTTCATGAGATGATTGGGTAGAAAGGTCCTAAATTCTAATATCTTTATATTTGCTAATTGACAAAAGATCTCAAAATCCCTAACAGACCAAAAATGTAAATGTGTAAATGATTGCCGTGGAACATATCCTCTCAGCATCTGAATGCGCCATTTAATGTAACCACTATTGGGGATAGTTACTATGACTCCTTTTGTTGCATGGTTTATTGCATCATTTAAAATTTTTTGTGGATACGCCGTATGTTCAATTACCTCCAACAATAATATGTAGTCATAAAAGGTATCATCAGCAAGACCAAGTCCACTTGTAATATCTCGAATTTCTGTTTGTATACCCAGTTGTCTTGCTTTTTCACATGCAGTTGCTGAAATATCCAACCCAGTTACTTTAACATTCTTATTTTTTATCAAGTATTCTGAAACAGTTCCGTCTCCTACTCCAACGTCCAGTATAGTTGCACCTGGTTCAATCCATTCCTCCACTAATCTGGCCCTTGATAAATTACCGGTATTTACAGCTGAGTGATATTTTTCATAATCTTCGAAGACCTCTGGGAATTCCATATTACTTTGAGTTAGTGCATTCCATGATTCGCGCAATATACCCAACCCAAGTGAAACTCCAAAGCGAGGAGAGTACCGTGATTCCATGCCATTGGTTGTACGAAAAGGGATATTTGATTTAATTGAATATGGATGATAAAAACAAAGACGGTGATCGATATTACATTAAACTTCAAAAATCAGAACATCGCAAAATATTGTGCTCTATAACGTGTGGTTTTGATGTCATCGACGATAGCATCTGATTTCAATTTAAAACGATTTTTGAGAGCAATTCATTGATAACTTGTGATGTTTTACCTTTGCCGAAAGCTGCTTTTGAGTATTTAGAACCTGTTGAGGGTTTTCTAATGGCTTTGATAATTTTTTTGCTATTAACTCCTGTTAGAACATTCCATTGTCCTCTGAGGGTTTCAATCCACTCGGTATTTTTTCTCATGGTTATACATGGCACTTTTAGCAGATACGCTTCTTTTTGAATTCCCCCCGAATCAGTAACTGCCTTTAAGGAATTTTGTAACAGAGCAATAAAATCTATATATCCTACAGGCAGTAACGTCTTGACATTTGAACAGCTCAAGAGTCTATCTAATAGTCCAAATGATTCAAACATCTTTTTCGTTCTAGGATGTATGGGAAATACTATAACACTGTCCTTGAGCGCCTCAAATGTTTCTAAGAGTTGGATAAAGAGATACTTTGAATTAGTATTTTCTGCTCTATGCATTGTAAGTAGCAAATATGATTTTGATTTAAGGTTTAAGATATCAAGTATTTTTGATTTTCTTGAAATTGACCGAGTCTTCTCTATTATCTCTACCGATAAATCTCCTGTATTGAATACTTTTCCTCGTATTCGTTCTTTTTTCAAATTATTTACGGCGTTTGATGTTGGTGCAAATAGATAATCACTTAGATGATCCGTTAAGATTCTGTTATTTTCTTCTGGCATGGACACGTCGTAACTACGTAATCCTGCCTCAATATGCCCCAATTTAATATTACACTTATTTGCACAAATTGCTCCAGCTAAAGTCGAATTAGTATCACCATAAACAAGAACAAGATCAATTTGTTTTTCTAAGAGTTTGTTCTCTAGGCGCTTTATTATTTCTCCGATATGGAAACAAGAACTTCCCGATCCGACTCCTAGATGAACGTCAGGTTTGGGAAGCGTAAATTCTGAAAAGAAAATATCTGACATTTCATAGTCATAATGTTGACCTGTGTGAACTATTAGATGCTCGATTCCTGAGCTCTCTAGTGATCGATGAATTGGCCCTAACTTAACAAAATTGGGTCGAGCTCCTACTATTGAAGCTATTTTCATTCATTCAAGATAACAAATTTAAAATATAAATATCCACTTATTTTTTTGGTGTCACAAATTCTTTTCAATGCTGACTGTATCGTTTTTAGAAAAACAACTCAAAACTGAAATGTACCAATACAAACAAAGGGTTCCTAGACATTAGTATTCCTTAATCTTAATATTTGCATAATTCTTGTCATCTGTCTTGACCTTATAGCTTTTCTGATTTCTGGATCATACATACTATCGTATCCGACTTGTTTTGGACTATAAGACAAATAATGATACAACATTTGGACTGCGCCTATTCTGCCCATTGGTCGACCAGTAAGAAAGCACTGAACAAATCTGCCTAAAACAAAAAGAGGATGATATCCCAGAGTTCTCATACTTGCGCCAAATTCGTAAAAATGGTGATTGGTGCCTAATGGTCTTGTATGTGAAAATCGTGCATCATTATTTACAAAATTTTTGAACCCATGGTATAATGACATTTGGAGGATGACTGATTCGTATCCCATTTTTTCAGGATAAAGTTGGAGAAATTCTTCAAAGAATGAATTCCTGACAAATCTCCCCGCGCCATGGGGGGTAGAGTACTTATTATTGTCATAGTTGCCAGAAGATATTGCAATCTTGCCATCAGAGTCCATTATGTTCATTATTTTTTCGGAATATGATTCTTCATAAAGTGTATCGTCGGCACTTATCATATGATAATCGGTGATTTCCAGGTTTAGTTTTCTTGCTAGACTAATTGCACTATTCCAATTCTTAACTACCCTTCCGATATCATATCCTAAATCAGGATTAGTTATCACAAAGAGTCTATCGTTTCTAGACTTTAACCCTTCCAGAATGCGGGAAGTACCGTCTGTTGAGCCATCATCAACAACTATCACGTATTTTGGTACAATTGTCTGTTTTAACAGTGAAATAATAGCACTTTCAATTTCTTTTTCAGAATTCCTGCAGGTCATTATTACAAAATAGCTGCCCACGGTTTTAATGAAAAGAACGCATCATAAACATCTTTTGATACTTGCAAGTCAATGAAGTCTTCTAAATAAATACCTCAGCGATGAAAAAATCTACTCTTATTAGTAGTTAGTTCAAGCCTATTTGTCTTTATTGTTATCCGTGGCCGTTCCATCATTATCAGATAATTTCTTGCTTCCGTACAATCGCGTTTCTCCTTTGGTAATCCTGAGTAGTGCCTCTCTCATTAGTTTCCTGTCCTCTTCATCTACTTTACCTTCAATAAGATCAATTACGTACATCCACATTATGGCTCCAACTTTATTTTCTCTAAACAAAGCGTCTTGTTCGACTTTCCATTGACTTTTCCTGTGCCAATATCCTAATACTATACTCACCGGGACATATGCCAAGATAAACAATACAGCAAAAATCCAAATGCTATTAAAAATCCCAGCCCAATACGGTAACCTGTCTATTAACAGTTGATACTGAATTGTTATAAAATTGGCAAAAGTCATTGCAAAAACTAGGTATATACTATGTCCATTACGAAAATCAAGCCAGCGTCTTCTGACCCAGTCTGAAGTAAATGAAGAATGCATACGGAACTAAGTGGTTCTCTTTTACAAATACATTGTGTTCAAATTTTGATCCCCTCAACTAATCTGTAAACTGAGATAAATGAATCGAAAATAAACTAAACAAACTGGCAGAACATTAAACTATCAAAAAGACCAAATTGCCATAATATGACCCTTAGATTGACCTTGACTGAGATGACACTAGAGTGCCTTTAACAATCGGTTCATTTGTTCAAAATCAATTCCAAATCCAAATCGGTTCTCGTCTCTTTTCATATTTCTATACATACTCATGAGTAGCTTGAAATGTTTTATGGAATTGAGCTTGCCATCCATCTTCATCCTGACAATCCTATAAACATCGTCGTAATATCCGAATTTTTTTAGAACTTTTTTCTCATAGAGTTTATTATCAAACTTTGAATCCTTATTCAGAACTTCAATAAATATATCACAGCAAATGAGAGAAGGTATGATTCCTTCACCGAGCATAGGAAAGACACAGCCGATTGACTCACCCACTCCTATTTTATTATTGTGAGAGAAAGGTAGCATTCGCTTGGGTGGAGACAATCTAATGGGTCTGCCGATTTTTTTCAGTACTTTCGCACGCGGATTCTTTTCAAAGAATTCTGATATCCCAAAATATCTTCTGTCGATATCACCGGCTCCTATGTAGGCTCGTCCATTGCCCAATGGGAAAAACCAAAAATAGCCACGGGCTCCTTTATACCCTATAACGTAAAACTCCTCTATTTCATAGACGTTGTCAACGAGATATTCGTAAGATGGTATTATGAAATCTTCTTGAGACCTTGGAAGGAGAGATCTGTGAAGGCCGGTGCAATCTACAACATAGTCATATTTTGAAAGAAACTCTGATTCTGGAGCACAATGAACGCCATAGTGCATGCTCAATTCTTTACATAGATCTTGCTCCCACTGATACTTGTCATACGTGACCAATCCCTTGAGTTCAAGATATTCTATATTGTTCTCAGGCAGGTCCATTCTTAATTTTTTTCCATGGTGAAGAACATAGTTTTCAAAATCTAGCCCCGCATTTTTGGAAAATATTTCCAGCATATTCTTTGAGGCACCCCATGCACATACTGGCCAATGCGAATCCTTTTTCGATGCCTCAAAAACCTCTATTTGGTGCCCTTCTCCTTGAAGCTGATTTCCAAGGTACGAGCCCGCAACTCCTGCACCAACAATTGCCAGTTTCACGATTACTTTGAGATAAAAATTGTTTATATTTCTTGTTGAATTGTTTTTTCAATTAGGAGTGAGGCAAACCGAATATCTGCATTGAATTGCGAAGCAATATTTGAAAATTCAGAAGAAATCGTCATATGATGATCCCAAAAATCACCTTAAATTAAGAATAGTCGTAAATCATTCAGAACAGTCATCAAATGAGAGGCATTTAGTGCCTTTTTTGATTTTAAATATAACATGAAATGAGGTATTTCATTGACATTAAATTGGTTCTCGAATGAGGACAATAATTCTAGATATCTAATAACTCTCATTATGACAACATGAGTTGCAAATTGAGCTCGATATTGAGTTTACTGGAAAGTACAGTAAAAGTATACTATTATGAAAGAATTTAATATTTTTTGTATCTAGTAGAAGAACTACTTATACTGCAACTTAGTTACAATAGAAAGATGAGTTCGACTTATATAGTTAGTAATGTAGCCCTATTATGGATGCAACAAACAATGTCTTACATCTTAGCAACAATATTAGTAGCACTA
>DATFBL010000173.1:0-6821 GCA_035253865.1 Nitrososphaeraceae archaeon | reverse complement strand
GACAAATTCCATTTGATTGCCCCTGACTATCCTGGGTTTGGCAATAGCTCTATGCCTACAGTAGATGAGTTCGAGTATACATTCGACCATTTAGCTGATATAGTAGACAAATTCGTCGAGCAGATAGGGTTAGAAAAATATAGTATGTATGTTATGGACTACGGCGCACCCATAGGATATCGTCTTGCTGTCGAACACCCAGAGAGGATTGAAGCCTTGATAGTTCAGAATGGTAACGCATATGATGAAGGTTTAAGAGAATTTTGGGGGCCACTCAAGGCCTATTGGTATGAACCTAATGAGAAGAACAAAGAAGCTCTTAGGAAATTTTTGACTATCGAAGCTACCAAATGGCAATATACACATGGGGTAAGGAATGAGAGTGCAATTAGTCCTGACAATTGGATTCTTGACCAGTCGCTACTGGATCGTCCAGGCAACAAAGAGATTCAGCTTCAATTGTTCTACGATTACAGATCTAATCCTCCGCTATATCCCCAATGGCAAGATTACTTTAGAAAATATCAACCACCAACTCTTGTAGTTTGGGGTAGAAATGATCTAATATTCACTAAGGAGGGGGCAGTTCCATATCAACGTGATCTAAAGAATATAGAAGTCCACTTACTAGACACTGGGCATTTCGCACTAGAGGAGGAAGGTGAACTAATAGCTGATTTGATTTCCCGTTTCCTTTTAACTAGAAAGCATGCTAACGCCGGGGTATTAACAACCTGATAAAAACTACAGAAATTTTATCGGTCAACATGGACATTCTTTTATGACTACAGAATAGGCTTGTTATATTTTAGTCCTAAAATATTGTCTTTAAACGCTAATGCATCATTTATCCTCTCTACGATTTAGATTCTAATTTACGATCAATTTCCCTTACTATCCAATCTTTGTGATATTTGATTGTAGTAAAGATATACAGTTCTGCATTCTTTACTTCCTGAAATGATAGAATTTTCTTAAACATTGAATCAATTGCAAAGACATCATTACCAAAGACAGAAACAATGATAATATTATCATGACTAAGAAGGGGAGAACGCAGAAAAGGATATTCTGGAAATTCGGTATAAAGTCTTTCCAGAACCTTATGAGAACTAGATTTCCTACTCCTATTCTTTTCTGTTATTACATTACTGCTGTTATCATCATCATTGACATAAATTAATAGTCCAAATACGACAAGTCCTTTCATCGCAGCAGGATTGCAAATTACTGAGAATCTTACTACCCCTTCATCTTTTAGTTTGTTTAGAATTCTGTTACTAGTTCTTGTTGAAATAGATACTGATCCTGCTATATCAGCCAGCCCTATTTGTGGGTTCAAAACTAGACATCTTATTATTTTTAGATCAGTAGGAGTGAGATAGGATTGCTGCCTTCTCCTATGCGCATTAGTTTGAAAACTTCCAGTATTTCTGGCTAGGATTGCCTTCTCTATAAGATTGGTATCTAAAAACAATGAAATTGCATGATCGTCATTATCCTTTCGTGTAATATCACTATTGTTGGCTTCTCTCATAGCGACACGAAATATAGAAACCCCTCCTAGGACTTCGATATCTGCAATAATATCACCTAGGCGATTAAGATGTTCAATAATCATTTTTCTTCTACTACTATTACGATCTTCAGTGTTCGCATCGTTCTTACCTTCAAGTTTTGTAAATACGTAATAGATTCTATAACCTAAGACTGCAAAATTGATGTCAGTAATAAACTCTTGAATTACACTATTAGATACCATTCTTTTGATTCTAGTTTTTATACTATTTCGAGTCAAGTTGAGAGCAAAACCTATTTTTTCATAAGACAATCTGGAATCCCTTGCCAGTAGGCCAATTATTCTTAGATCTGTTTTGTCTAGTGTATAGTCTTCTTCTTCTTTAATTACCCCAATAATGATGCCATACTATATTACAATAACATACTCATAAAGTCAGTGTCTGAATTGTGCAGCCTTACTCCCACCAAGCCTAAGTAAATTCGGTTCCATAATGTATTTATGAAAAACCATCAAGAAAAAGCAATCTTAGTAACAGGTGCAACCGGAACCGTGGGTAGCGAGGTCGTAAAACAACTTGCAGAAGTATCATCCTCTTCAGGTTATAATGTCAGGGCAGTGGTTCACTCGAAAAATAAGTCTAATCAACTAAGACAACTTGAAAGTGAAGGAGTCGAAATCGTCGATCTGGATTACACCAAACAAGAAACCATCGAATATGCTCTAAACAATGTTGATAAGTTATTCCTACAAACATTACCTACTCCTAATGTAGCAGATATTTGTTCTAACATAATAAATGAAGCAAAGAAAAATGGTGTCAAATATGTTGTAAAGTTATCTGCCATGGGAGCTAGCGATTCTGAGCCCAAATCCACAGTTCTGCGACTCCATGGAGAGGAAGAAAAAATAATAGAAGATTCTGGGATACCATATACATTCCTACGCCCTCCTGCATTTATGCAAAACTTTGTAACTCAATTTGGTCATACAATCAAAACTCAAAACGCATTCTATGTTCCTGCAGAAGATGCAAAGATGAGTTTTATAGACTCTAGAGATATAGCGGCAGTAACTGCAGAAATATTAACAAAGAACAACCCCGGATCAAGTCGACAACATTATGAGAATAAAGCATATGATATAACAGGCCCCGATGCATTATCATATGGGCAAGCGGCAAACATTCTTTCTAGTGTGGCTGGTAAGAAAATATCATATGTGAACATAACTGAAGAGGATGCACGAAGAGGAATGAAACATATTGGAATGGGTGATTGGTTTATAGATATTATGATGGAGTTATTCAGAATTATTAGAGCAGGCTATGGATCAGAAACGACTACTGTAGTAGAGGATATTACAGGAAGAAAGCCAATATCATTTGCACAATTTGCGAAAGATTATGTTGAAGCATTCAGATAAGAGATCTCAGAGTGCCAAAACGGAAGAAGAAGGAAGGAAATTTAGAAAAAAACCATAAACAATCAGTAGGGACAAATATATGTTAGAGAAAGAACTTGAAGAACCAGTAAAATTGGATGGATTGGAACTAGAAAAATATATTGAATTTATAGTTAAAGAAGTAAGAAAAAGCAAGTAAGCGTTAATGATTCCACTATTGAATTCTAATTATTTATTCTAATTCTGCTTTTACTCTTCTAATTGGATTCTCCATTGAGACTGGTTTTTTAATCAAGTTGTTATTATTATCTACAAATGAGAATATGGAGTAAGAAAGAATCCTTAGTAGTTTATCATATTTCATATCCATCAGGAAAGTTAGATGCAAGCAAACTTGTTTTAAATTTCTTTTTATATGTGAAAAATATTAGGACTTGAAATTCTAGAATACAAGAAGCAATTTTTTGACTTCTAAAACTCCAGCACCATCTGATTCCCATGATGAAAACAAGCATCTGCTAGTGGTGGCGGTAGTCGTAGTGGTGGGGGACTACGAAACGTTATGATGATGGGATTAGTAAGTTTCTTTACTGATTTATCCACTGAGATGGTTTTAGGTGTTCTTCCACTTTTTGTAGTCAAAGATCTAGGCGCCTCTAGAGCAATCCTTGGAGCAATGGAGGGTTCAGCAGAACTTACTAGTTATGTTCTCAGAATGGTTTCAGGTTCATTATCTGATAAGATAGGAAAAAGGAAAATATTCGTTGTAATTGGATATACTCTTTCTACAGCAAGTAAACCATTTTTTGTTTTGTCTAGTGGATGGTTGGATGCATTTATTGTAAGAGTAGCCGATAGAATGGGAAAAGGCATACGAACAGCCCCACGTGATGCTCTAATTGCAGATTCTGTCTCAGAATCAATTTCAGGCAAAGCATTTGGAACACACCGAACCATTGATCAAATGGGAGCAATAATTGGGCCTATTGTAGCGTTTGCAATTCTAGAAGTAATGGATATTCGTTATGTCTTCCTTTTTTCCCTAATCCCAGGTGCAATAGCAGTAATTATTTTGGTCTTCTATGTTAAAGAGATATCCATAGCAAAAATAAGGAAAAAATTTTCAGATGCTAAAATCCTTTCAAATATTGTTGATATAATAAAAGAAAATAAACCCTTTACGGCTCTTCTTATTGTTTCTGCTATCTTTAGTCTTGGTGCATTTAACTTTTCATTTGTTCTATTGAAAGCATCCAACTCAGGCGTAGAAGAAAATCTAATACCTATAGTGTATGCGGTCATTAACATATCTCACACGGCAATTGGTATACCCTCAGGTCTTCTTGCAGATAAGATCGGTAAGGAAAAGGTCTTGATCATAGGATATTCTACTCTTGTAGTTACAACATTCCTAATGGTTATGGAAGTAAGTAAAAACTCTTTGTATCCATATATCTATGCGGCAGTATTTGGACTCTACTTGGGTATATCAGAAACAGTCCAAAGAGCAATAGTTCCAAAATATGTATCGTCCGAATTGCGTGGAACAGCATTTGGATTATTTAATATTGTAATTGGCATAAGTTATTTCATAAGCAATGTGACTTTTGGATTTCTGTGGGATAGTTATAACTTTAGTTTTGCTGCATCATATAGTATAGTTCTATCTCTAGCAGGGATAACAGGAATGATCGTCTTTCTGAAAAGATACTGAGGCCAAATATATTGACATTGACAACAATACATCTGCTCAATCTAAGATATGGCATTCAACATATTTTCGTTCAACCTTGATATTCAAAGTCTATATAGTTAACATTTTTTTTAACCCTTAACATTTTTTTAGCCTCTAATATTACAAACTTGATTAACATCATGTGCCAGTTTTTTGCATATAGAACATAAGACGATAACAAAGTGATAAAATCTTCATTACACCAAATAGTAAATATAAGGACTTGATATCTATGTTGACTACAATGAAATCAAAATTATATTTTAGATATAGATATAGTATAATACTTCCAATTTTAGGCCATTTCGCTTTTGCATTTCCCTTAGATATTTTTGGACAAACAGACACAGATACAACCTACTCTTTTGTTACAAAATGGGGCTCCCTGGGTGAAAATGATGGGCAATTTGATGGACAAAATGATGTTGATTTTTATAATGGTAGAGTTTATGTTGCCGACTATGCCAATCATAGAATCCAAATTTTTGAACCACATGGTAACTTCATAACAAAGTTTGGTGAGGGAGGTGAAGGTGACGGTCAGTTTCACAAAGCATCTGCGTTATCTGTAGATTCTGAGGGAAATCTATATGTGGCAGATCAATTCAACTTTAGAATTCAAAAGTTTACAAGCGATGGCACATTCATAACAAAATGGGGCACTGAAGGCGAAGGTGATGGACAATTTTTACATCCTCATGTTCCGGCTAATGATGCAGAAGGAAAATTATTTGTAACAGACAGGGATCTCGCAAATGTTCAGGTATTCACTAATGACGGTAATTTTATTATGAAATGGGGCACTGAAGGTGAAGATGATGGACAATTATCAAAACCAGAAAGTTCTATCGTTGATTCACAGGGGAATGTATACATTGCAGATTATGGCAATGATAGAATTCAAAAGTTTACAAATGATGGTAAATTCATAACAAAATGGGGAAGTAAGGGAACTGCTGATGGACAGTTTCAAGGGCCTTCTGGACTTTCGATAGATGCTAATGATAATATCTATGTCACTGATAAAAACAATGATAGAATTCAGATATTTACAAATGATGGACAATTCATAACAAAATTTGGTGAGACAGGCTCTGGCGACGGACAATTAAGTGATCCTGAAGGAGTTGGTGTGGATAAAGAGAGCGGAGCAGTATATGTTGCAGATACTGGAAATAATCGGATACAACTTTTTGAACACCAGTAATAAATTGCACTTTTCCTTCCTCCTCCTTCTATTCTCCGGTGTAACCCAAATGAATTCAATAGTAGAGTTGAATGATCACTAATCTATTTTTATCACAATGCACAATTCATAAAGTAATTTTCTTAATTCTTCTCTCAACACTTTTCATATCCCCCCTTTTCAGTAAAGATATAGTTATCTTTGCACACAATTTTAACACCGATGATAATTCGTCATTTCTGACTCTAATAAACAAATTAGCAATAGAAAATCAACTCCTTAATAATAGTATTTCAAATAACAACATTAATTTGAATTCATTTGAACATACCAGAAATATTGACAATATATTGGAGGAAATACTCATTAGTGAGAATTCCTTTATCGTCGATAGCGACCAGTTTTATAATAATACAATTATTGCCCTAGTAGTAGCCAACCTAGCAGATGAAATCCTAAGAAAATACGGACATGCTTTTGGGGTTCCCTCAAATATAATGCTAAGTATGAATTTTTCTAATGTCGCCAGTGGTTTAAATTATTCCAATAGTATGGCAAAAATGGCTTTACACTCAAATCACATGACTAATCAAGAAAATACAACTTCTACCAGAATGGTTGACAATTCTAGTTACCAAAGTGCCTTAAAAACATCTGATAGAATGATTGAAATATACAATAGCGAACTGAAGGCGTCTCCTTCTTCCAATTCCACTTTTGCCAATAAAGCAAATTCTGATCTCAGTGGTGCATTAGATGATTTAAGAAATGATATAGAAACAAAAGAGAATCCTTCCAAAATAATGGAAGACGTTCATGTGAGAATCCATCCTAGTTTACAAATAGCATTTAATCTTACACTCAAAAGATAGTTTTTCATGATTAAACCTTTTGAAATGATTTGTTTTTTGCTAGCGTATCAAGAACTAGTTGCAAGTCTTCATCAGATGCAATTTATGATATCCTATGACATAGAC
>DATFBL010000172.1:0-15336 GCA_035253865.1 Nitrososphaeraceae archaeon | reverse complement strand
GTCTATTATACGCAAATTTTAGTCCAGAAACTATTGATTCTGAATGCAAAAGTGAGAAATAATATTTAATGTCTCTGAATTGACGTTCTGAAACTGTCAATTTCAATTTCAACTCCCTTTCTATCATTGATATATAATTGGAACTCATATTAGATAAATATTGCTAAATTCGAATTATGAAATATGAATATTCGTTGATTTAATCCTTGTTGTTATTTTAAAATCTTTAATATAAACCTATATTTCAGAATTCGAATTATGAAACATCAAAATAATGGTAAAAATTGCACTTCAAGTGGTATCTGGAGATAATAATAGCAGAAATGGTATCAATCAATGTTGTGTTATTTTCTAGTCAGATTCTGACCTGTTATGCAAAAATAAGTTGTTTGCTATTGGTGTCAAATGATATTGTGTTCTTTTCCAATCGCTTCTATCTTATCTAGAGAATAGTCCAGTTGTGCTTTTGTGTGTGAAGCACTTAGAGAAAGTCTTAGAACCGCAGATCCTTTTTTAACTGTAGGAAATCTCATAGGATGCACTAGAATGCCTTTTTGTAACAAATCATCAGCAAATTTGATTGCTAACTTCTCAGATCCAATATGAATTGGAATTATTTGGCTGGACGAATTTCCAATGTCAAATCCAATATCCATCAAACCATCACGTAATATGTTTACATTTCTGAAGAGCTTTCGTTGAAGATTGCCTTTTTTTGCAATATTTATTCCACTTAATGCGGATTTGCACAAATGAGTCGGAATAGCTGAACTGAATATGAATTGCCTTGATTTATTTATCAAGTAATCCCTAACAATTTTGGCACATGCTACATATCCTCCAAAACAACCTAGGGCCTTACTCATACTACTGATATGGACATCAATTAAACCATTTACTCCTAATTCAGAAGGAGTACCGGAGGCATTCTTTCCAAAAACAAAATCTCCGTGCGCATCATCAATAATTGTAAAAAGTCCAAACTCTTTTGCCAACTTACAAATAGATTTTAATTTTGACATGTCTCCTCCTATACTAAATATTCCTTCAGTAACAAGAATTTTCTTTCCCTTTACACCCCTTACTAATTCTAACAGATTTTCAATGTCGTTGTGGCGAAATACTTTGATCTTGGAATTGGACAATTTACAACCGTCAATAATACTGGCATGATTAGATTCGTCACTAAATATGGTAGTTTGATTATCTGCCAAAGTACTCAGTACTCCTAGAACTGCTGTATATCCAGTAGTGTAAACAAGAGATGATTCTGTCTTTCTATGTCTGGATAATGAGTTCTCGAGTTTCTCAATCACAAAGTTATTTCCTCCAACAAGTCTGGAGCTACATTGAGAAATTTCATCAAAATCCTTTATCGTATTTCTAATTATTAGTTGATGTGTGGATAATCCCAGGTAATCGTTTGAATTATAATTAATTATCTCTTTGTTATTTACCAAAAATGAACCATTTTGGTAATCGATATTCCTTAGTTTTCGATAAAGATTTTCTAATTTCAGTCTATCTATTTCTGAATTAATGAATTCGGGTATTGAGGCCAATTTCATGTATCATTTGGATATCTTTGTTTGGTTCGTTTCCATTTGTAGTAAGGTAACCGCCTGTAATAATTCCATTCGCTCCTGCCTGAAGAGCAAGCTTTCCACCGTCATTGAAGTGCACTTCTCTTCCACCAGCAATTTTCAATATTGTTTTTGGCATAATGAATCTCCAGACAGCAATTGTCCTAATGATGTCAACTGGATCAATGCCACAATTATCCAGTTCTTTTGGCGTACCTTCTCTAGGAATCAGAATGTTGATAGGAACTTCATCTGGCCTGAGATCTGATAGAGAAAATGCTAATTCAATTCGCTGTTTTTTGGATTCACCCATTCCAATTATACCTCCACAGCAAAGTTCCAACCCTGCTTCCTTTACAGTTCTTGCTGTATTTACTCTATCAGAATAATCATGTGTATTGCAGATCTTTGAAAAAAAACTCTCCGAGGCTTCCAGATTGTGGTTATACCTTTTGACCCCTAATGATTTAAGTTTTTTAGCTCGTTCTGATGTCATGAAACCAAGTGAAACATTAATGTCAAGATTTACTTGTTTTCTTAATTTTTCAATTGTATTGCAAATTTTTTCAAAATCATTTTGCGATGGTTCACGATATGCGCAAACAAGACAAAAACTGGTCGAACCACTTTTCTCAGCTTCCCTGGCTTTTTCCAATATTACTTCATCACTAAGGAGAGGGTATTTTGTGATTCCAGTTTCATAAAACGTAGACTGGGCACAAAAGGAACAATCTTCAGGACAATTACCTGATTTAGCATTTATCAGAGATTCAACGTCAACTGTTTCTTGATTAAATTTCCTAGTTATGTAGTTGGCACATTCGGCTAGCTTTATCACGTTATTAGTTGAAATTAATTTTTCAGCTTCATCAAAGGAAATAGAATTTCCATTAATGACCCTTTTCGTACAAGAATCAATGAACTCGAAATCTTGCATCATTAGTTCTTTTTACAACCCATACTTATTCTTTAATTATCAGACCTGATCTAACTGTATAGACATTAATAGAACTAACAATTGATAAATTAAACAAAAGGAATTATCTTTCAATAACCTGATCGATGTAGTTCAAGTGCCGCCAACCTACTACTACTGAAACCGTGACCGACTATGCCTGAACACCCATGTTGGTTCAATTCTTGGACTTTAGATAATGGTCTTTTTTATGAAAGAATAACTAGCATTATTGGGGGGATTTTAGCGTTATTTTGGGGGATAAAGCGCCTAAAGATGAAGAATTGCTGACCTTTGCACTAATATTCAAGCATTGAGGGTATATACGAAATTCGTCATTTCTTGGTAGGACTTTTAGAGTCTAAAAAAGGACCCGTTTTTGTACTGGGTAAAAATGTTAGCATTTTTTTACTCTTGTTCAGTCCAAATAATGTTACACCTTTTTCGAACTGTACGTATTTTTTTTGACCTAAAGTATTATCAACTTTTTATCTTGAAGTATGTAATGAAATACGCATTTGGGTACTTGCGTGTCAGTACAGACGAGCAGACTGTACTTAATCAAAAGTTGGCGATTGAAAAATGGGCCCAAGATAATGATTATGAAATTCTTGACTTTTTCGAAGATTCTGCAATGAGCGGTAAAATTCCTGCAATTGACAGGCCTGCATTTAAGGAAATGCTAAATCTGGTTAGATCAGATCGTGTGGATTCAGTCATTGTCTATGAATTGTCCAGAGTTGGAAGAACTTTTTGGGAGACACTAGATGCAATAAAATCAATTGAAAAATATTCGCCGCTAATATCATGTTCACCTAAAGAGATTTTTCTTCAAACCACTGATCCTAGCGTTAGGAAATTAATGATTGGGATTCTGACTTGGGTGGCAGAAAGAGAAAGAGAAATGTTGATTCAACGTACGAAAGATGGTATGATAAGGGCAAAAATGGCTGGAAAAAACATCGGTCGTCCAAAAAAGACACTTAATAAGGATGTATTAATCAAAATGCTATCCCAGAATATACCAAGAAATAAGATAGCGAAAAACCTTGGAATTTCAAAAGCTACTCTTTATAACCAGATTAGAATGATTTAGAAAAGAAATGAGTGACTTTACTTGAGTTTCTTTTGGAGTTTTTCAACTATCTGATATTCAGTATCGACTATTTTTGTAAGGTCTTCTTTACTAATTGCTAACGGTGGGATTATTGTGATGATATTTCCAAGCGTTCTTAGGTAAACTCCGCTTTTCAATGATTCTCTAGCGACGTAATCCCCAATTGGCATTTTGTCAATTGTCTTGATGGGATTATTGTCTTTTCTTAACTCTATTCCACAAAGCAAGCCTTTATTTCTAATATCATAACATATTTCAATTTCTAAATATCTTTTTAATAGTTTATCAAGTATCAATGAATTCAACCTTATTTTTCTGATAAGATTTGACCTTTCATAAAGATCTAGATTAGCCAACGCAGCAGAGCATCCCACCGGATGACCGGTGAATGTGTGACCATGAAAAAGTTGTCTTTTATCCCAATAATCTCCAAGAAATTGCTCGAAAATTTTAGAGGTAGTTAGTGTTACTGCAAGAGGAAAATATCCTCCAGTGAGCGCCTTTGCAAAGCAAACAATATCTGGTTCTGATCTTTGGGCCCTATACTCTATCATATTACCAAGTCTTCCAAAACCGGTAGCTATTTCGTCCAGGATCAGGAGAATGTCATATTTTTTACATAGATCGCTAATCTCTTTTTGAAATTTCTCCGGGTATATGTTTACCCCGCCTGCGATTTGAGCTCCACTCTCCATTACAAATCCTGCTATTTTTGACGATGTCTTCTTAAGAATGATCTCAATCTTGTCGACATATTGTTCAATTTCTTGTGGTCCAAATTTTCTATTTCTTATTGTTGGTGAATCTACCTTTATTGTTCTGAGTAGCATTGATTTGTAAGGAGAAAAATAACCATCTACGTAGCCTACTGACATACATCCTATTGTGTCACCATGATAGCCGTTTCTTAAGCAGATGAATTTTTTTTTCTGTGATTTTCCTATGTTGTTCCAGTATTGTATTGCTATTTTTAAAGCCGCTTCGATTGCTGTAGAACCATTATCTGTGTAGAATACTTTGCTCATGCCTTTTGCCATCGTTATGAGTCGCTTTGCTAACTTTGTTGAAGGTTCGTTAACCAAACCGAACAATGAAGAATGTGGCAGACTATCGAGCTGATTTTTCATTGAATCAATTATTTCCGTTCTATCATGACCCCAAACATTGCACCACATGTTACTAATGCCATCTAAATAACTTCTTTTGTTGGAATCTATAAAATTAAAACCAGTTCCTGATTGGATTGTAACATGATCTGAAGCATTCCAAAGTTTCATCTGGGTATATGGGTGCCAGACATACTTTCTATCAAGATTATTACTATTCAATAGAAATAGCAATAGTATTGCGATATTTGTACATTAGCATACAGCAATTCTATTTCCATTCTGCAGATAAATCAAATGGTGGTAACTTGAAACATTTTCAGAGCATTAACTACAAATGTCAATGAACCATAAATTCAAAATAAGTTTATTAATAATCTGAATATACCCATTAGATATGAAAACAAAAATATCTGTGATATTATTATTCATCTCACTTGCCTTACTGATTATTTACGGTGCAGATGTAATGTACGCTCAATCAACATCTCCTGATGGAAAAAGTGGTTTTCTCCAATTAGATCACGCAATCAGGGGGGGAGTATTTGGTGGCGTTCCTGTGATACTATCCATCATTGCGTTTGCAATATCATTGAAAGAGAAGTCTACACTGGTTGCTGCGCTTCTCTTTATTAATGGTGGAATAATCATAGCAGGAATGATAGGTATGGCTGCTCAAGATGATGCCATAGATAGTTCTTCTCGTTACGGAATAACAGGACTAGGCGTATTGCTGATAGCATTGGGTGTTGTAAAGGTATTCATTACAAGGAAAAAATAGTTCATTTACGACTATTCCAAAATATTGCAAAATTCGAAATCTGAAATACTCCTTGTAGCCTTAGTTATTAGCATAACATTTAATTAAAGTAATAATTTTTGTAAAACATGCGCCGCTGTAGCTCAGCATGGTAGAGCAAATTCAAAGGCTGTTACTTTGGAGCTTAACTGGCTGTTAACCAGTGGGCCATCAGTTCAAGTCTGATCAGCGGCGCTCTAACTTTATATTTAATCTAAAAAGGAGGAGGTATGCAATTTTGTATACAATGTTACCAATTAACGAATCATCCAATTATTCACAATATTTCAAAATTCGAATTTAGCAATATCATGAAATAGATTGCAAAATTTGTTTTAAAGACAAAGTTTCAACCTTTGTTAGAATTTGATAATATCCAATGCAATTGCATTGGAAAGCAAATCTATATGTCTTGAAGCCACAATGTAACCATTTTTGATTTCGCTCTTTGCAATCCATCTATTTGAGGAAGACCAGAGTCGTTCTTTTTTAATTCTTTTCTCAAGTTCCTCTACATCTAATTCTTTTTCTTCAATTTCCTCTGTGTCTGTTTTTTTTATGGTCAGCAGAACCTTCCTAACTAGAATCCGAGTACCAAATCTTTGAGAGAAATCCCTAGCAGATTCGTCGTAATCTAGTAGTTTAATTTTGATCTGTTTCCTGTTCAACACATCTCTGCTTGTAAGCACCCTATCATCAACAAATCTGTCGTATGACATCTCGATATGTCTACTAATAATAATTGATTAATTAAATCCTTCAGTATGGGTTAAGTAGACGAGAATTCATAAAATGGCGTATTGTCCTTATTCACCCCGCATTTGGTCAACTTGACAATACTTCCTGGATTCAAATCTTCACTCAAAATCCCTATTATCCTGATTCCTGAGATATCGATTAATGCTAGTTTCTCTGCATTGCCAATATGCGATGAAGAATGTTCAATTAACTGCCCTTTTGATTCCAATTTAGACATCCTAATTTTTCCAGAGTAACAATTACTACAAATGTTAGCAGGAGGCCATACTTTTGAATCGCATTTTAGGCAAACGGGTATCCTAAATTTTCCCTTCCTCAGCGAATCAAGGAATTCTTTCACATCATATTGTGTAAGGTTCGGATAATTAAAACGATCAATTTATTGATACATCCTTAATTTTAATACTTCCAGACAATTGATTGACTGCACTAATTTTAGTCCCTGGAAATTATTAATACTAGAGAAGAAGAACCCGCTGCAGACATATTATGAACTAACCCCCACTTACAGTCCTTAATTTGTCTATTTGCGGCCAAACCCTTTAGTTGTTGACAGATTTCTACTGTTTGAGCAACTCCTGTCGCTCCAAGAGGATGACCTGTCCCTAATAGTCCTCCACGAGGATTGATTGATATATTTTTTTGAGATACAAATTTGCCTCCGTCTCCTTTCCTACAAAAGCCTAGATCTTCATAAGCCATAATTTCCATAATTGTAAAAGCATCATGAAGTTCAGCCACGTCTATTTGCTTTGGCGTAATATTTGTCATCGAGTATGCCATGTCAGAAGCAACTTTAGTTGAGTGTATATTTGAGAGGTCAAAGCTAACGTTACTAAAACTTGCTGCCTCCACAGAACTCCCAATTCCTTCTATCCAAACTGGAAAATCAGTATTCATTTTCGCATCTACTTCATTAGAAAGTAGAATTGCTGAAGCCCCATTACACAGGTAAGAACAATCTAGTAACTTTAACGGGTCTACCAATTTTTTTGAATTCATAACTTCATTCACTGTTACCTTTTTTCTAAACAAGGCATTACGATTTAGGCATGCGCTCTTTCTGTTTTTTACGGTAACTAATGCCATCTGTTCTTCTGTTGTACCATATCTGCGCATGTGAACTTTGGCAAAGAGCGCTGCCCAATAAACTGGTAAGGTAAAAGATCCTCTCGATATATCCCATACTAGTTGCGATCCTTTAGTTTGTCTAATGTCCGCTCCAACAACGAGGGCATTTTTACATAACCCTGATTTTATCATAGAATAAGCCGATACAATAGCATTTGTGCCAGAATTACAAAGGTTGTCCAATCTCTGAGAAATTATTGGTTTTATACCCAAATATTCAGAAACTATGGTAGAGCCATACTGAACATCAGCTGTTGTCGATAAAAAAACTGAATCAATCTCTATGCCCTTGTTCTTGTATCTTTCGAGGATTTCTTTGCACGGTTCACATGCTATCTCCAATACAGATAGAGACGTATCTTTGGTAAATTTACAAGTTGACTGGTCAACTATTGCTACTCTAGACATTTTCAACCAAAAGAAGAGAATCGTTTATTGATTCTAAATTATCTTTTACAGGGTTTACTTGTAATATTGGAAGTGAAATTCCACATGAGACAAAGCGTCTTAAACTTTTGATGCAATCTTCGACAGTTCCATATATGGTCAGTGAATCAAGCATACGGTCAGTTACAAATTTGCTTATATTTTCGATACCATTTGTTTGATATTCATTCGTTATTTTTTCCACTTCACTTCTGAAGCCATGAGATGACAAGAATTCGCTATAATATTTTCCAACGGCAACATAGAACGCGAGTGTTTTTGCAGCTCTTCTACGTGCAAGATCTGGATATTTGTTTGAAATGGCAGTGATAAACACAGTACAGATTTCAAATTCTTTAGATTTTTTCGAAATCATGGAACTTACATGTTGAACTGTTTCTCTAAGCTCATCAATTGGACGAAGATACAAAATAATCCCATCGGCAATATCTGTTGCCAAGTCTATCATTCCCGAATTTACGGCACCTAGATAAACAGGGATTTTTTTCCTGCTGGATGGATGCAATATCTTCATATTTTTTAGTTTAAAAAAATTCCCATTAAAGTTAATTGTTTCCCCGCTAGAGATTATTTTAAAACATGTCACATATTCTTTCATGCGCTTTAATGGATATTCAAATTTGGTACCGTGCCAGTTCTCGGCTAGTGTGGGAGTACTAGCTCCGATACCGATAATAGCGCGATTTTTTGAAATGTTATCCAATGTTGAGGCTGCCATTGCAGTAGTTGCCGGAGTTCTAGAAAACATACTGACAATAGAGGTTCCTAATTTTACCTTTCCAGTTAATGATGCAATAGCTCCTAGCATTACAAATGCCTCACGACCCCAGGATTCTGGTATCCATATCGAATGTACCTGTGGTCTATTATCAAGTTGTTTGGCAAATTCTAAAATATCTTGACTGTCAAATAAACTGCTTGGATTAATACCAATTTGACCGGTCTTATCAGTCATTTTTTAAATACTTCTTGAACTTCCTTTGACGCTTCCTCTACATCTTTGTGTGAATCAATTGATCGCCAATAATTATTTGAAAATCTTTTCGCTTTTAATTTTTGTTTCTCCACCAACATTGGTAAAGTAACAGTTTCAAGATTGCCATTATCCGGCAGGTAATCAAAAATCTCATTTGAAAAATAATACACACCGGCGTTAATCCAAGTATCTTTAATGAATGGTTTCTCTATAAATTTTGATACTAGATCACCATTCGTTTCTACAATTCCGAACGTACTTTTTAATGGAACCAATGCGAGTGTCATTGATCCTTTGTTAGATATCGTAAAAGGATCCAAATTAGTTATTATGTCTCCGTTAATAACAAAGAAGCCCGAATCAGTATTTCCGTTTTGCAAAATGTGCTCCTTTGCATTCTTAAGGGCACCGCCGGTTCCAAGTGGGACGTTCTCTTCGATATAACTTATATTTACTCCAAATTTTTGCCCATCCCCAAGATGATGTTTTATTTTTTCCTTAAGGTGTCCTACGAGAACTATGATGTCTGTTATACCGCATTTTTTTAGCCAATTAACTTGCAACTCTATTATTGGCGTATTATTAATGTGGATCATCGGTTTTGGCCTATCTGAGGTTAAAGGTCTAAGTCTTTTTCCCAATCCGCCAGCAAGTATAACTGTTTTCACTTAATTCTCACCTGCACAAATATTCTATATAAAAGTCATCCCAAAATTATTAACAATTACATAATCTATTCTCGGGAGTAAACATATACTCCATCGAGAAAGACTCTTTGATCTTTGTTCTTAACTCTGGTTGACAACTCTATATTTGCAGCGGTCTGAGAAACATGCTCAAGGTGTGGACCGGTTATTACAATATCATCGCCTTCAATTGCTACTTTTGTAGAATCTCCTACAATATTTGATATTCTTGCTTTTCTCTCGCCGAAAAAGTTTTCAACATGAACCTTTCCATCTTTTATCTTGACCGTTATTGGAAAGTGTGCAAATACTATTTTCATTTTATACTTGTAGCCGTCTTGAACACCTTTTATCATGTTGTTTACAATGCTTTGTGCAGTTTTTGAAATAGCAAAATCCTTTCTTCTTTTTCCATAAGGTTCAATCTTTAGAACATTATTTTCAATTGTTAGAAAAGCTGGAAGTCTTGTAAAATCCTTTTTTACAGTGCCCAGCTTTCCCTTAACAGACATAATTCTATCCTCTAACGTTACTGAAATCCCCTCTGGTATCTCTAATGTTGAAATATATTCGTTAGTAGACATATCCGACCAATACTCCTCCTATTCCCATTTCCTGAGCTTCATGATGTGTCATGATACCCTTGCTAGTTGATACTATCAGAATCCCCATGTTGTATGCTGGCAAAAATTGTCTTTCCCAATTCAGGTATTGATTTTTTCTGACACTGAATTTCGGAGTAATTATTCCGCATTTGTTAATTTTGGCTAAAAGCTGAATCTTAAATTTGCCAGCCCGTGAATCATCTATCTGCTCAAATTCTCCAATATACCTATGTTTTTGCATGACACGTAGTACCTCGCTAGAAAATCTTGAAGATGGGCTTACAATACATTCTTTTTTGCGTCTAACTTCGTTGTTATATAGAGTGGCAAAAAGATTTGATAAGATATTTAATGCTGGCAATTCATTCACCCATTATCCTATTCATATTTTTTGAAACCTAATTTTATCGCTACTTCTCTAAAGCATTGTCTGCAGAGCATGATGTTGTAAGCTTGAATTAGACCAGAATAGCAACCACATCTCTTGCACCATCGAGTGCCCTTTCCATGTATACGTTGTTTTCTGCCTGTAATATCGTATTCTCTTGGCTTTGGCACTAGATCATCTCAACTCCCATATTTTTGAAAAATTCAATAGCTTCATCTTTTGAAATTCTGTGCTTTTTTCCCATTTTTCGTGGATTACTTTTGTTGATTATTCTATAACCAGGTCTTGACAAAGATATGCATACATTCATTCCAAAAATTCCAATATCTGGATTATATTTTGCTCCCGGAATATCAATATGTTCTCTTACCCCCAAGGAAATATTTCCAAAGTCGTCAAAAGATGATTTTTTCAATTGATTATTCTTCGATTGTATTATTCTTTTGGCAAATTCCATTGCCTCGGTATTTCTAAGTGTGACTTTGGTGCCGATTGGTTCTCCTTTATGGATACCAAAATCTCTTACGTTATTTTTTGCACCACATTGCGTAGGCTTTCTTGATGTTAATTCCTCTAGGGCATTTTTGGCTCTCTCTAGAGGTTCACCTGATTTTCCTACTCCAATATTAATTACAACTTTTTCCAAGCTGATTTGTTTCATATTATTGATTGTACTCATTTTACTTGCTTACCTGTATTAATGAAGAGTCAGTGCCAACTGCCATAACAATGTCTATTGGTAACTCCACCGTTTTTTCACCCATTGAGACCAACACACGTTTTGGAAGTGAAAAGGACCCCGCCTTAATTTCTTCAACTTTTCCAATATTTCCTGCGTTCTCTCCTCTAGTTACAATAACACTACAGCCTTCTTTGAGCTGTACGTGGTTTTTTATTCCAAATTTTGGTAATTCAATCAAACATGTATCATTTACATTATACGATTCTTCACTTAGAAATGTTCTGCCATCATGAAGGCAATATTGATATGATTTTTTCTTGGAACTAACTTTGGATTTGATTTTTTCCAACTTTAGGTTCTTTTCATTTGCATTTATTTTTATAGGCAATAGTGGAAGTCCATCTGAAGGTACAAATCTATAAAATTCATTTGAAGGTTTTATCTCTACCGTGTCCATCAGACCAACAGGAAAGTTTGGATGGCGAATCATCTTCCCATCGACAGTAACCAGCCCTTTGTTTAATGATTTTTTCACTTCGCGGACATTTGAACAAACATGTAGAAGGTCGCGTAAGACTACCCCAATCGGATACGAAAACTTTCTGGTATGTGGCCCAGGCATTGTGTTGAGAATAAACCTTGAAGATTTTCTACTAACTTGCCAGAAGCGTGGCGAAAGTTGTCGTTTTAGCCTCTTATCTCCTCCTTTTTTTGCCATGATTATGAATCCTCCTTAATCAATTCCTTCTTAATTTCAGCTGATTTTTTAGTTTCCTTCCCTTTTTTTGTGTTTGTCTGCTTAACAGTTGATTTTGATTTTGGTATTCCTTTTAGTCGATAATCGTCATCCGTATTCAATGAAATAATTTGTACATTAGATGCATGAACCTGTACCTTGACATTACCTCCACGTATTTTCTCTCTTTGAACACCTTCGATAGAGAGTGTTGATCTTTGAGTATTCACTTTCTCTACTTTCCCTTCAATCCCAACATATTCCCCTCTTAATATTCTAACAGTGTCACCGTTTATGACTCTCATACTTCTCTTCTTGTGTTGTTCTCTTAGGTTTGCTGAAAGGTTAGCTCCCAAATATTTATCCCTTTTGTGTTTTGAAATAAGTTTATAGAACATTATCATAACCTCATATTATTAGTGATGCCAGATTTGCGATTCTTGGCCATTTTTCTGCAGCTTCAGCAGCCACCGGTCCTTTTATGTCAGTCCCTTTTATTTCTCCTTCTGGCGTAACCAACACTGCTGCATTGTCTTCAAATGATAATCGAACACCATTCAATCTCCTAATAGGATATTTTTGTCTAATAATCACAGCTCCAAACATTTGTTTTCGTAGCTCTGCGTTTCCTTTCTTAACAGTTACATTTACAAAATCGCCTACTGCGGCAGAAGGCATTCTTGAGTGTCTTCCCTTGATACGTGTTACTTGAGCAATTCTCAATATCTTCGCACCAGTATTGTCTGCACAGACCAAATTAGCAGTAATGGGCAATGCTCTTGTAATGTAGGGCTTAAATTCTTCGACTCCCTTTGCAGAGACTGCTCTACTCTTAGACGCCACTCTTTATTACCTCCACAGTCACAAATGATACCGTTTTTGATATAGGCTTACATTCTGCAATCCTTACTTCGTCACCCTCATTCACATCCAAGCATGAAGGAAGAAACGCATGAACCTTCGAACTGCTTCTCTCGTACCTTTTATATTTTCTTACCAACCGGGGATATTCACGGGATACTACGATCATTTTATACGCCTTTGAACTTACTGTGATCCCTGTCAGTATTCTCCCTCTTATTGAAAGTTTACCATGAAAAGGACACAATTCGTCATCACAAGTCCTTTTTGGTTCCGAAACTGTTACGCCAATATTTCTAGCCATTAAATATCAACTATCACTTTAATAACCGATCTTCGGGTCTCCCTAAAATCATAGTACCATTCATAATACATATCTCATCCTGAAAAACTAATCCCAACCTTTGTATTGTTTTCTTAGGAATAATATACTTCTTGAAATTATCGGCAACTGAAATTGTGTTCTTAGTTTCAAAAATAATTTTACCACTTACTCTCCTTTGACGGTCAATAGATCCATAATCAACTTCTGCATTGCTGCCGATGAATTCATACCTCGTAATGTAATCTTTAAGTGTCATTTTCCTAGATCCCTCTCCTTTAATATAGAGAGTATTCGTGCTATATCCCTTCTCTTCCATTTCATATTTCCAGTTTCCTTCTTGAGAGTTCCTTTTGAATTTTCAATTCTCAATTTTAGTAAATCAGCTCTAATTTCCGACAACTTTGATTCTAAATCAACGTCGTTGAATTCTCTTAATGTTCTTAATTTGAGTCTTGCCATTATGTCTCACTTTTGTTTACGGCTATTTCCTTAACTTCACTTTCAATAATATCTTTACTCTCTGCTCCATCTGTCTTTGTCTTTGAGTCTGTTGGAACATTCTGATCTGCTGCTGGAACATTCTGATCTGCACCTTCAGTCTTTTCATCGGTCTGAACTTCTTTTGTTGCCACTTCTTCACTTGGTGGTGTTATTTCCGTTTCGCTCTTAGGCTGTGCTTCAATCTCTAAATCAAAATCACGATGAACTTCTTCTTTGATTGAAATCTTTAATTTTATTCCCACCAATCCCATTTTTGTCAACAGGCTATTTGTGCTACTTCTAACCACTTCTTCGGCAACCTTTCCGCTCTTAGGGATAATTCCTGCTGTATGCTTTTCAAAATGGGCACGCTCACCTCTAAGTTTGCCAGAAACTGTGATTTCCACACCCAAAGCTCCGGCTCCCATTATCGTGTTTATAGTCCACAATGAAGCTCTCCTAAATGCCGTTCCTCTTTCAATTAATTGTGCAATTCTATTTGCCATGATGTGTGGATTTAGCTCAGGTTTTGTAACTTCAGTCACAGAAACCTGCGCATTCTCTAAATTAAACTGCTGTTCTAACCTGGTTGTCAAATCTCTAATTCCGCTGCCTTTTCTTCCAATAACAAGACCCGGTCTAATTACAAATAGGGTTATTTTAGTACCAATTGGAGTTTTTTGTACCTCTGCACCACCATAACCAGCTTCTGTTAAAGAAGAACTCAGGTACTCATTGAGTTCCATGTTTCTGAAATTATTCTTCATTACATTTTTTATCGCGCTCAAGATACTTTACCCTCCCTTGCTACGATCTCTACATGTGTTAATGTGTCTACTTTGGGGCTTGATCTTCCCATAGCTCGAGGGATAAATCGCTTAAGTTTTGTTCCTTTGTGGATAACACAAGAGACTATTTCCAATCTGTCTAGATCCATGCCCTTATACTCTGCATTTGATTCTAAATTATCTAAAAGTCGTAAAAATTCTTCAGAAGCCTTCTTGGGGAACCTTCCTGAAAAAAAACCGTCCATAATATTGGATCTGTGAGCTACTTCATTGTGATATCTTCTATATGGAACTGCAACTTTTTTTTCTATTGCCTGATCCAAAACATTCCTTGCTCTTTCAATCGAGAGCCCCTTTATGGCTAGTGCAATTTCCCTGGCATGCTTGTGTGATATATCCGTCTCTCTTAATGCCGCCCGAACATGTTTGTTTTTGTCAAATTGTGAAAAAGAGTAAGAATATGTTGGCAAAATCTATCACTTTAATGGGACATATAGACTTGATCTGGAAGCTCCCACTCCAGGTGCACCATGCTGAACTCTCTTGTTTGTAATCGCATATTCGCCCAAATAATGTCCAATCATCTCTGGTTTTATAGTAATTGGGGTAAAGTCTTTGCCATTATGAATATTAATAGTAATTCCCACCATGTCAGGAAGAATTATCATATCCCTTACATGAGTTCGTATAGTTTCTTTTGAATTACCTTCTCTAACGTTCTTAATTCGTTCACGTAATTTTCTTTTTTCGTCATTCATGTATTTTCCAACTCTTTTGTCTAATGATCGCCTCTGTCTTGCATTTAACAAAGGTAAAAGTGCTTCTATTGATAGACTTTTTAATTGATCTACATTTAAGCCTCTAAATCTAAATTCACGAACCAACTAGATATTCAACTCCAAAATACTCCTT
>DATFBL010000171.1:0-25609 GCA_035253865.1 Nitrososphaeraceae archaeon | reverse complement strand
GGAATTGAATCTAGAGCTTTTGGCTTTCTTTTTATCAGTATCGCAATAGCAGTTCTAACTGGAACTTTAATTAACGAATTCTTATCAACTCATGGTGCTCCAATTTACTATCAACTACTTTCATGGATATTGGTATTTGCTTTTGTTTTAGGAATAGCGTTTACAAAAATGAAGGACATGTTACGCTCGATAAGAAACAGAATGAAAAATAGTATAAGATGGCCCCTTCATGCAAAAATAATTAACGGTTTCAGTTGGGCAGGACCATTTTTGACTATTCCCATTTTCCACCCTTTTGCACACTACTTGATACTCTTAGGAATCGGGACTGGAAACATATCCACATATTTTTTGATTAAATATTATAGCAATTACAAAAATAAGGAACAATTTATTGTTGGAGTTCTTGCAATAGGTATGATCCCAATTTTGTTTCTAGTAGATGTATTGCTTGCTCCTGTTTTAATTCATCAACATGTTTTAACACTATCCAGAATATTTGTTGCAATATCGTATGGTATAGGAGGTGTTTACGCATTAAATGAAAGATGAAAAGATTGCAATATGTATAATGAGTGGAGGACTAGATTCGCTCTGTGCTGCTGCATATGTTAAGAATTACAAAAAATACAAAATAAAGATAATTTCATTTTCTTACGGTCAAAGGGCTAATCGCGAATTAATTCAGTCAAAAAAACTCGCCAAGGTGTTGGATTCAGACGAATATCGTACGGTCGATATTAGTTTTATGAAGGAATTGTATGGTAATTCTAACGTACTAACTAACAGCAAATTTTCAATTCCATCCAAATTCGATCATAGTATTGTAGTCCCAATTAGGAATGCTGTTTTCATAACAATTGCCGCGGCCTGGGCATTTAGCGTTAATGCAGATTTGATTGTATTTGGTGCTCACGCCGATGATTTTCATTACCCTGATTGCAGACCAAAATTTATTGAGTCAATAACAAATGCACTGAACATGGGTGAGGAAGACAAAATCAAGAATGGAATCAAACGAAAAATTTCCATATGGTCTCCGTCTGTAGAAGGTATTAGTAAGTATGACCTATTAAAATTAGGTCACAAACTGTTAGGCGATACAGTATTTGAATCATGGAGCTGCTATTCTAATGGTAAAAAAATTCAGAAAGACATAGTGCAATGCGGAGAATGCGAATCGTGTATAAATAGGAAGATGGCATTTAGTAAAGCAGGTATAGAGGATAAAACAATTTATGCAAAGAACTGAAAATAAGGCAAGAGCGAGAATTAGTGAAATATTTACTAGTATCGAAGGAGAAGGGATATTCGTCGGAAAGAAAACTTTGTTTATCCGATTCTCAGGTTGCCACTTAAAGTGCATATGGTGTGACACAAAGTATGCGCTGCCTTCAGATAGTGGAACTGAATACCAAATCGATGAAATTGAAGATCTAATCTTAAGAGAACTTCAACCATTCACATACAAAGTGAATTTCACCGGTGGAGAACCATTGCTGCAAACCGATGCAGTAATAGAATTAGCAGATTTCATAAAAAAACAGACCAACCTCAAAACATACATCGAATCATCATGCTTTGATTCTGAACTTTTCAGTAAGGTTTTACCTTATATCGACATATGCAAGATTGAATTCAAAACTGCCGATTCTAAAGTTGTTGAAAATAAAGACTATGATAATTTGATATTAAACGAGATTAAATGTTTGGAATTGGCCGTAGAAAGTAACAAGACTACTTACATTAAAATAGTGGTAACCAATTCTACAGATCTTGATAGTTTCAAGAATTTGGTATACAATATTTCAAAGAAAATAAAACCTTCAGACATTTTGAGCTTTATTATTCAACCCAGTCATGGAGTGGACCAGCCATCTGTTAATAAGCTTTTAAATATTTATGATATTGTTCAACCTATTTTTCCAGAAGTGAGAATTATACCACAGCTACATAAAGAAATAGGTGCTAGATAGATAAAGGGAAAAAAGATGAAAAAAACCTCACTTAACAAGAGAAAGATAGAAAAACTCGTTAGGGAGCTAATAGTACAACTCGGTGAAAACCCCGAACGTGAAGGTCTTGTTGGAACTCCACAAAGAATTGCCGACATGTATGAAGAAATTTTTGGCGGGTATTGTATGAATTCAGAACTTGAAATTAGTTTTAGTGAAGAAACCGATTCCATTATTGCAAAAGACATTCAATGTTACAGCATGTGCGAGCACCATATGCTTCCCTTCTTTGGGAGAATACATATTGCCTACACTCCCTCAGGAAAAGTCTTTGGTATTTCAAAACTAGCGCGGCTTGTAGAAAAATACTCTAAAAGATTGCAAATTCAAGAAAGACTCACAAAAGAAGTTGCAGATGAAATAATGAAAATGGGAGTCAAGGGCGTAACTGTTATTGCAGAAGGCGAGCATCTATGTATGAAGATGAGAGGCGTTAGAAACAACAGTACTATTATAACAATAGCAAATCGAGGTCTGGTTGATCAAAATGACGCCCGAGCGCATCTATTAGCTATGGTATATGATTCTAAGCCGAAAATTCATACGGTATAAGAAAAAATACATACAGAATAGCAAAAATCACAATAATCCTTATAAAAAAGGACTATTTCAATAGGTAGGGAAGAATGACAAACACCATATTCAGACTTCAATCGCACAAGTTCAGTACCGATAATATCCAGACCACTTTGGTATGTTCAAAATGCGACGAGGTTTTCTCTAAAGAATTCCCTCTGGACCTCGAAGGACAAACAATTGAATTTAAATGTCCTGTTTGCAATTCTGCCGGTGAAGCCGATCTTCCTTATAAAAGCGCCGAAGAAAGAGAAGAGCTTGAGGAAGACTTTGATGAAGTCGAGGAAGAAGATGGCGGAGAAGAATTTGAAGAAGATTATTAATTAATTTTGATAAATTCTTTACTTGGAATGTGAAATTCATAAATTGATTTTGTAGAATTCTGATCCCTGCTCTATTGTTTGGCTTGCATCCGTGATAATTGGTCCAAAAATGCAGTTAATTGAATTTCAGGATGTGACCCATGAGTCAAACGATAGTCATATTCAGCTAATAGAGAAGCAAAGTCTTCGGGGTGGGATAATTTTAAAGAGTATACGGCTTCATATGCATATTTTAGAAAATCAAATTCAGACATCCCATAGACCGCAGTTAATTCAAGTAACTTTACTCTTGCTTCATTAAATTTTCCTGACATTGCCAACTTGATTATTTCACTTACCTTGGATTTTCCGCTAAGTCCCAAAGATGCCTGTACATTTGCAACACTTATAGATCCCATCACGGAGGCAGTTTGTAAAATGTTTATTGAATGCCGTAGATCACCATTTGTAGATTCAAAAATTTGTGAAATTGCCTTATCATCATACTTTATTCCCTCCTTTTTACATAATGATTCTAGATGATTCTCTATGATTTCCTTTTCAATTCTCTTAAATCTGAATATTGCACAACGACTTTGAATTGGCTCGATAATCTGTGACAAGTAATTACATATTATAACAAAACGAGTTGTTTCTGAACTGTCTTCAATTATCCTTCGCAAAGCTGTCTGGGCTTCAGACGTCATTTCATCGGCTTCATCTAAAATTATTATTCTAAATTTTCTTTCTTCTCTTTCACTTGTTCTTATTTTGAAAACGGAGGCAAATTCCTTGACCCTTTCTCTAACCATCTTTATTCCTCTTTCATCTGAGGCATTGAGCTCAAGGGTATCTCTCTTCCATTCTTCCCCGAGTAATTGTCTTGACATACACAATGCAGTAGTTGTTTTGCCAACTCCAGCAGGACCTGTAAATAACAAATGTGGCATTTCAGCAGGCTCTTTCATCAAGTTCTTCAAACTCTCTACGATCTCCTTTTGATTGACAACATCATCTAATTTGATAGGCCTGTACTTTTCTACCCACATTAAATCTGACAAATTTTTTGCCTCTGCTTGTGGCATACAAGATGTTCGAATTATCAGTTATATATTCAGACCTATGATATTAAATTCCTAGTATATCATCAGCTGCCAATCTTATCTCGAGTCAAGGAGAGTTAAGAAACAGATAAAAACATTCAGACCTGTAAGACTAATCCCCAATATGTCATTATCCAGCATTCTTACTGAAGGCGTATTTGAAAGCTTAAAAAACACATACCGACTAGAATATCTTCTCGAAGAGATCAGGGTTACATTCAAGTCCGACGTAAAAATTGCTACTAGTAATACTAACATTGATGCCAAAGAAGGGGATATCTTGCTATTACCAAGGTGGCTCACAAAAGTCTTGTCGAAAAGAGATCTAATTGAAATTCAAGATAATGGAATATCGAGTTATGTTTCAAAGGCCTTGAATAGAGAACGAATATCAAAACCGCATGACATATCAAGCGTTGACGCGGACTTCTATATTCGCTTGGAAGACTTTCTCGAAACTCTAAATGACAAAGAAAGGGAAAATCTAATGGTATCTCTTAATTCTTTTGTAATGTCGAGGCTGGAAAAAATAGTAAAACTAGCAGCTGCGTCATCAATTTCTGCAGAAATGGAATCAAAGTTATCTGCGGAGGAAAGGCAACTTTATGATTATATTCATGGTTTTTCAACGTCCTTTAAAAAATCGGTGTTAAACAGGTAAATGACTGAGCAAAAGCATCAAACCACTTCGGCAATAGCAGACGATTTAGAATCGTTTTTGCGTGCCTTTAAGGACAGGGAAGGGAATTACAAATATTTTGACAGGATTAACAATATGATGGCATCAAATTCCACATTTGTTGTAGTTGATTATATCGATTTGGACAGAAATAGACCAGAACTGACAAGATCAGTTACTGATAATCCAGATGAAATGCTTGATGCATTTAACAAGGCCATATACTCAATCCTAAGAGAGATTCATTATGATTATGCTCAGGAAATCAAGGACAAGATAAAAGTAAGAATCGGAAATTATTCAGTTCAAAAAGGACTTAGAGAGATAAGTGCAGATGTTATTAACAAATTGATAAGCGTTCCTGGTATGGTCGTCAGGAGTTCTGAAATTAAACCTCTAGCTAAAAAAATTACGTATCAATGTTTGCAATGCGATGATGTATTTATGGAAGGTCATCTAAAAGGTCTAACATTACAGAAACCCGTAAAGTGTACCGCCTGCGGTGGAAAAGAACTCGAAATGAACCCCGAAAAGAGTCTATTTACAGATTTTCAACTAGTTAGACTTCAGGAACTACCTGAAGATTTACCAGCAGGACAACTTCCGCATTATATAGAAGTTACTGTAATGGATGATCTTGTCGATAGGTGCAGACCTGGAGATAGAGTGTTGTTGACAGGCATTGTCAGGATTGAGCAAGAACAATCATTACTAGTAAGGACAAGTCTATTCAGACTCCGCATGGAAGGTAACAATATAGAATATCTTGGCGGAATTTTTGGAAATAAAGACGAGAGAACTGTTGATAGTAAAGATGAAAGGATTCTTGACAGAATATTTATCAGCAGAGAAGATGAAAAACGAATCTTATCTATCAAAGATATGCCAGATGCTTATGATAAACTAGTGGCATCGTTTGCGCCTCATATTTATGGACATGAAATAATCAAAGAATCTATTCTTTTACTGATTGTAGGATCGGTAACAAAAAAATTAGCTGACGGTTCGAAACGTAGAGGGGATATCAATATCTTTCTCGTTGGAGATCCTGGTACTGCCAAATCTGAAATGCTCAAGTTTGCTGCCAAAATCGCACCAAGGGGACTGTATACCTCAGGAAGAGGTACCACTGCAGCAGGTTTAACGGCCGCAGTAATTCGTGATAAATCCGGAATTATGATGCTGGAGGCGGGCGCTGTAGTTTTGGGCGATCAAGGCCTAGTTTGTATAGACGAGTTTGATAAGATAAAGTCCGAAGACAGATCTGCACTCCATGAAGTGATGGAGCAACAAACTTGTTCGGTCGCAAAAGGAGGAATAGTAGCAACACTTAACGCCAGAACATCAATCCTATCCGCAGCTAATCCTAAATATGGTAAGTATGATCCATTTAGAAACATTACAGAAAACGTAGAGCCACTTCCTATACCGTTACTAACAAGATTTGATATCATACATGTCATAAGAGATAGTGCTGATACTGAAAGAGATAATCGAATTGCAAGTCACATACTTGAAATCCATAGAGATATAGAGCACGCTGCTCAGTCCGTTATAGAGATAGATCTATTTCGCAAATACCTAGCATATGCCAAACAAATTGAACCAAAACTTACACCAGAGGCTATTGATATCTTGAGAAAATATTATTTGCAGATGAGAAACGTTGATTCGGAAGGAATGATAACAGCAACCCCCCGTCAGCTGGAAGGTCTAGTACGCCTTGCTACTGCACGAGCTAGATTGTTGTTAAAAGATAATGTAGATGCGGCAGATGCTGAGAGAGCGATATACCTTGTTTCACAAATGTTAGAAACTGTAGGTATTGATGTTAACACTGGAAAAGTTGATCTCGGCGTTCTTCATGGAAAACCTCTTAGTGAAACTTCAAAATTAAAGACATTCACGGATGTCTTCAACGGTTTATCTGGAGAGGACAAGAACGATGTTGAAGAAAAGAATTTCATTGATGAACTTGTGAAAACAGGAAAGTTTACAGACGATGAAGCCAAAGATTTCATAAGAAAAGCAATGCAGAATGGACAAATCTATGAGAGAAGAGCAGGATTTTATGCAAAGGCATAAGAAGTAAATTTCAACTTGTTAGAGCTTTCTTTAAGAATACGTCTTTGTCAATGATTACAACATACACTTTGAAAATTTCGATATTATTAATATATTAATTAGAAAGAATTAATTTAATTGGGCGAACGAATGAAGGAATATTTACAGGAGCTTTTACGATTATTAAACTACGGTTCATTATATCCACCACAAGAACTTGCATTATCAAAGGGTGTAATGAATGGTAACAACATTCTTGTTACAACTCCTACATCAAGTGGAAAAACACTAATTGGATTAATGGGAATGATAAACATCCTTAGCAAGAGAAAAAAAATAGTATATCTCACTCCTCTAAAAGCACTGGCCTCAGAAAAATTCAATGAATTTAAGATAATTAAAAACTTGAGTTGCTTTAAGAATAGGAAAATAAATATTGCAATCTCAACAGGTGATTACGACTCTTCTGGCACAGAATTGATTGACAAAGACATAATCATACTAACAAACGAAAAAATGGATTCAATCTTAAGACATGATTCAAATTGGATTTTTGATGTCGGTCTGTTCATTATTGACGAAATACATCTTCTTACAGAACGCGAAAGAGGTCCAACTCTAGAAATAATATTGACAAAAATAAAACTTATGCCACAGAGGCCCCAAATTATTGGAATTAGCGCGACCATATCAAATTCAGATGAAATTGCTGACTGGTTAAAATGCGAACCAATACAAAGCAAGTGGCGTCCTACCGAATTGATAGAAGGTGTTTATAATTATGGTAAAGTTACCATGAACAATGGAACAACTTTTGAAATTGATAATATTGGGGTTGCTGATAATTCGAGCGGCGGAATAATAAGTCTTGCAATGGATTCAATTACAAATGATGGAGGACAATCACTTGTTTTTGCAGAGACGCGTAAACGCACTGTTTCACTTGCAAAGAAAACTTCAGCTATAGTGCCAAAATTATTGGATAAATCTTCAAAGCTTTTAGCACAAAAGATAGGTGCAGAAATTCTAAAACAGGGAGATGATACAGAACTTAATAGAACACTCTCAAGTACTGTTACAAAAGGTGTGGGATTTCACCATGCAGGTCTAGGATTAAAAAGCAGACAAATTGTAGAAGATGCCTTTAGAAACGGCATAATAAAGATTCTATTTGCCACACCGACTCTCGCTGCAGGAGTAAATTTACCTGCCAGACGAGTTGTAATCACCAGTATTTTTAGATACGATTATGAGTACGGCGGTAATGTTCCACTGGGTGTATTACAGTACAAACAATTATGCGGGCGGGCTGGAAGACCTGCTTATGATAAATATGGAGAAGCCATCATAATAGCAGATTCGAGAACCAATCCAGAAGATGTCTACAATCACTTTGTGTTAGGAGAGCCAGAACCAATCGTCTCTCAATTAATGAATGAAACGGCGCTAAGAGTACATGTTTTGGGAGTGATAGCCTCGAGATCTAAAATATTAAAGTCTGAATTACTTTACTTTTTCGCGGAAACATTCCTCTCAAAGAATCATAGAACTGAAAATATCAGCTTTGAAATTGACTCGCTGCTACACTATCTACATGATGAGGGATTGATAATCATGCGAAGTGAGTTACTTATGGCTACTAGATTTGGTAAACGGATTTCCTTGTTGTATATCGATCCAAAAACCGGCATTCATTTTAAAAAAAATCTTGATTTCTATAATAATAACAAACATGATGACGGAATAAATTTTTTACATTGGATTTGTGACTCTTATGATTTTTATCCAAAGTTAACATTGAGGCAAAATGAAGTAGAATATTTTGAAAGAATGTTTGAAAAACATGTACTGAGTTCTCACGGGCTCTCAAACTATGACTATTCACTAAAAAATTTGATAATTCTGCTAGAATGGATGGATGAAACCAGCGAGGCAAATCTAAATGAAAAATTTGGGGTTGAACCGGGGGATCTGTATAGAATGATTGAAACAACGTACTGGTTGTCATACTGTCTTTATGAAATTGCAAAATTAATAGGAAGAAAAGATCTTTTGGTAGAAATAGCAAAACTACGATTGAGAATTAAGCATGGCATAAAATCAGAATTGATACCTCTTATTCGGCTTGAGGGAATTGGAAGAGTCAGGGCAAGGGCTCTATATAAGGCAGGAATCACAAGCGTTACTGAAATTGACAAGATTTCTGAATCAAAACTAGGGTCCATACCAAAAATAGGCGTCAAACTTGCAAAAAAACTAAAGAATCAAATCAAGAATTAAAAATGAGTGCAAAAAGATATTTCCTGTATATTACAACAGGTAATTGAAAGTTGGCTTATCTATCAGATTTTATCATAAATGCAGTTATCGTCTCTGCCCTCTCATTCCTAATTATTTTTTTTATCACCCCTCATTTTATTAAATACCTCAACAAGAAAGGGAGAACTGTAGTAGACTATCATAAACCTGGCAAACCAATGATTCCCCGGCCTGCCGGTCCTGTAATTTTAGTAGGAATAGTAATAGCTGAAATAATATTATATTTGTTAATACTGGACGCAAAAATCATTTCTCTAATATTGACAACTATTATCGCATTTTTCATTGGATATATTGATGACTTGAAAACTATGCCAGGTTGGTTCAAACCTCTCGCTTTGATACTGGCAGCTATTCCTATAATAATATTAGGAAGTCACGGAAATTATCTTGGATTAATATTTGATAGTGCATTCATACCGCTGCTATATATCCCACTTATTCTTTCTATAATACCTATAGTTGGTAATACTATAAACTCAATCGATGTATTCAATGGTGTAGCTAGCGGCTTTATTATAATAACAATGATACCCTTATTAGTTAGTGTTTTGTTATTTGGTAACACCAATGTGTTTTTAATGGGCCTTCCGTTATTCTTTGGTAGTATTGCAATATATCATTATCATAAATTTCCAAGCAAAATATTTCTAGGTGATTCAGGCACATTGTTATTAGGATCGATGTATGCCGCTATATCAATAGCAGGAAATTCAGAAATAATTGGTGTGATAGCACTCTTACCGGCAGTAATGAATTCGTTCTTATTTCTCTCTAGTGTAAAGAAAATAGTGGAACACAGACAGGTTACAACCAGGCCAGTAACATTAAGTGATGATTATAAATTAATGGCATCTAAAGAAAGTCGCGCACCGGCAACATTAGTAAGACTCATCTTAGCTAAAGGCCCATTATCCGAAAAGGAAATAATAAATAGAATCCTTATACTAGGAACGTTCTCAACCATACTGGCATTCATTTCAATTATTATTCAATATTCAATCATGAAAGGAATAATTTCATTATGAGATTGTTTGGACTGTTTGCTCTAATTTTCATAATGTGGAGTATGATAATGATAGTTTCATACTTTCTGATATTCATTATTGGTCCATTACATATTAATGTGTTCAATAATTCTACTGATAGACTAATCTCCTCAATAGCCAAGGCATCACTTGCTGTTGGATTGGTGGTCGTGTTGATTTTGTTACTGGGCATTCTCAAAACAAAATATTTACGAAAGACACTACTAAAGAACTAAACTTAAAGTGTAAACAGTATTTTATTATTTTATAAGAGATATTAGTTGTAATATTATAATGGAATCAAAGCATCGGTATGATAATATTTTCTAATTCGTAAAGGATCTATATCCGTGAGACTCTTAACAAATCCTTCAATCTTACTTCCATTCCATATCTCTTTTCTTCATGTTTCATGTGATTGTAAATTTTGAGAACCTCAACGGCATTTTTGAAAAGATTAAATTTTCCATTAATTTTCATCTGAATGAACTTGAATACAAGGGCATAAATCTGAAACTTTTTCAAAACTTCTCTTCTATACGCATTGAAATCATTAATGTGTTTGATAAATAATTGTGCACACCACGTTGATGGGATAATTCCTTCACCAAGCAAAGGATATACAGTGCCAATGGATTCACCGACCCCTACAGTTTTCCTACCATCAGTAAAAGGTTCAGAATTTTTGGGCGGACTTATTCTGACTGGGCGACCAACTTTTTTTATTACTTCACACTTATGTTTTTTCAAAAATTCATCAACAAATACATTGTTATTTTTTCGTTCATAGTCTCCAGCTCCAATATGCGCATAACCATTTTCTAATGGAAAGTACCAAAAGTAGCCCTTCATCGAGGGAAAAGCTTTCAGATAAAAATCATCAAAAGGGGTCTTATCCTGATATTTCACTTTATATTGGATACAGGGTATCCACATTTCGTTTTCCGGTCGCGGTAAATAATTTCGGTGAAATCCTGTAGCATCAATAATAAGATCAAACTCTGATTCAAGATTCTCTTTTTTTGGAATAACGCCAAATTGGATGTCAGTCCCTCTTGTCATATCCTTGATTAATTTTATTTTGTCATAAGTGACCATTCCTTTTAATCCCACATCAATACTACTATCCTCTTTACTACTTTGGCTCATATCCACCTTCATGCTTTTTCCCTCATGTAAAATATAATCATCAAACCTTAGACCACATTCCTTCATCAAATCTTCCATTACATTTTCACAAGTTGCCCAGGCACAAACTGCATCATGCTCTTCAATGGGCATCCTTTCAAATCCCCTAACGTAATTATCATGATCATTACTCAAGTCGTTCATAAGATAAGCTCCTGCGACTCCCATTCCAACGACTGCTATCTTCATTTGGTAACGACAATTAATATATCGGTAAATAAAAATGTGATGTTTTCTCTAGTCCAGTTTATTTTAGATATCTCTTATATGACAAGTTATATTAGTTATTAAAATTAGAATGCATGTAAGAATACAATTTGACCAAAAATATTCCGAAATATGTTAGAATCGGGATGCTCCTGCTTGTTATGGGTGCCATAATTGTAGGAATTGGAACATATTTGAGCAAAGGTTCATTATCATTATATGGATTAATAATGGCCATATGCGGATTTGTCATTTATTTCTCAGCTTCAATTGCTTCAAGAAGAAAAATATGAAGAACTGAGCATCTTGATATGCTCATCCATTCATGAGCTACAGAGTGACATTTTTTAAAATGACGACTTTTGATTAAACTTATAAATTGTACCTAGTTATCGTATGCTGAAGATAATTGGAAGGTAGTACTATAAGGAAAGAAGACAATTTTGATGACCTGAACGAGGTTTTTGCTGAAAAACCTGATATCAAAACCGAAACTACCTCCGAGACGACTAATATGGCAGAAGAAAACCAAGATGAAATTGATGCTCCCGAACTTGAAAAAGTCAACAGTAAATCATCTGACAGTAGTGTTGAACCTGAAGGTTCTGAAACAAAAACTGAAAGCCAAGAATCGGATTCAAAGTTTTTTGCGATAAGGACAACGGGTGGGCAAGAACATATTGTAGTGAATTTGGCACAAAATAGGATAAATTCAAAGAAGATTCCTGTGCGTTCTATACTTTTACTTGATAGTTTTAAGGGATACATAATAATCGAGGCGCCTGACTCTAACATTGCTTATGATGCTCTTATTGGGGTCAGACATGTCAAAGGACAGATCCGTGGAGAATTACCCTATAAAGACATTGAAAGTTATTTGGTAAAAAGACCTGTGGTATCAGAGTTAAACATAGATGATACAGTCGAAGTTGTCGCTGGACCATTCAAATCCATGAAAGCCAAGATAACTAGGGTTGATTATGAAAAGCAGGAGGCAACAGTGTTATTGCTAGATTCTCCTTATCAGATACCCGTTACAGTTGACGCTAATTATTTGAAAAAGAGCACATAGGTAGGCTACAAAAACTATTAAATTAAAGAACATAATTCTAAAAATGGTCTGCTATGGAACAAAAAAAAATCTATTTCTGCTCTTGTAAGTGGCGGCGAAGCTAGTGCTGGACCTCCACTTGGACCTGCATTAGGACCTATGGGTATAAACGTATTGCAGGTAGTTAACACGATTAATGAAAAAACCAAAGAATTTCAGGGAATGAAAGTTCCTGTAAAAGTCGAGATCGATCCGGATACAAAAAAATTTAATGTTGAAGTTGGCGTACCTCCCACTACTGCTTTAATAGCAAAGGAAGCAAATGTATCAAAAGGTTCCGGTACGGCAGGAAAAGACTATGTTGGAAATATTTCCATGGAAGGAATAGTGAAAATAGCTAAAATGAAAATTGATGTTTCATATGCAACAACCATAAAATCAAGTGTAAAGGAAATTATTGGTTCATGTGTAAGTAGCGGAATTAAAGTGGAAAACAAACCCGCCAAAGACATCTATTCTGACCTGATGGAAGGCAAATTCGATCAATTGTTTACATAGATTTTTTATTTTATCTTTTTTTACATGTCGGAAATTTAAAATATCCCAAAACTGGATTTTATATTAAATTTTAGGAGATATGATGTAATAAATGTCAGTTCAACAAGGTTCAGCAGGTGGTATGCCTGTTTTGATATTGAAAGAAGGAGCAAGTCAGACTAAAGGACGCGACGCACAAAAAAATAATATCGCAGCAGCGAAATTGATTTCAGAAGTTGTAAGGAGCTCACTTGGTCCACGAGGGATGGATAAGATGTTAGTAGATGGACTAGGAGATGTAACAATCACAAACGATGGCGCAACAATATTGAAGGAAATAGACGTTCAGCATCCGGCGGCAAAGATGATGGTGGAAATAAGCAAAGCTACTGACAATGAGGTAGGAGACGGAACTTCATCAGTTGTAGTTTTGGCAGGTGCATTGATCGAAAAGGCCGAGGAATTAATCACAAAAGATGTTCATCCAACTATTATTGTCGATGGTTATAGAAAGAGTGCATTAAAGAGCATTGAAATCTTTAATCAGATTGCACAGAAAATAGATGGTGGTAACAAAGCTGAATTAATGAAAGTCGCCAAGACATCAATGCAGACCAAACTTGTGTCCAAGGAATCTGATGAGTTATCTGAAGTGGTAGTTAATGCAGCGTTGCAGGTTTCTGAACCAAAAGAATCTGGTTACAATGTAGATATTGATGATGTTAAGGTTGAAAAGAAAGCTGGCGGCTCGTTACGAGATACCAAATTAATCAAGGGAATCGTACTTGACAAGGAGGTTGTTCATGGCGGTATGCCAAAAAGGGTTGAGAAGGCAAAAATTGCTCTAATCAATTCCGCTCTAGAAATAGAGAAAACAGAATTTGATGCCAAAATCAACATCAATTCACCAGATCAAATGAAGTTATTTCTCGAAGAAGAGAATAAGATGCTTAAAAGTATGGTAGACAAGATTATTTCGTCAGGTGCCAATGTAGCTATATGTCAGAAAGGCATTGATGATGTTGCGCAGCATTATTTGGCCAAATCCAATATCTTGGCTGTTCGAAGGGTCAAAGAGAGCGACATGACCAAATTGGCCAGAGCAACTGGTGCCCGAATTGTTAATAATCTTGAAGACTTGGGTTCCAAAGACCTGGGCTCCGCAGAGCTCGTAGAAGAGAGAAAAGTTGAAACCGACAAATGGGTTTTCATCGAGGGATGCAAACATCCAAAAGCTGTTACCATTCTCATTAGAGGAGGTTCACAGAGAGTCGTTGATGAGGCCGAACGCTCATTACATGATGCTCTAATGGTAACAAAGGATGTCATGGAAAAACCATCAATAGTTGCAGGCGGCGGATCACCAGAATCTTACGTTGCAGGAAAACTAAGGGAATGGTCTTCAACATTATCTGGAAGAGAACAATTGGCAGCAGACAAGTTTGCAGAATCACTCGAAGTTATTCCACTTGCTTTAGCAGAAAATGCTGGAATGGATCCAATAGATACGCTTACAGAACTCAGATCCAAACAGGCAAAAGGATCAAAATGGAGTGGAATTGATGCAAGAAGCGCAAAAATTGTAGACATGTCTAAGCTAGATATTGTAGAACCACTCAGCGTTAAGGAGCAAATCATAAAATCAGCTACAGAAGTTGCATCCATGATTCTCAGAATAGATGATGTAATAGCTTCAAGCAAATCTGCTGGCGGTGCTCCTGGCGGGATGCCTCCTGGTATGGGAGAAATGTAGATCAAATTAACATAACCTCATTTATTCATTTTTTATTTTTTTTAGTTCTATTTCAATAACATCTTTGACCCACTTGCCTGTATACTTTATTTCTTGCAATCTAGTAAGATAATCGTACCAGGTTATTTCACCATAACTACTTTTCCAGATCTGATAATGTTCCCTTAGTGATTGTAAAGCTTCGTAATGATATTCGCAAAATTTTTCCTGAAATGCTTTTCTTAAACACAAGATGCATCTTATTTCCGTCTTTGCAATCATTAGAATTTCTCAGATAATACCCACTTCATGGTTGACGCGTCATATGTAAATGACATAACTTGTCGGTTTGTCTCCAATCTTTTGATTTCCATGTTTACAGAGTCTACCATATGAGGTATCTTTTCAAGTGCGTATTCAAATTGAGCACCAATATCTCCAGTTAATGAAAAGATCAGCTTTGAATTACTGTCTGTAGATCCTGAAAATGACAAGCTTAGCTTGAAATCTTTCTTGCCTCTCCTTCGCTTCATTTCTTTAAAAATATACTTTATCCTCTGCCAATTATCAAGACCAAATGATTGAAAAAAAATATCATCATAAGAAACGGGAAACTCGATACTTAGCAAACTTAGATATTCTGAACTATCCAACTTTTTTTCATCAATCTTAGAAAATCTGGACAGACTGCTATAGATGGCCTCTAATTCATAGGGAGATATCCCGTAGTATTCCACGATTGTCTGGCTGCTCAATTGAGCAATTATGATAATTATGAGGCATTAATCTTTTGATTTTAAACAATCAAGACAATTGAATGAAAATATGATTTTCGGTAGATTTTTAAGTGTTCGTTAATAAATTTTCGTGGACGCTTTGGACACTATTAAGATTCTTGAAAGAGACAATAATCATATAGTTATTGAATTTAGTGATACTCCACGACAATATGTCAATGCATTAAGAAGATTATCCATCAGCCAAGTTCCTACTTTTGCAATTGATGATGTGGTAATACTTGAAAACTCATCTGTAATGCATGATGAGGCCGTTGCTCATAGACTAGGACTTATTCCCTTACGGACGGATCTTGAAAGGTTCGTGATGCCTCATATTTGTGATTGCAAGAGCACGCTTGGATGTTCAAAGTGTAGAATATTATTGGTTTTAGATGCCGAATCTCAAGATAAGACCAGAGTGATCACGTCTGAACATTTGATATCTGAGGACGAAGTTGTTAAACCTGTAAATGGCGAAATACCAATAGTATCCTTAGCTCCTGGTCAAAAATTAAAGTTTGAGGCATATGCAAGACTAGGGACGGGTAAATCACATGCAAAGTGGCAGCCTACATCAGTTGCTGTTGTGAAAGATAGCAAGAAGGAAGAAGATTCCATACTCGTAATAGAATCTAATGGTTCATTGACCCCAGAAGAGATAGTAATAGAGGCAGCTAAAATACTTGGATCAAAACTCAAGGATTTTGATAGTGTTATTCAATCACTATCATTGCCAAAGAATATTTAGGTATAGGTTTATTTGGGGTTTAAGGATAGCGAGAATATTTCATGTTTCCTGATACATTGAGTAATACCATTTGGACACTAAGAAATGCCTTAAAAAAGAATAAGGTTCCAATATGGAAAGCTGTTTTAAAAGAGCTTTCAAGGTCACGATCCAACAGAAGACAAGTTAACATTGGTCAATTAGCTCATGTTACTAAGGATAAAGAAGTTGTAATAGTACCCGGTAAGATATTGGGTTCTGGCGAAATAAGTCACAAGCTTACGATTTGGTGTTTTGGTATTTCAGAGGCTGCCACAAGAAAAGTACTTGACGCGGGCGGAAAAATATTGGCTCTTGATAGCTTGATAAACAAATATCCGGACGGCAAGGGGGTAAGAATAATTGGTTAAGCAAGTCACTGAGCAAAAACAAACACCTAATCAGATTATGACTATTGATGCAAAGGATTGTATCGCCGGGAGAATGTGTTCACACATTTCAAAACTTTTACTCAAAGGACATCATGTCAGAGTAGTGAATGCAGAAAAAAGCATGATTTCAGGAAATAGATACAAAACTATTGAAATCTATAAAGAATATCTAGAAATTGCATCTAATACAAATCCCATACACGGTCCATTTCATCCAAGAAAACCTGACAAAATTATTACAAAGATGGTTAGAGGTATGTTACCAAAAAGGAAATCTAGTGGTCTAACAGCCTTAAAGAGGTTGAGAGTTTATATCTCAATACCACCTGAGCTCAAAAATACAAAACTTGAAACATTTGAAGATTCCAAAATTAGGAAACCATCATCATACTTTATTACACTTGGAGAATTATCAAAACAGATAGGTTGGAACGGGTTGGACAATTATGAATAAAATAGATCTTTATCCAGGTCAGAGAAAATCAAGTAGGGCAGTGGCAACGATTTCAAAAGGAACTGGAAAAGTTAGAATCAACAATATACCAGCTGAATTAATAAATTCCGAAGTAGCAAGGGAACTGGTACTTATTCCACTAAAATTGATTGGCGATTATAGAGATAAAGTGGATATTAGTGTGAAGGTTCACGGCGGCGGTTTTATGGGTCAATCATTTGCAAGTACTGTCGCTATATGTCGAGCGCTGACAGGTGCTGGTAAGGGTGGAAGAGATCCTAAAGACCATCCATTTGCAAGAAGCGTTCGCACGGAAATTCGTAAAAGAATAACTGAATTTGATAGGCATTTGCTATCAGGCGATCCAAGGCAGACAGAATCAAAGAAATTTGGCGGATCTGGAGCCAGGCGTAGAAAACAAAAATCGTACCGTTAGATTTTCTGTTTTTTCATTTCATTGGTAATTAGTTTTAATAAAAACTAAAGTAAATCTATCCAGATTTAAGATCGGATTTAAGATCTGTTTTTTTCAAGCGTTATCTTTTCACAATATCCTTACGATCTGGAGAAATATAAAACTCAGTTAACTTTTTCTCATAACATATTCCACAGAGATTTCCTGAAATATTCCACTCCTCCATAGATTTGTACCTAAAAGTTAACGTGTTACCACACATGGCACATTTAACGTCATTTTTATCCATCAGTATGAGTCTAATCTAGAGTAAATTAAAAGTTGTGAAATAGCAAAATAGAGTCATCCACTAACAAGAAACGTAAAAACATGTTCAGTATGATAACCAATATTTTAAATTAGGAACTTAAAGTCACCATAAATATCACAATGGATGCTAAAGAATCATATCATAAGGTATTCGATCTGGTTGAAAAACATCACGCGTGGTTCAAGTCTTCTATTCCATTAATCGCAAGCGAAAATATTCCCAGTCCTGCAGTAAGAGAAGCAATAGTTTCAGACTTTGGAAATCGATATGCCGAAGGCTGGCCTGGCGAAAGGGTTTACGCTGGATGTATCTATATCGATGAAGTAGAACTAATCTGCAATGAATTGGCAAAAAGGGTGTTCAAATCAGAATTTGCTGATTGTAGGGCTACTTCAGGCGTGGTCGCAAATCTTGCAATATATTCTGCTTTTTCTAATCCAGGAGATCATATGCTAGCAGCATCCATTCCCAGTGGAGGACATATTTCTCATGGTAAAAAGGAACATTCTGGAACTGCCGGCCTTGTTCACGGTCTCAATATAGAACATTATCCATTCTCAAAAGAAGATATGACAATCGATGTTGATGCTACCAAGAAAAAGGTGGCTGAAATGATTGCAAATGGTAAGAAACCTTCTATCGCGATGTTCGGAGGGAGTTTGTTTCTTTTTCCTCATCCAGTAAGAGAGTTGGCAACTTTTATGCATGATAATAATATTTACGTCAATTATGACGGAGCTCATGTGGCAGGATTGATAGCTGGAGGGGAATTCCAAGACCCAATGGGAGAAGGTTCAGATTCGATGACAATGAGCTCCCACAAGACTCTATGGGGTCCACAAGGAGGAATTATTGTGTCATTAGAAAAGTATGCAGATAACATCAAAAAGGCAATATTTCCTGGTAATACAAGTAGTCATCACCTCCACCACGTAGCAGGTAAAGCTATAGCTTTAGCAGAGTCATTAGAATTTGGAAAGGAATATGCAAAACAAGTAATAAGAAACGCAAAAACTCTTGCTGGTTCGCTTGCAAATTTTGGTTTTACAGTTTTAGGAGAAAAACGCGGTTACACAGAATCACACCAATTGGCTGTAGACGTTTCCAAATTTGGAGATGGTGGAACTATTGAAAAGGAATTAGAAAAAGCAAACATCATTCTGAATAGACAACTGCTTCCAGGTGATATCAAATCTGGTAAACATTACATGCACCCAAGTGGGGTTAGAATTGGTGTACCTGAGGTAACTAGATTGGGAATGAAAGAAAGTGAAATGAAAGAGATTGCAGCATTTATCAAGCAAATAGTGATAGACAAGTCAGAACCAAAACAAGTTGCTACCTCAGTGTCTAGTTTCCGCGAACAATTTCAAAAAGTACAATATGCTTTTGAAAACTCTACAGATGCATACCAGTACATAAAAATAAGAACTTGATTGCAACACATTTAGCCGGAGTAAGTTCACAAGTGCCTATCGATTAGGGATAATAACTCAAATGATAGCTAGTTTACTATCCTTTTGTTCCTTAGCATTGTGCAAAACATTTTACTTAAAGTAAAACTTTATTGACTAAATTGCCGTGAAAACCTATAATATTGCCTAAATAATGATAGTTTTGGATAAAATTCGTACTCTATAATCAAACTTCTACACTGAAAATCAATAAAGCATAGAAAATACTTTATCAAAGTATCCTTATAATTGCAGGAATTATATAAAAATACCTTTGATTTATAGTAATTATTCAAAAATTATTCTAATATATAAAGATTATCGTAATGTATTAATTTATTTATGATGAACCTAATCCTTAGAATCAATGAACAAGAAACAACCAATGAATAGCATGTTTTTGTTTGCTTCGTTGTTGACCCTTATGTTTGGAGCCCTAATTAGTGCCGTGGGTCCACAAGTATACGCCGATATCTGGGACGATGATGACACTATGGAAGAACTCGTAAAGGATATCGACAATGGAAAGGATAACGACGATACAATGGATTGGGATGAATTCAAAGATTCAAAAATCTTCAAACAAGAAGATCTTGAAACACAAATATGTATTGAAAACAGAGAGGATCTTTCAAATAATCTAGCTGATTACGAGGTAGTTAGATGCTTCGAAGATTCAGACTATGCATATGATAATTAGCATCCGAAAAAGTCCAATTTTTTTTAATTCCTCTTTTCTTAACCAAACTTAAGCTGATTTACTAACTTATAGTATAGAATGTCTAATGTTACATATATTAGACACAAGTCAATTATTGATCTCTCGTGTTTACAAATGTCCTAGTTCCTGTTGATGGATCGGATAATTCCTACAGGGCACTTGATGCAGCATTACTGCTTTCCGAAAAATTGGGTTCAAATATTACTGTGGTTAACGTGATGGAACAAGTTCCAATAACTCATATTGAATCTGAAAAACTGTTAAGTGAATTGTTAGAAGCCTACAAAAAAGAAAATCAAGAAATACTATCAAAGTGTTCAAGGATTGCCGCTGAAAAAGGATTAAGTATCAAGACACTTCTTCTTCAGGGAAATCCGGCTTCGGTAATTTTGGATTATTGCAATAAAGAGAATTTCGAGCTAGTAATCATGGGAAGTAGAGGTATGGGGAAATTTAAACAATTGATATTGGGAAGTGTGTCAAGCAAAATTGTACATCACTGCCAATGTGCAGTCTTACTAATAAGGTAATGATGACAATTTCGTGTTCAAGTTTCCATGTCCGCACCAGACATGGCATTCCCGTTATTAGAAGTAAACATATAATCACGTATATGATTGACAGAAAATGACTGGCGATCTTGATTCTTTTACATTAACTGAAAAGGAGGGTCTATACAAGGCCGTTTTTTCTAGAAGAGATGTTAGGTCCCATTTTATTGACAAGAAAATTCCAGATGACATTCTCGTTAGGATTTTGAACGCAGCTCATCATGCTCCATCAGTTGGTTTCTCGCAGCCATGGGATTTTATTTTAATAAAAGATAAGACCACAAAACAAAAGATTAAAGAATCCTTCACAAAAGAACGGGAAAAATCTATTCCTTTGCTTGATAACGATTCAGAAAGACAAGATAAATATGTCAAGCTAAAATTAGAAGGAATATTAGAATCTGACATCAATATTTGTGTGACATACGATCCTGAAAAGTTTGGACCCTTTGTTTTAGGTAGAACATCGATACCTGAAACAGGTGAATATAGCGTTTGTTGTGCAATACAGAACTTGTGGTTAGCAGCAAGGGCTGAAGGAATTGGGTTAGGTTGGGTAAGTATACTCTCGGTTGAAGATTTACGGAAGATTTTCGGGATACCTAATCATGTTAAGCCGATAGCATACCTCTGTTTGGGATATGTAAACAAATTTGAGGTTAGACCAGATTTAGAAACATCAGGATGGTTGAAAAGAGCGATCCTTTCTGAGGTAATTCATTTTGAGAATTGGAATAATACCGAAGTGAATAGTTGGAATGATACGAACATGCTTATCCAAAAACTCGATAACGCTTCAGAAAAGTAAAATATATTCTTTTTAAAAATATCATCGACTCTGTAGATTTAGATCTGTTGAAAACTAGTTTCTTGTATCTGTTTTGGATCAAAGGTTTTTTTTAATATGTCTGCCAAGTACTTTCTTTATTGTTTTTGTAACAATGGGAAGTATTCTCGGGTCATCTACCTTTGGAATTATGTAATCATTTCTAAGGTGAACATCCTCGACTATGCTAGCGATAGCATGTGCCACCGATACGAGCATAAACTCGCTCAAGTTATTGGCTCGAAGATCCAATAAAGCCCTGAAAACTGAAGGAAATACTACCGCATTATTTATCTGATTAGGAAAATCGGACCTCCCTGTTGCAACAATCCTGGCGCCAGATTCTAATGCATGAATAGGAATTATTTCCGGATCCGGATTACTTAGCGCAAATACGATTGCATCTTTGTTCATCGATTTTATCATTTGCTCCTTCAAGATACCAGCTTTTCCAGAAACTCCGATAAACACATCAGACTTTTTGATTACTTCCTTTAAAGGCCCACTCAGTTTTTTAAAATTTGTATTTACGGATATTTCTTTTTTATATGGATTCTGATAAGTAATATCCACTCTTCCATCAAATATTGCACCCCTTGTATCAGTGACAATTATATCCCTGCAGCCTGCCGTTTGTAAGATCTTGAATATTCCATATCCCGCTGATCCGGAGCCTGATATTATCACACGAACTATACCCAGATCTTTTTTTACTAACTTGAGTGCATTTATCAGCGCTGCAAGAGTAATTATGGCAGTACCGTGTTGATCGTCGTGGAAAATAGGTATCGATACTTCCTTGGTCAATCTTTCAACAATTTCTAAAACCTTAGGTGATTCGATATCTTCAATGTTTATCGCCCCAAAATTGGGTTGTATTAATTTAACAAATCTAATTATTTCTTCTTTGTCCTGAGTATCAATGCACAAAGGGATTGCGTTAATATCTCCTAGCGCCTTAAATAAGACAGATTTTCCCTCCATTACTGGCAAGGCACCTTCTGGACCAATATTTCCCAGACCTAAAACTCTTGTTCCATCACATATTATTGCCACATTATTCCACTTTGATGTATAGTCGTATGCTAATTTCTTGTGATTACTAATCTCTAAGGCCACATATGCTACACCAGGAGTATAAATTAACCCTAATGTTCCTCGCTCTTCAGCTGCATTATCGAGTGAAACTCTACTTCGAATTTCGATTTTTCCCTTCAACATCCTATGTAAATTAATCGCGTCATCTCGAAATGTCAATTGTATTCAATAATGAATTCTATGATATTTTATCCTGTTCATTGTAATTAAAAATAATATATTCGTCACTAAGTTCTTGGTAAAAGGGAAATAACTCCCATCCTCCCTCTCTTTAAAGTCATGCATATTTTATAAATCACAATCCTGAACATTCTGACGTGTCTTCACATAAAACAATGAGAAATAAACGGACGAGTAAAACAGTAGCATTAGAATCACAGTACGTTATGATCAGAAATCAACATGAGGCCGAAAGAAAAGTCAGCGATACAATTGAACATGAAATAGGATGTCCAAGATGCTATAACGTCATGACTTTATGTTCGGACTTTGACAGTCTCTATTATCTTTGCGAAGAATGCGATTTCAGTCTGTATACATTAAAGTAATTCTTGGATTCAAAAATCAACTAGCAACAAGCAATGCATCAATGATTAATATTGATGTAAATTAAATCTGGCGCATACTAGGAATAGAAAGAAGGAACACTATTTCAGATATATGCCATATTTCCAATCTGTTGATTCCATTTCTTTTATGAAGGAAATCAAGACATCATCTAGTAGCCGTAGTATTTCATTTCCCTTTCTGATAGTCGCTTTTTTAGGAGACCCTGTTGCCCCAGTAGAAGTTAGTTCGTCAAATTTCCAGAATATTCTGATGTTTTCAGGTAATTTTGGGACCACATCCTTTGGAGCAGAGTCGAGGTTTACTAGGTCTGGGCGCACAGCAAGAACAGCAGATGTTTCTGCTTCGCCACCATGACCCAATCCATCCCAAACCTCAAATAGCTCTCTCTTTAACTGGCCAACCAAAACCCACCAAGATTCCAAACATGCAATAATCATGTCCTGGTTCTTGTTTTTCATAGTTCTAGCTGCAATTTCTATTGGGCCAATATTCCCATCATGTCCGTTTATTATGAGAACTCGCCTTATCCTATTCTGCTCGAGACTTGAAAGAATATTGGAAATTATCCCTACCATCGTTTCAGGATTAAGACTCATAGTCATCTGAAATTTATCATGATGCGGACTGACTCCATATGGAATGGCAGGAAGGACAATAACATTACTAACTTTAGTAGCAACTCTTTTCGCAATTTCTATTGGGAAAATAAAATCCGATCCAAATGGCATATGATCTCCGTGGTTCTCACAAGCACCAAGTATCAGGATAGCAATTGTTTTTTCATTTATCATATTACGAACCTCAATAGCATTCATTTCTTCAATAAATCGCTTTTGTTTTTTTTCCATAGTTCGATTTGTCATAGATAAATAGATACTAACAATCCATTCTTTTATAAAATATCTCAGAAATAGTTTGATTAACTGAGAACAATAGTTTACAAATAGTAATAGAATGCATTAATTTCCTCTCCTCAATGTTCTTGATTGCACTGTGGATCCGTGTAATTTTTGAAAAGCGATTTCAACCCAAGGTAATACTTCTGGTGCGTATCACTAGCGATATGACAAAAGGTGTTGTATTTATTTAAACCCTGTAATATTATACTATGTCTATGGTTAATGCATATGTATTGATCTGTTGCGATCTTGCTGCGTCAGAAAAAGTAGTCGAGGAGCTGGAAAAGATTGATGGTGTCCAGGAGGTTTCCCCGGTATCTGGAGTATATGACATAATTGTACGGATATCAGCATCTACTGAGGATGAATTAAAATCTATTTACATGGAAATTAGAAAAATGAAAAAAGTTTTAACAACAATAACCTTGATAGTTTCCAAAACACTTTAAGAATAGCACATATTGACATTTGAAACTATATTTGTGAAAATTCATGTACGCAATATTCAAATTGAGATCGCGTTGTTAACTATTATGTCAAATTAACTATAAATAGCCACAAGATTTACTTTAATGTGGTAAAGAAGTATCAATATACCATACTATCATTCCATTAAATCAAAAGAAGAAGTAATCTTAACATGAGGTTTTTGAATATAGTATCTTGTAGTAATCACTTGTGGTTTACGCAATGCAATCAGATAATAGTTTCATAATTCTAGCATTGAATAGATTACGAACTACTAAATCTGTTGCGAATAATATCTGGTTTAGCTTAGCTTTACTGTAAAGAAAATTTCATAGTTTATTTTGTCTGAAATAGGAATTACTTTCCAAATTAATATATTGTTTAGATTATCTTGGATATGCGTTTACATTAGTAAAAAAAACAAATAAGACGTAGACGAGATTATATAAGTATTTCAAAAGATTTAATTATGATAATTTCGATTTGAAATATGATGAACACAGGGCCTATGACAAAAGTATCTCTTCTATTGGGAACGATTATATGTCTTGGAGCTTTTTTCCTTATTGACAATAATATTCCAGTACAGGCATTGCATAAGGAAGAACAAATCCTAGAAGATTATGATGATTTAGCAGAATTTGCAAATGCTGTTAGAAATGGCGATGAAGATTTAGAAGAAATTCCTATACAATCAATGGAAGCTGCAGATATTTACGATGATGCAGATGATAATATGAAAGACTGTATAGACCTAGCCGCCGAGGTTGGAGACAGTCTTACCGATCGCGAAGTTATTCATTGTGTTGATGATGTGAGCTATTTTGAGACTAAGTATTCTTCAAATAGTACTGTTCCTACTAATACGACCTTTGCCACATCCACAGAGGCTCAAGATACAGACGATGATACCGGAGTTGATAGCACATCAACATCAGATACATCTTCTGATACATCAACATCAGATACATCTTCTGATACATCAACATCAGATACATCTTCTGATACATCAACATCAGATACATCTTCTGATACATCAACATCAGATACATCTTCTGATACATCAACATCAGATGATGTTACAGGAAATACCTTGATTGATGAA
>DATFBL010000170.1:0-5788 GCA_035253865.1 Nitrososphaeraceae archaeon | reverse complement strand
CAAATGATACTTCTTTGAGGACTCTAGCTTTTTTTACTATATGTGGATCCGCAGTCATAAGACCATTTACATCAGTCCAAAGCCAAACTTCATCAGCATCGATACAAACAGCAATGATTGTGGCAGTGTAATCTGATCCACTTCTTCCCAGGGTGGTTATGTTACCATTTTGATCTGCACCAATAAAACCGGTAATGACTGGAATTTTGTTTTCTTTTAGAAGTGGATCAATGTGATATTTTACTCGAATTCTAGTTGTATCTAAAAGTGGTCGCGCATGACCAAATTTTGAATCAGTTAATATTCCCGCTTCCTCTCCAGTAAGGTATACTGAATCAAGTCCCTTATCTAACAAGGAATACGAAACTATTGGAGTAAGTAATCGTTCCCCAAAAGATAGCAGATAATCCATTGCTTTTTCAGTTACTTCAGTTAGCATTACTATGCCATTCAAAATATTCTCCATCTCTTTTAGAAGATCTTCAACTACTTGGACTGCCTTGGCCCTGTAACTCTTATTCTTGATACAATCTTGAATAATATCAATATGTATTTTTCTCGTATTGTGGATAAACTCTCTAATCTTTCTCTTATCACGTTTCAAAACATATCCTGAAACATTCAAGATCTCATCAGTCATTCCAGTAACTGCTGAAAACACTCCAATTATTTCGTTACCTTTATCATGATATGACTTGATCAAATTAGTAATTTGGATGATTTTTTTTCCAGAATCTACGGCCGTGCCCCCAAACTTCATTACAAGGCGCATTTATGACACTCTATAATGAGAATACAGATTAATACATGTATTGTTACTCTTTGAGAGCATTTAGAAAGTTAATCAAAATAAGAGAGATTTTTATTTGGTTGGTTCTAATCTTACGATGTGTCAAATTTTTCAAATGATGAAAAACTCCTACTGATACAACACTGTATATATAAATATGATTCGGAGGAAATTTTGAAGGAAAAATTAAAGGGATATTTCTCAATTAAGGATATTGAATCTGCAATAGATACGCTGATAGCCACACAAAAGATACGTAGAATTGGACTGGATGTACTTCAGAATAATGAGAGCCACACAGGTACAATACCGGAAATTCCAGAAAATTTACGTTCTATACTTGATAACTTGTGAATAATTTTGCTCAAAAACTAAAGGCCATTTAAATAAAAATCTGGGCCGTCGCAACAGCGACAAGATTTTAGTTATTTCCCGTGATTCCGCCGAAAATATTCTTTAGTGCGTCCAAAATTGGATTGCCGGTCTCATTACCTGCTGTTTCAGTGGCATTTGCTGTTTCATTTGCGACTGTGCTAAGAGCAGTTTCGGTTTGATCTACTGCTGTTTCTGTTTGATTAGCCACACTGGACGAGGCGTTTGATGCTGCATTGATTAACTCATTAGCCTCCTCATTTACGGCTGCTGTTTCATTCGTTGAAACATTAGACAGCCTTTCGGAAGCGTTAGAAAGGGTCTCAGATACATTGCTGCTTACATTCGAGAGAATATTCATTGTATTGTTCATTGCTGCCTGAGTTGCATTTGATGCTGCATCTGAGGCCAAACTTACAACGTTGTCTGCCCTATCCATTAGTTCACTTGTTGCGTTAGCAGTAGCATTTGCTGCTGAACCAAGAATATCTTGAGCTTTGGTCATCACTTCACTTGTTGCGTTAGCAGTAGCATTTGCTGCTGAACCAAGAGTATCTTGAGCTTCGGTCATTAGTTCAATTGTTGCATTGTCTGTAGCGTTTGAGAGAGTGTCCATTGCTTCGCCTGTTGCGTTAGCAGTAGCATTTGCTGCTGAACCAAGAGTATCTTGAGCTTCGGTAATTACTTCGCCTGTTGCGTTAGCAGTAGCGTCCATTGTTTCGCCTGTTGCGTTAGCAGTTTCATTAGTGGCAGTGGTAGCAGCTGATTCTGTTTCTATTGCTGCTTCAGTCGCATTGTCTGTAGCGTTTGAAAGAGTGTTCATTGTTTCGCCTGTTGCGTTAATTGTTGAATTCATTGCTTCGCCTGTTGCGTTAATTGTATTTGGAATTGTAAGTGTTGACGGAACAGTTTGAGCATTTGCACTCAAATTTGAAAGCAAAACAATAGTGGTCACCATGAACAGTACTGACAAATATCCCTTACCAATCATATCATTGTAAAAGAAATACTGTCTTTTAATGGTTTGCAGAAATTCAATTTAGTAGAACTCGTAAATGAAATATTTATCTTAATTAGGAAATTATTAATAAAATACGTATCAATAACAAAATGGGCTTGATTATCGATACAATAGTACAATTTTGATTAGACTTTAGTTATTATTCGATAGTATAGTTCTAGCTTGGTCGAAGACTCTTAACCACATTGGCCATGTTAACCTTTTTGTATTTGTATTTTGCCGACTGGGATGATATGATGCTATCAAATATTTGTCATTCACTTTGTAGTTAGCCAGATGATAAAATTGAAGTTTTTTTAGATTGTTAATTCTGCAATAAGTTTGGAATGCAATTAATCCTAAACATATCACAACTCTCACATTTCTTAATAATTCAAGTTCTCTCACAAGATAATTTGAACAATTCAGTAATTCTGAATTGAGTGGCATATTTGCAGGAGGAGCGCATCTTACAGAAGAAGTAATGAATACATTCTTGAGAATTAATCCGTCATTAGAAGATATACTAGTTGGAATATTTGAGAAACCAGTTTCATGTAGTGCTCTCATTAGCCATTGTCCGGAATGATCTCCTGTGAACAGTCTCCCAGTTCTATTGGCACCATGGGCTCCGGGGGCCAAACCGATAATCAATACTCTTGCGTTAATATCTCCAAAACCGGTAACTGGTTTTGCCCAATATATTTGATCTGAATATCTTCTAACCTTGTTCTTACCAACTTTAAGAGTGTAATTTACTAACCTTTTACATAACGAGCAATTGATTATTTCTCTATTTATACTATCTAAGGTAACCAAACGTTTCATCTAAGCAAACTATTAATCCACAACATTGCAGGAAGTCAGTTTAGTATTTACTAGACTATTCTGGTACTGAATCAGAGACCAACTTGCCATTCTCTATTTTGATGAACAAATATCGATTATCCTTGAAAATCAAAGTGAGTTCGTCCTTCTGTTCTTCAACATCCAACAACTCTTGTCCCTTGATACCATCAAACTTTGCCATTAACCATATCTCAAATTTAACTATATTTATAGTAAGATGAACATGAACCGGTAAGGAAAAGTTGATTTCCTAAACTTTATTGACTTTGATAGTTTCTGTCTGTCCATTCAACTCAGTTGGCTCTGTGTATAGATGTTTTCCCCAGGAGACCTTGATATCTATCTTAATTTCATTTTCTCCCTTTTCTAAGTGATTACCTTGAAGTTGTATAGTTTTAGTTACATCAAACAACAAGGCTTTAGCTTCTTCAATTGTCAATGGATAATAGGGAGTCTCATCTTTTATTATGGAAATCCAGACTCTATACGACAGTTTAGGATTTCTTGTCCAGAATAACACTGCTTTTCTTACGAATTTTATCTTATTAATTGACTTTCCACCTGCTCGCACATCTAGAAAAACAGTGAGTCGAAAAGCATTATCATGTTTGTCATATGCCCTTTCCCAATTTTTTTGAGAAAAAATTTCTCTTATCAGGCCGCCTATGCTAAAATCCAGATCCAAGCTTAAAGTCGCATTTGATCCTATACTCTTATGGGGCGTATCAAGTTTAATATCCGAAATAAGACTTTTCTGCAAGGGCTTCGCAGATGGTATAATTTATATCTTCAATAAGTAGTTGTCTGTATCATGCAGGCAGATTTAGAAAATTACAAGTCGAATGAAGTCAATTTGAATGTCAGCGAAGATATTTCAATTTTATACATTGTGCAACACGAACTATTGAATCAAAAGGAAGTAGAATTTGCAGGTGTCGTACTTAAGCACCAATTAAAGGAAGATTTTAGTTTTAGAATTGTAACAAAAAAATCAAAGCCCCTTGATGTTTTACATAAGGCTTTACAATCCTCTGCAGAAAATGCCCTAAAGTTTAAAGAATCAATTGAATCGGAAATAAACAAGGAAAAGAGTGCTGGTTCTGCTTGAAATTTTGTCCGAATTGTGAAAGTAGAATGAAACCAAGAATTGAAGAGAATATTTTAATTTGCCCAAAATGCGGTTTCACGGAAGCAAAGAATGAAATCAAAGCGGTTCCCTTGATAGATCAAAGTGGAGCCAGTCTTAAGATAGTAGAATCCGAAAAGGGCCCCAGTGCACTACCAACAACAAGTATTGATTGTCCCAAGTGTGGAAACAATTTGGCATTTTGGTGGATGCTACAAACAAGATCAGCTGATGAAGCTACGACCCAATTTTATAGATGCACCAAATGTAGCCACACCTGGAGAAATTATGCCTGAAAAGGGAAATTATGAATTCTGTTAGTTCTTTAGAATAATTTTACAGATTATTACGATAATTTCAAAATTTATTAATTCTGTATTACAGTTATTCTCGCATATTTACGAATGTTTTGACTTTATTCAATATACAAAAAATAGGAATGTTTAAAGTCTTTTGAATCTGCCTCTTGATTGATAAAGTTGGTATTTTTAGCGAAGACAAAATCACCAGACGAATGGAAGGCAGTAACTTCTGCGATATCTACCTTAGTTGACGAGGCAACATTTGAGGCTACCGTTGAAGGTTTATCGTTTAGAGGCATGGATCCTTCTCACGTAGCATTAATTGACATTAGCTGGCCAAACTCTGCGTTCGATGGATATGAGTGTGATTCGGCATTAAAATTTGGTGTTAGAATAGATGAGTTTTCAAAATTAATGAAAAGAGCTGATAAAAAGGATGCAGTCGAAGTTTCTGTGGAAGAGAACAGTTTGCTTCACATCAGGATACTAAATGGTTACAAAAGAGAATATAAAATGCGGCTAATTGAAAGTACTGGAGGATCAACTCCCTTACCAAAATTAAATTTCAATTCCAAGATAATTTTAACTCCAGTTTCATTTGATAAGATATTGTCTGATATTGAAGTAGTCTCAGAATATATATCAATAGAATCTGATGAAAAGAAGATTACCTTTTCTGGTAAAAGTGATTCCGGTGAAGCTGATATTGTCATTGAATCAGGCAATGAAGGTTTAGAGGAGTTACAGGTAAAAGACACAAGCAAAGCTACCTATAGCTTGGATTACCTGTCAAAAATTACAAAAGCGATAAGCGCCTCTGGTGGTTCATTGGTTCTTGAATATTCTACTAAAATGCCATTGAGATTAGAATTTAGAGTGGCCAATGTCGGAAGAATTCATTTCTATCTGGCTCCAAGAGTGCAGGATTAGAATCACTTCTTGTATATCAATACCCATAGATAGTTAGTAATTAAGAAGGCTTAATACCAGAAAGTAATCTGCGACAATAAAAATATGCCCTAAGGTCTTTCAATAAATAATGTTCCTATAATCGCACATATATTTCACCATCCTTTTCAGATACTGAAAAGAGTAACAAATTATCAGATTTTGTCCAATTCGGATTTTGTTCCTTCCATTTATTTGGAACGTGGAGTAATTTCCCGTTATTCAGGTCATATTCAAATTCATGCATATAGCATATTATCTTTGTTCCCTTTATGTCACTCTTAGATAGCGATGCACCTCTGTGTGGACAGGAATTACCAAAAGCATATAGACGTTCATTAGATCTACATACAAGAATATCAGAACCCTGAACATTTATTAGCTTTATTGAATTATTTGGA
>DATFBL010000169.1:0-8191 GCA_035253865.1 Nitrososphaeraceae archaeon | reverse complement strand
ATGCGAAGTATATCTATTCTGTTCGGACTGGCCATTACGGAGAAAATCATCCTGACTCGTTTTGCCGCTTGTAAAATTCCAGTAGGTTTAGATTCAGATTGAGTTATTAGATCATGGCTCGCCTCTATCTCCATCTCACCCGATATTATCTTGAGATAATTTAAAATTGGGTCGTAAATAGTTATTGACTAACGGTACAAAACAATTTACCTTCGATGCAATAGAAAAGTCAGATCTAGATCATTACTTCGTTTTCCTCTAATAAGGAATCATAATGATTATTGTTTTTCACAACATTGATTGTGGCGGGTATGTCGGGTAACTTTTGTCTCGTCTCTTCCTCAACGCTCTGCTCAACGTCACTCAAAATTCTTAACGCTTCTTCATCCACATGCATTGGTATTTTTACTTCTGGATTAACTTTGTAATTTAGAATTTCTGATGAAGCGTTTGTAACATCACTCAGTACTTCGTTTGCTGTGGGGATTACCATTGAAATATCTTTCTCAATATCTTTTATCAAATCAATCGTTGGATTTATTGTATCCATTATGACAGTAAATTCCCCTATGATGGTTGAACGCAAAGCTACGACCTCAAGAGACATTATCATGTTTCTTGTCGTATGATGAACACGATGTATGTTGACAAGTTCACTTGCTAATGCCTTTGCTCTCAAATTGTTACCCCCTTTGATGTTTTCCACAATTTGTTTTCTAAAGTGAGTATCCATTAGCTCAAATTTCTTTGAGAGCTTGTTCAACTTTGTAATCTGATTACTAATAACCTGAGCAGCATTAGACAGATCGTTTTGAAGTTGGGTATGATGCTGCATCAAGAGAATATTATTTTGCATGAATGTAAAAATAATTGTCAGTGTCTGTCAACAAAAGAGTAACATAAAGCTAATCTAACAAATTTCTAGTATATGGACAAATCAATCATACAAAAAATAAGACCAGGAAAAAAACTCGAATTAGTTATGCCTTTTAGAAACAAAAATTTAGTTTCCTTGTTTTTCTAAAGTAAGTCCATGTTTGGCATCAAATCCTTTGACTTTCACAGTAGAGCCTATGGGAAGATCTGCCGGCGTCTTGATTCCAGGTAGAAATCCTGATGCGGAAATAGGAGCGTCTTGGAGCTTGAATACTACCCAAGCGTAGGAGTTTATGTCCTCGAATCCCTCAGGCGCTACGGCCTGAATTGTATGAGTTACGACTGTGCCAATTCCAGGAATCTCAACTAATTCGAAATCGCTTTTAGAACATCCGCTGCAATAATACATTGTCTCAAGCATTATCTTTCCACAATTTTTACACTTGTTTGCTAATATCTTTCCATTGTTCGCTGTTTGGATAAACCTTTCGTGGGTACTTGAATTTTTTTCCACCTAAATGCACCAAGATTATACTTTTTGAAAGACATGAACTGCTGCGCTTGCCCCGGTCGCACCGAAATTGTGTGTTAGGGCTATTTCGGCATCCTTTACGGATCGCTCTCCAGCCATGCCAGTAAATTGTTCATAAACTTCCACAACTTGTCCTACTCCAGTAGCTCCAATAGGGTGTCCTTTAGATTTTAGTCCTCCTGACGGATTAATTGGGATCTCCCCTGTTCTTTTAGTAATTCCTTCTCTAGCTGCTACTCCACCTGTCCCCTTCTTGAAGAATCCCAAGTCTTCAATGTCAATTATCTCTGCAATTGTAAAGCAATCGTGAACTTCTGCAAAATCAATATCCTTTGGTGTTACTCCCGCCATCTTGTATGCTTGATTTGCTGCAATAATTGTACTTGGAATGGTTGTGATATCTTCTCGTGATTGAACAGCCGCAGGTGATCCACCTCTGCCAGAACCAATAACTTTCACATAATTGTTACCAACCTTTTTTGCAAATTCCTCAGTACATAAAATTACTGCTGATGCACCGTCAGAAAATGGACAACAATCATAGATCTTTAGTGGGGACGCTACAACGGGTGAGTTTAACACATCGTCCACTGTTATCCTTTTTCTGATGTGTGCTTTAGGATTTAACAATCCATTTTCATGATTCTTTATTGCAACATATGCCAAGTCCTCCTCAGTTGCTTTATATTTATTTAGATATGCTCTGGCAATTGAGGCAAAAAGTCCTGGAAAGGAAGCGCCATTACCACCCTCATAAAAGAAGTCTGAACAATACGAAAATAGTGTAGTACTCAAAGTAGTTCCAGTATGTGTTACCTTTTCAACACCAACGGCCAATACACAATCATAAAAACCGGCCGCAACGTTTGCATAGGCCTCTCTAAACATCACAGAACCTGAACCGCAAGCAGACTCAATTGTTAGACCGGGGACATGAGGAATGCCAAGGTTGCTCATAAGGACGGGTGCCATGTGTACTTGTTTGTCAGCAACACCAAATACATTTGAGATATAACCTGCTTGAATGTCCTTAGGAGTAATCCCAGCAGAGTCAATTGCATTTTTTGCCGCGTCGAGTCCAAGCTCAATGATACTTTGGCTCAGTTTACCATATTTTGTACTTCCAGCTCCGAGAACGCATACATTATTTACCATTTATATGAAAAATATCATTTCGAGAATATAAAAATGTTCAAGCTGTGTAACATGACTGGTTCTTGAAGTTCCGAGAAGGAATGTCGTGGTTGCAATTAGCACTCTGCCACTTCTTATGGACCCAAAATCTAAATTATTATTCCTTTTAGAATATTTTAGTTGTCAGAAGATAATGTTTCGGGGGTACAAGATTATCAACTTGTAATTTGCGAAAAACCACTGGCGGCCAAGAGGATATCCCAAGTATTGGGATCTAAAAATATTATAGAGAAAAAATATTCTCTTGGTATAGTTGTTTTTGAAATTACTTCTGACAAGAATCAACGATTTATTGTATGTTCGGCACTAGGTCATATGTATAGCTTAATACCAAAGGAGAAAAATAGAAAAAAATATCCAATCTATGAAACTGTATGGGCTCCCAGAACATCGAGTATTGTGAACCAAAAAAAGAGAATCTTGGAGACTTTGAATGTGATATCAAGGATTTCTGAAGGTGCCTCAGGATTCATACATGCGTGTGATTACGATCTTGAAGGCGAGCTAATCGGATACAATATACTTGAATATGCTTGCAAACACAAGTACGAAAAGTCGCGGAGGGCAAAATTTTCTTCACTTACCGATTTAGAAATAAATCAATCATTTAATAATTTACAACGAACCGATATTCGGATAGCTGAAGCAGGTAAAGCTAGGCATCTTGTAGATTTTATCTTTGGAATTAACCTATCAAGAGCGTTGGTTAATTGTTTGAGTGTTGCTAATCAAGATAACAAAAATCATAATTTGAGCATTGGAAGAGTTCAGGGTCCTACTTTGGGATTTATGGTAGAAAAAGAGAAAAAGATTAGGAAACATATCCCCGATCCCGTATGGCATATAAGTGGAAAATTTCAAAAAAATGGTTCTTCTTTCCAGGTCAATCTGAGCACTACGGTACACAAATTTTCAGATATGCAAAGAATACTAGATACATGTAGAAATGAAAAAGGCGTGATTAAGACAACAACTATCCGGAACAGGAAGGTCAATCCACCAACACCATTCAACTTGAGTGATTTGCAAAAAGAAGCTTTTCAAATCTTCAAACTCTCTCCATCCGTGACCCTCTCTATCGCTGAGTCACTTTATTTAGCAGCACTAATTTCATATCCACGCACATCTAGTAAAAAACTTCCTCCCTCCATTGGATACAAAAGAATTCTAGATCTATTAGGCGAAAATTATTCTATTGTGGATAAAAACATCATACAAGAATTGTTGATGAAAAAAGATTTAGTTCCCTACCAAGGTATCGAAGAAGATCCAGCTCATCCAGCCATTTATCCTACAGGGATAAAACACAAGAAATTAACCTCGCTCGAGAATAAAATTCTAGATTTAATTATCAAGAGATTTTTGGCTACATTTGGAAACAATGTCATAACCAGTATTATCCAAATTACTATTGATGTAAAAGGCCATGATTTTGTTGCTAAAGGAAGTACAATTTTAGATTATGGTTGGACCCCTATTTATGAACCATATTTTAGTCTGAAAGAAACTAATTTGCCCCAGCTTATTAAGGGTGATTCTGTACAAGTAAAAGAAGTTACTGCAATCGAGGATTTTACTAAACCGCTTGCAAGATATAATCAGGCAAGTTTATTAGACAAAATGGAATCAGAAGGAATTGGGACAAAATCTACCAGGGCCGAAACAGTCAACTTGTTAATAAAACGCAAGTATATAATTCAAGACAAGATTGGATTAGAACCAACTGAATTAGGATTTGCGATTCTTGAAACTATGAAGAAATTTATTCCAGATATTGTTTCAACAAAATTAACCGCCTTCTTGGAATCCAGTATTAAAAGTGTAGAAGAAGGAGAGCTGGATATGATTAAACTTAGGAAATATTTAGAAAATTCCTTAATGAATCCTCTAAACAAGATCAAAGTAAATGAAATGGCTATTGGCAATGACATTAAAAATGTACTTGTTACTTCACAAGTTAATAGGTCTTTTGGTAAATGTCCGAAATGTCACGTAGGAGAAATGGTCTTGATCAAGAGCAATAAGACAAATAAACGATTTATTACCTGCTCTAAATTTAGGGTAACTGGCTGTAAGACAATTGCCCTAGTTCCTCAATTTGGCTTGATTAAGAAAAATAACAGCGTTTGTTCTTGCGGATGGCCAATATTAAATGTAATGTTCAAAAGAAAAAGTGCATCTAAAATATGTGTAAATAAAAATTGCCGACAAAATCGACCTAATACGGTGGACAGTCATCATAATTTAGATCCAAATACATCAACATAATTTCGGTATACATCAGTTCTTCTATTCATCAAAAGTGGAAGTGTTCTTCTTGTGGTATCTATTTTTGAGCTATCAATATCTACAAATTCAATTCCTTCCCGATTACCCATATCTACTATTGTGGCACCAAATGGATCAACTACCATACTATGTCCACAATAAATATTACCAACCTGGTTAGGTGCTAGCACATATACGCCGTTTTCTATTGCTCTTGCTCTAACCATAATTTCCCAGTGTTCTTTCTTCATAAATCCAGCTACCCAAGCTGATGGGGACACTAGTACATTGGCCCCATTGACGGTTAGAATTCGAGAAATCTCTGGAAATCGCATGTCATAACATATGAGCAATCCCAGATTTCCAACTGATGTTTTAGTTGGTTTTTCGATAGTACTTCCTGCTAGTAACTTTTTAGATTCTTTGAATCCTAATGCATCATAAAGATGGACTTTTCTATAAATGGATTGTAGTTTTCCAAGTTCGTTGATTATTAAACCTGTATCAAAAACTTTATGATTCTTGTCATTGGTATTGGTATTTTCATATATTGTTGCAACTACATTTATTTTGTTTTGTTTTGCAGAATCTGACAACATTGATACGAAATTACCACTGATTTTCTCTGAAATTTTGTGCAATGATTCTAACTTTTGTTCAGGTGGAGAATATGCCATTTGAAATTCAGGAAAGCAGATTATTCGTGCCTTTTTCTTGGCTGCTTCATTTATTAATTTGACCGAGTAAGCCAAATTATGTTCCTTGTCTGTTGAAGATTTCATTTGAACAAGAGCGGCCTTAAATTTTCTTTTCACCGAGATCACCTTCATTTAGATTTAAAATTTTTAATTGAGAAGTTAATGAACAAATGATCAATCCTTCTCCGCGGAATAGGCTTGTTTCTTGTGCGAATATCCCCTTTCTTCCAAGAAATCCCAATTTTTGCCACATATCACACAGGTAATCCGTTTTTCACTTTTAAATAATTCCAACTCATAATGGCTGCATCGAATTTGATACTCCTTCTTCATAGAATCCATTTCCCTTAAGGTATCTATGTGTCTAACAGAATTTTCCGTCATATAATGAAATACTGGATTTGATTACTTTTATCTTTCTTTTGATTTTTACATCTAAAAAAATCTACTTTACTTTAAGATAACAAGAAGCCTTCCATCGACCTTTAGAGTAGAGAAAATTTGATAAGTATGATTAGGAAAAATATCTTATGAAGAAATGTCCCATATGCGGGTGTACACAGCATAGGCTTTTTGGTTGTGGAAATCATTGGTTAAGACACAAGAGATCAAATGATGGATCGTGTGAACAAAAGTAGTTTTAATTTATTTTATTTCATATAACGCAATTGATAGTTTTAGTGCTATAGTATCATCTGTTTTTTCAGCCAGCGGCAGGATGTACTTTTGTGTCTCTTCCTTATATCGAAGTGCTTTTTCCTTTTTTATGTCATTTTTTAAGAAACGAGCATTGTCTAAACGGTCAGCTAGCTTGATGAATCTAGGCATCTTTGGACCTTTTGAAATATTCTCAAAATAATTGAAAAGTAATTTTTCCCTATTTTCTTCGTTGGTCTTTGGTTCCGTTAGTATCCTAACTGTATCATAAATATTATCACCAAAATTTGATTTCAAATCTTCAACTACTGCACTATTCTCTTTGCTTTTTTCAATGGCGTCATGTAGGATTGCTGCACAGATTGTATCTACGTCATGAACTTTCAATTCGTCGGATAATATGAGGGCAACCTTCATGGCATGGTTGATGTATGGCTCATGGCTTTCATTTCTAAATATACCCGAGTAAGTACTTGCAGCAAAGCTAAAGGCCTTCGTAATCTTAACAACGTCGTTAAGGTTATCCCCAAACGGTTGAATTATCCTGGAAAAAGCTATCTTTGTAAAATTATTTAAATTCCATTGCATTTTAACTCATCTAGTTAACCAATCAATTATTTTTAAATAGTTTCTGAAGTTTGCTAATTTGAATCTGGTCCATTCTTATTCTTCTGCTTTCTGTAATTAAGTGGAATATGAGCAAGACTGAAACGAATGAACTGGAGTGGTATTTCAGGGATCTTTTATTCAGAAATCATAACAAAGGGAAATTACAGCTTGAAGCAAAAAATATCCCAATTAACATTGTTGAAACTTATCTTAGATATAGAAATGAAGAATCTGGTCATATTTCTTCGATTTTAGAAATAGTCCTGGAAAATCTAGTATCTTCCAGATTTATAGAACGTCGAGATGGTTTAGTAATCATCAAAGATGGAATTTCTCGCTTACAATGCACGAAATGCTATTACATCTGCTATCTTGGAAATTTAGAAGCTAAATCATGTTTGAGATGTCAAAGTAACGAATTGAGTACGTTCCCAAAAAAACGTTGACCCTGAATAGCTTTGACGCTAGAACATGAATGGATAGAAAAATGAAACTGAGTTTGATCGAAGCGGTTATTGAAACTCATATATAGAACTTTAGGAAACATTCCTAGTTGAAAAATGTCTGCTTTAACCATAAGAAAGTTTTATGAAGAAATACTTCAGTTCGTAGGAAAAAAAGTTTTGATAGAGACATCATATGACAAGAATTATAGCGGAACTTTAAGCGCTATCGACGAAAAATTAGATATCGTTCTTGAAAATTTAGAAAGTCAAGGAATACTGAGAATTATCATAAATGGAACATTTGTGAAAGAAATAAAGCTCTTGGAAAAACCCTTTGATCTTAAGGGTCTTGCAGATCGATTATCAAGGGTATTTCCAGGACTAGTAAAAATCAGAGATGACGTCCATGCGATAATTGTGATGGATAAAATTAAGGTAACAGAATATGGTATAGAAGAAGGCTCTGGATTGGCAGCTGACAGGGTAAAGTCAATCTATGAAGAATTCATGAGGGAGTTCAAGAAGTAGATTTGTTATTTGAGGTCAGGTATTCTGACCTAGCGGGAAGGATAGGAAAAATTAAAACCCCTAGTGGGACTTTTGAAACTCCTGCCTTTATACCTGTTATCCATCCTGTTTCACAATCTGTAGAAATAGATTTTTTAAAGAAATTGGGTTTTGAAGCCGTTATTACAAATGCGTATATCACATTGAAACAATATGGTGATCTTGCACGAGAAAGGGGTATTCACAAAATAATAAATTTTGATGGTCCGATAATGACAGATTCGGGTGGCTACCAAGTGCTGGAATATGGTTCTATTGAACCCGAGCCATCGTATATTGCTCAATTTGAAAATGATATTAAAAGTGATATTTGTGTACCTCTTGACAAACCAACAGGATATGGT
>DATFBL010000168.1:0-6262 GCA_035253865.1 Nitrososphaeraceae archaeon | reverse complement strand
TCTGATGTCTTCTTTAGTTTCTTCTGCTACAGTATCTCTGATGTCTTCTTTAGTTTCTTTTGCTACAGTATCTCTGATGTCTTCTTTAGTTTCTTCTGCTACAGTATCTCTGATGTCTTCTTTAGTTTCTTTTGCTACAGTATCTCTTACATTTTTTTGCGCCCTTTCATCGTTCTTTCCGTCATGCGACATTGATATGTGTTTGAACAACAAATATTAAGTATATATCAGCGATCATGCGCTTTGAGACAACTAGGCTGTTAGTCTTCGACCGTTAGATTTAAGCAATTAAACGAATTGATTGAGAAATACCCCATGTTAAACGCGAAGTAATGAACGGAAATATGGTTACGGGGATAGCCACGAGATGTACACTAAAAAAGACTACTCTCACCCAACAATATTTATTCTGCTATATTAACTGCGTGATATCCAGAACTACATTTCGGACAAGACGCATGATCACATAGACATTCTATACAATACCTATTGGCATCATAGAAGGTGCATATGCTACCGTAATGGAGACAGTTTTCGCAAACAACGAACTTCGAGTACCCATTCGAATCTAGCCCATGCTTCATGTTAAATATATTTAACCAACATGTCTTAAGTAGGTTAAACAATTGACTAGGGATATCACGATACTAAGTAGAGCTTAATGGCTGCCACACGTTATTTAATACTTCAGCACAATCAGTTGAGTATCTAATTAAAGTAACGCAAATCAGTCACTTCTGCCGGGACTCCGTTTAGTGCATAACATAATAAAAATTTCTGAGGCAATAAGCCCCACTAGCGGTTCTTCTATTGCGATTATCAATACTGGTGTCTGAAATTCTTGAGTTGTGTGTATGTCAAGCACATGGGCTAGGGCGTGCCTCCTTCAATTATCTGTAAATCGCGTTTGGCGCTATCGCAGTGCTTTATTTAACATACATCAGACGTTTTTTGTCTATTAAGTTAATTAAAGAATTTTGAATGTCGTATAATTTAACGGGTTTAATCAAAACGTCTATATTTTTACCAGAAAAAATATCACGTCTTAATATTTCTTGTCTTACAAGTTCAAATGCGGTAATGAAAATTATGCATGCAGAAGGAAATTTCTTTAAGATCTCTATAGCAATCTCAACTCCATTCATGTTACCAAGCAACCTGTAGTCGATTAGATAAACGTCGGGTGACTCAATCTCGATATCATCTAATATGGTATCAGCGTTAATATACGTCTTAAGTACTTTATGACCCTTGCTTGTAAGGAAGTCACTGTAAAGTTTCAAGATATCCTCTTCGTCATCAAGAATCATTATTGTGTAAGTTTCTATTTTTGTTACCATATTTATTTACCTGAAGATCAGTAAAGCGAATTGATAAGCAGGCAACAAGCCCAAGATACTATATACAGATTGACAAACCCATTTCACTCTCATCAATGCATAAATCGTTCTTAATTAATCCTGCAGAAAGAACGCCAGAAAATATTTAGGGTTTACATTTGAGCCTAATGCTTGATTAGACTTAGATCTTACCAGTTTTACTACCATTAACAGATTCAGGAGGTAATTGTTCCGGAATAGTGGTATTGGAAATTTGTGATGAGTTCGTGAAATTAGAATACTGACGAGTAATATTAGATGAGTTTGTCAAATCTGTGCTATTTGGAAAAGATTGATTAATCTGTGCATTGACATTTACAGATATTCCCGTGTTCAATAGTAAAGTGAAAAATATTGTCATGCTCATAATAAAGAATACATTCTGCACAAATAATAGTTCGAGTAGGTAAGTTAAAAGGCTTAGATCAGACGAGAATAAATTGTTCGATTATTAGATCATGAGCACTGAGGATTAAGAGAAAGGTAAGGGACTGATGAGAATGCCTTTTGCACTAAAGAACGGTTAAAAACCGCCAGATATTGTCTATGCTAGCCGCTGGGTATCTTGGAAAGCTTGTTTGGATTAAAATGTTGTCGATTACATTGAACGAATTGACGTTTTTAATGTGATGATGACGGTCTCAGAACTAAGAATATTTTATTTGCTCTATTTCCTACGTATTAAATTATAAAGACGCTGTAATAACTCTAATCGCCTGTCCACGAGGTTTACTGTTACCTTAAAGAATTTCGTTATCCATTTCCTTGCCATCGAAGTTACGCCAACAATAGTCATTTATTTCTGATCTTCAGTTCATCTCTTAGTAATTCATTTCAACAGTGATACTTTTTTTTAGTAAATAATGCGTCGGCTGATCTCATAAATATTCGAACACTCACTGAATACTTAAATGATAGTTTGTTTCTAAAAAATGAGAATCGGCTATTGCAGTTAAATATTGGATTCACATTTTAATACTAGAATCTGGATTTACTTTACTGGCATCGCAATCACTCAGATGTCTGGAACAGATTCTACTAGGCATCATACATCCAACCCAGCGTCGACAAAGGGAGCCAATTAAACTACGCTGGGGTGGATATATAATATGAACCGGGAATTAGTGTTCGCTTAACTTAAAATAATCAACGATTTCTCCATCATTTGTATAAAATTCGCCTGTCAAACTTTTACCATCGTTTGACAGTTCTAAGTTAAGAAAACCGTTCTTACTTTGCTGGACAACATGATAATCATGCGTTTCTCTGATCGGATCAAATTTATCACCCGCCGTTCCTACCGATAGAAAGTCTATCCCCGTAGTTGCAACAAAGACACCATTTTTGACGCTAATTTAACAATGTAATTAAAAACCTATCATGTAGTAACGACTTGTGAGTCTATTTATAGATATTCAGATAAGTTACCCATTAAAATTATTTAAACTTGAATGTAGATTAGATTAGTATCGAATTGAAAATAAAAACAAAAAAGGTCGTTGAAGGTGTTAAAATTTGTGCAAATCCACTGTGCCATCATAGTAATAATGATCATTATTCTCCACTTCATCCAAAGTCGGCAGGGGACCTTATGGATAGTTCTTGTGCATTATGTCCCTGTGAAAAGTTTGAAGAAGTTTAAATTATTTAGGATTTGGGCTATCCGACCTAGACATCGATTCGCCAATTTCTTGCTGCATTCTATGACTTATGTAATAATATGTACCCATTACAACAGCGAAAAGAATTCCAATTATTGCGAAAAAGGCTATTACTATAACCAATATCTTTTTTTGATGTTCATTTATTTCTATAGGTGCTAACATGACTTATTATTCATTGCTGCTTTTATGCCTTGGGACTCAATCTTCTGGGTAGGCCTCATGCATGTGATGGACTTTCGTTACTGTCATCTTTCCTAGTAACCTTTCCACTCACCTTATGACGACAACTAGCATTATCACATACAAGGTCTATGGCATCAATATCTCCCTCTTCAGGTCTGAGTTTGCCCGTTTTACATACAGGACAAGTTTCCTTTTCGCTCATACTATGAATAGGTAAATCTCAGTTAAAAATGTGCCATAACCTTCTTTTTCACAGGAATTTGATCTTTAAATCATTAGCAAATTTTTTCATTAGACTACACTAGGATTCTTTTTAATACCGAAATGTTTAGCCTGTGGTACTCAGAATACCTTCAATTTATTAATACCGTAAATGAATGATCACTCCTCGAGCGGATACCGCTGACTGTCAGCGACAGGGGGAATGTATTGCTTCGGGGACATCATCTCATTCTTTATAGTCTTAGAACTGAGTGCTGTAGGTTCATATTGTTTTTGGTATGGGCGGGAAAGGGATGAATCTAGAATTTCAGATAGGTCCTAATTAGAATTTATAATTTATATCTTAGCAGAAATGATTTGAAAAAACAATTAAACTTTCTTTGTTTTCTTCATTACTTGATGGCAGGTATTCATCTTTAATTTTCTGATTTAATCATCATAATAGCCAAATAACGTAGTTGGATGAAAGAAATTTAATCTATTACAACCAGAGGATTATGTGGAAATTGATATTAACGATATAGAATCTTCCGCTCAACTTTCTAATACCGTCAAACAAGAAGAATTAAGACGCTGGACTAGTATGATAGAAAGAACAGCAAGGGAGATTTGTGGTGATACCTTAAACAATATTATACTTAGGAATACAAGTGGGACTTTATTTGATTTAGCATTCAAGGAAGAAAAATCGGCAGATTGTTTGGTTCAGGCAATTGACAGATACATACACTCTATGCCCATTTTTTTGCAAGGAGTTTTCCAGAAATTAGCAACAGAGATCACACAAGCAAAATTTAGTGTCTAAATTTGCTTATTTATTGAAATTTTTCACAATTACAATTTGGTGAAGTACATTTACCTATATCATTATTTGTAAGCGATTTATGTATCTCTCTATCATGCTGACAATTTCTGCATACTTCCCTTTTAGACATTATTTTATTTAGTATTGTATTCCTTTTTAACTATTCTACGAAACTTTTACAATTGCATTCAGGCGAGTTACATTTAGTGTCATTGTCATTACTTCCTGATATCGCTGTGTGATTTCCCCGTGTATGGTTACAATTAGCGCATAGATCTTCTTTAGTCATTATCAATTAGTATATACTACAATTCTTTAAACTTTAACTTTGATTCATAAAACTTCAGTAAAATATGATTTGAATGGTTGGCTTGGCGTTCTCGCAGGACCTTTTGAATATTTGCAAAATTGCTTAACATCAGTAAAGGAATCGGCAAGGGAAGCCAATAAAGATCCAAATAATTTTCGAATAATATTATTAACATATCCCTATATAATTGAATCAAAGACTCATTAAATCAAAATCAAAGAACGCCAATGAGTGGAACCGTTGAACAAATTGGGACTGATATTGAAAAAATAAAACGAATGGGGATTGACCACATAGTTTTTGGATACAATTTTGCACCCATTTACAAAGACGTGTCTAATATTGTAGACATAACAAAACAATTGTCAAAGTCCGCTAGGTAATATATCTACTAACTGAGATTAGTTTCTATATGAACCACTCTAACTCGTCGGGATGATTATGGAATTTCAGATGGGTCTAAATTAGAATTCAAGTTCCTACTCCTGAATTGTTTCCGAACAAATCTAACAGAATTTTCCCAAAAATAAATATTCTGTGTGTTGAAGTTACAAAAGGTTCACTTAGGGTTGATTATTTTAATTTTTTTCTTGAATCTAGATCTTTCTTTTTTTCAATTAATTTCCATTTCCTTAATACTTCATCCCAATTACTAACTTCCCCGTTTGATTGCTTTAATTCTGTTAGGATATAATTTGCAAATTCTTCAAGATCTTGTTCTATATTGTTCATCTTATTGTTAATTGTCATCCTCTAATTCTAATCTTGCGTAATGAACAAATGACCAATTTCAGTCTTAAAATATGGTGCCGGAAGGGACCGATCTGGAATTTCAGATGGGTCGTAATTAGAATACTATTGCTTATTTCGTATTGTTCAAGAGGCTCAACAGTTGACCAAATTTGCCCAATTCATCAGAAGTGATACCCATCTTTATCAAATAGTGATCAAATGTAACATTTTTGCTGTCCGTTTGATATTCTACTTTGAAAGATGAAGTTTCCCCAGGTGCCAAGTTGGGAAAAGTCGGCGTGCCTTTGACGACATCAATCAATTGGTTAGTAGAATCATACAGTTCCGCAACAACTTCAATATTCTCAAGTGTCTTATTTGATATGTTCTTTATGATTCCCAAGATATCCCAAGACTGGGCATAAATAGAGTCTTGGCGTATGGCACTCATATTTGAAATAGTAAAAGCCTGACTTTCAAAACTTCCTTTTGGGGTTTGAGCACTTACATCGACTATCTGCGTCAATATAAGCAAAGAGAATACAACTAAAATACTACCAACTATAGTAGTCACTTTCAATTCACTTACAAGAAAAAGTAATTTATAAAATTTTCCTAATCGTCACTTTCACCCTCGACCATACAGTCGATAGGGTGTTCTTTATTAATCTCTGACGTCTACTGGAGTTTAAATGAACGGTCCAGCAAATTTCTGCAATAATTGTGGAGAAAAGTTAGACGCAGAAAAGGACGTCGCTGAGTGTCCTAAATGTCATTCAGCCTTGCATCAACATTCTGAACACTCCGAGGCTCCATCTCGCATTGTAGAACAATTACCATATAAGAGTCCTGGAACAACGGCACTCATAGCGTTTCTAGGCGGATTGTTTGCTTTACCAGGAATAGGTCATATGTACGTTGGAAAAGTAAAAAAGGGTATATTGATACTGATAGGCGGATTAATACT
>DATFBL010000167.1:0-3214 GCA_035253865.1 Nitrososphaeraceae archaeon | reverse complement strand
TAAAGCTATTGCAGTACTACTTGATAGCAAGACCGGACCATAGGCCAAGTGCAAATACCTACTGGAGTTAGATTCAAACTTAATTAAAATTTCATTGATAATTTTTTGTAATCTCGTCTGTCGATTGTCGATAACCGTAATAGAATCTTCAGCAGGAAAGAAGTTAGGTTGATTTGTGGCCTTCGATTCATCAATTGTACTAGTCCACAATGTAGTATTGTCCCATTGTTTTAGGAAAACTTGATATTTAAATTGGTCTTCAAGAGTTCCTACTTTTAGTAATGCATAAGGAATATCCTTTGCAATATAAGTTGCAGTTCCATCGCTTCTTACTATAATTTTGTCTCCTTCTTCTTCAGAATCAAAGACCCAACATCCAGCATTTCGACCCTCGGTTTCCTTGATTATTATGTTTTCATTTCTCATTCTCTCAAATGTTTTTTCCCATAATTTTGATCTTATAATGTGCGATTCAAAATTCAATAAATCATAACGAGCTTTCATTCTCCAACACGTTTTTAACTGGTCTTTTAGAACTTTAGATGTAATTTCAGAGGCAAATGAGCTTATTTCAGGATCACCTTTTTCTAACTTCTTTAACAATGACTTTCTTTTTTCAACCAACTGTGGATCTTTTTCATACAATTCATTTACTTTAACATATATTTCGTTACCACAGTATGTATCAAACTTCATATTAGTGTCAGGTGGCGAAACTGGAAATTTTAGAAATAAAAAACCCACCAGAATATCAGCAACTTGTAGTCCAGAATCGTCCACGTAGTTTAAAACTTTAACATCATGGTTAGTATCTCTCAATATCCTATACATTGTATCACCTATGACCACGTTTCTTAGATGTCCCACATGCAACGCTTTATTTGGATTAACACTCGTGTGTTCAATAATGACTTTTTTTCTCTTACCAATATCAAGTTGTGAAGGTTCATTTTTCAAAATATTAGAAATTACCTCTTTGCCAATTAGAGATATATTTGCTTGAAAGTTAATATATCCACTCTCGTGTGCATCTACAGAAGAAATGTATGATTTTATACTTTCAAATCCATTGGCGCGGAATTGATTGTATTGTTCAACCAGCATTGATGCGATTGCTTGAGGGGATTTCTTTAATTTCTTTGTTAATAAAAAAGCAACATTACAACTCAAGTCACCAAACTCTTCTCTGGCTGGCTCTGAAAGATTAAACGATTCATTTTTGATTCCTAGTTTTTCTAGTGAAAATTTCACTGCCTCATTGGCTTCATTGATGAATTTTTCAAAGCCCATTTCTTATATCAAATAATTCAGACTGACATAATCAATAGCGTCGCACAATCCCACTCCTTCCTTACCAGTTACAACATGATTTGCATGAGCCTTAACATCATCATCGGAATGACCTAATGCAATACTTAGTCCGCAGTTCCCAAAAACGGGAATATCAGTCTCACTATCTCCAATTGCCACAACCTCTTTTGGTTCTATATTTAGAAACTCTAGTGCAAGGTTTAGTCCTTTCGCCTTATTCACACCTAGCTCGTTGATATGAAATGCATATTTGCTATCAACTATATCTAATTTCAATCCCTTCTCCTTCAGTATATTCTTACCCTCCTCTATATCAAAGGTCCTCTGCAATACAACTTCGGATAATCTTGGAAATACTGGTTTGAAATCTACATGAGTGAGGGAATGTCTCAATATTTCGTATCCCTTCAGACATAGCTCCTTATTGCCGAGAATCGTATGATCTGAAGGGCCCTTGGAGACAACTCCACCATTTTCGCCTATTGCAACCCGGGTTATGCCCAGGAATACTGACAAGACATATGCCTCTACTGAAGAACGACCAGTAACAAAGAATACTTTATACCCAACCTTTTCAAGAAACCTCATTTTTGAAACTGCAGGAAGATAGATCGTTCCATTGCCATTTTCTGTCAGGGTACCGTCGATATCTATTGCAAAAGCTTTAATATTCATGTCATTGCCGGACAAGGCTATACGGATTATTGTGTTGAGATTTGTGTATCATTAACTTTACTAAATCTTTGTGTGAATACCTCATACAAATCCTGAAATTGGTACTCCCTTTTGTACTGCCTCATGGAAAAGTACGTTTACGATTAAATATTTCTGCATTTCAATATTCGATGGGTCCGTGGCCCAGTCAGGACAGGGTGCTGATTGTCAAGCATAAGCCTCCGAAGCCAGTGTTCGTGGGATCGAAGCCCATCGGACCCGTACCTCTTTAGTTCTTTAAGTCGATTCCATTAGACTGGGAAACGGATCCACTTGGCCATGTAAAATATGTCGAATGGTTCTACTTTAATTCGGCCTTACTTTGGGGCAAAAGCTGTATTCTTATCTATAATGCCTCTATTATCGATGTTCCTATGTCTGAATCGTCAACTTCTTGATGTGCAATCTGGGCATTCTTTATTGCATTCGTAGCTTCAGGAGTCATTACGTTTACTTTACTATCCAACCAATGAACTGTGCAATTCGTACCATCCTTATCTCAAATAGTTACATCCGTTGCAGGAGGTTTGACATCAAATGTACTAATACAAATATATTTCACACCAGAAGTGGAACAGTTTGTTTATGTGGATACAAAATTTAAAGATGAATTAACGGACATCATGAATAGCAACGATGCTATAGCAACAAGGATTGCATAAATTGGGTTTCATTATATTTCTGTGGATAATGTTTTGTATTTAAGGTTTATTTGATTGACTCATAATGCTAATGGAAGAACCGTTACTGTTACAATTTCAGTTAGTAACCACATTCTAGCATCTCATAATCTGCTGCGTTGTCATCTCCATCATCGTCAGGAGAATCCTCATATGCATCATCAATACATTCTTGCACTTCTTCATCTACTGACTGATAGTAAATTGTTTCTTTCAGCCAATCCAAATCATGTTTTGAGTCTTCCTTGATTTCTCCTTCTACTTCTTCATGGTCTATCATTTCATTTACCTCACAGAATGTTTTTTCTTCTAACGCTTTGTAGAATTTCTTTTCTGATGGATTGTTGTCGTCATGTCCTTCTGAAGACCACTTTTCTACACCCTTGATGTCCTCACATTCTATCCTATCAGCGTATATTGTATTACCATTCATAAATAACGTTACTACAAAAGTAACAGAAATCATGTATGCAGACATTATTCTTTTATTCATGTATTTAATGCGAATC
>DATFBL010000166.1:0-2937 GCA_035253865.1 Nitrososphaeraceae archaeon | reverse complement strand
ATAATTCACATCAGCGTTCAATCGATTGCCACTTAGTGCATCACGGAAATTGAGGCCGAGAGCATTTTCACCAATGACTGGTGGATTTGGATTCCATAACAGCGACGCATGTATTCCTCCTGTATCTGTTACTATATCCTCAGATGTCTCTTGTGATTGGTTTCCTTGTGGACGAATTGTAAATTTCATCGAGTCATTACTAATTCCTAATACTGCCTGATTCTCTGCAAATTTTAGAATATCATTCTTGTTCAACAGAAAGTGGATTATCAATGCATTTTCTGAAGTAAATGGGTCGATAGCAAGAGATCTTCCAACCAATGGTTGTCCATTGACAGTTCCACTAAATATGGTTGAATTTGAAAATTCACTAAAGGATTTAGGAAATTTGATTTCTTCATGAACGAAGATATTTTGTGATCTTATTCTCGAAACGTTCCAATCAAACGGCATGGCCCATTTTGCTTCTAGGTCATTAGGCTCAAAAGTAAAGTTTTGAATTCTATCATAATAAGAGATTAATGTAGTGTTATAGTTTTGGGTCAGGTTTGTAGCGAAGACATCTCCAATACTGAGATAAGAGTCAAATCTTGGAGCGTTCTCAGGAACAAAGATGTTCCTTACATTGTCAATTCCGAAAATTTCTATACCAAAATGGTACAAACCTCCTTCTGATAATACCGGACCAGATACCGTCAACTGTCCTGTTTCACTTGTCCATCCACCCAAAAAGGGTTCTGTAGATCCAAAGACCTTTATCGGACCTTCACCTGGTTCAAATTTCAGCGAGAGAGGTCCTTCTTTAGAATAAAACAATTCACGAAGTAGTAATTTATCCGCCTTTGTGATAGTTAGGAAATAGTTAACATTGGTAATATTGTTTCCAGTCTTTGAATCAAATAACCTTAGTTGAAAGAATGCATTTTGCATCGTATCGGAGGTCAATATAGGTGGGCTTATCTTTGTATACAGGCTTGCTACTCTATCGCCCACAGTGGCTGGGGGTAAATTTTCTTCAAATATACCATCCGCCATTGCCTGTTGGAAATTTGGAATCAGAATAGTACCAGATACAAATAGAAAAGAGAGAATTATTTTGATAAATTTTCCCATGTTCAGTCTAGCAAATAATTGGTAATTTATATTGTTTATAACACACCGAACTCGATCATATCTATTTCAGTTAATAATTTAAGTGCAATCTATTTGATTTATCGTCAAATGAGGTCATTCGTTGGCAGTTGACATCCAGACTATTTTCTCTATTAGCTCCAGCCGCCTTGATATTATTTATTTTAAGTTCTAGTTTTCAAATATTTGGTGCTGAACTCGGTGATGGCCACAATATGCCCATGGTCAGCCTTGGGGATCGAAACGCAATGCTAGATTTCAACACAACTCAATTACAAGTAACCAACAACGTTCAACTGGATTTTACTTTGATGGATAACAAGACTGGGGGTAATATACAACATACAACATATCTTGTAACTATAACTAGCGAAAATCACAGGATTTTCACTGAAACAGTTCATAGCCATGATGGACACATCCTTATGGAATTTGTTCAGTCAACAGTAGAACCATACAGAATAAATGCAAATTTTGATACACTTTCAGCCAGCTATATTGCAGATTATAGTGGTCCGATAAAGGTCATAGGTAATATTTTTTCACCCGGTAATTATACGGTATCTCTTGAAGTAACGGGAGTGGATTTCGATAATCTCTTTCTGCCTACTCCTCTTGAATTTGAATTCCCAGTTTCCATTAGTAGTTAGCTTGAGTAATCAGAGTCTTAATTTTGTGAAAATTGAGAGGTACGTTCGAAAAATTTTTCTATCCATTATGAATACTTTATGATGTGACCATAAAAGCATCAGTGTCATTTTCTGATATTGATTATGATATTTTTAATACTGTACTTGAGTGTTGTAAGAAAAATGCCGAAATAAAATATGTTGACAGACAAAAGCATAACATTGTAGGTAGATCTTTATTCGGAACTCAAAACCAATCTGGGATTAATTTTCAAATTGTTCTTACAGATAAGCCCACAGGAGTTGAGATATATGATTATTCAAAACGCGGTCTAGATAGAAAGTTTGCTGATAGCCTTTTCAATTTACTTCTGCCTATTGTGGGGCAGGATGCTGACATAAAATTTGAGGATCAAGATGAGTGTGCTATATGTAAGAAAAAATTCAAACTTGGTCTATCTAGATATATTCCGTCGATTGGTTGGGCCACTCATAGCGAACTATGCGAGTCATGTCATACATTACTGTCAAGTCATGAAAAAAATTATTGTTGCATTTGCCAAAAAAAACTAGGTATTCGGAAATATTCTGCAAGAATTAGTTGGAATCGTAATCTTATGATGTGCAAAGAATGTTATCTTATTCGAAAACCTCAAGCTAAAGATAATGTTACTGCAATGGGAGATACCGAGTCGCTTCAAATTTTGAAATCCAAATCAAGTTCATCAGTTCCCTCCAACCTCTTGAATAAGTCTGTAATTATTGGAACTGATGATCCACTTCACATACTCAAGATTAGATTTGCTAAAGGGGAAATAAGCAAGGAAGAATATCAGGAAATGAAGAGGCTGCTAAAGGATGAATGATTTTCATTGAACCCCTAGTCATTTAATTGATGTGTCTTGTATTCAACTCAAAAAAAGCTATCATTGCATTGTAAGTTGCAAATATTCTAGCTTATTATAGCACATTTTATTCTAATAATCGTTTTCTTATCATGATTGGATTAAAAAATATGTATATTTTTTAAAATGAATGTATAATTTCAACAAAATTCTAATCTAAATTAAAATATTTTATCCTTATCTCAGAATAATATTTATAGTGGAAACCTTTACAATCCGCTAATGAATCGTAGTTTACTACTGGCAAGTTCATTGATAGCTAGTTTCTTGCT
>DATFBL010000165.1:0-5548 GCA_035253865.1 Nitrososphaeraceae archaeon | reverse complement strand
CTGTTTCGAATCTTTTTTGAATTCAAATAAGACGAAACATGTTTTTCGGCAAGTAGTTTGCTAATGCCGTAAGGGGAAATAGGTTTCAATTGATGTTCTTCACGAATTGGAATTCTTGTAGGATGACCGTAAACTGCAGCTGATGAAGCAAAAAGGAAATTATCGACATTGTTATGGGAACATGCATTAAGAATATTCACGGTACCTTTTACATTTACATCCATGGTTCTATCAGGATATTTTATAGAATCTTCGACACTCACCACAGCCGCAAGATGAATACATGTGTCTATTTTATGATTTTTAAAGATATCAAACGCAGACGATCTATCAAGTATGTCTAAATTATAAAATGCTATTCGATCTTTTTGACTGTCGCATATTGCACGTATGTCGCTTCTTGGTTCATTTTTATCCGTCAGTATGAGCTCGTAATTCTTATCGCTCAACAATGCACGAAGTAAATTACGACCAACGAAACCACCTGCACCTGTAACCAAGATCGTTTTCATTTATTTGCAATGTTGTATTAGATTGCTGTATATAGGCTATGCGAGTGTTTTCATAAGACATATTCGCAAAACCTAATCTTGCAAAGCAATAAATTAATTGAGTCTCAAAATTATGGGATTTTTAGAGTATCGAAGCAAATTCTGATACAATTGTGATAGTAGTCCAAAGTATTACATATCACACTCTTTAAGTCTGGGTTATGATAATAAAGATTGTTCAGATTTAATATATCTGTTATTTATCAAGAGAGTTATTGTTGTGTATATGACTTTTATGAAGTAATACCACAATTATGGATGACAAAATGATAGCAATTACAACGATGAAATTAATTAAGCTGCCCAAAATATTACTTATGGGCACACCCATACCGCGCTTCTCTATATCAAAAGAAATTTGTCCAGGCAAGTCTATCTGCTGCTTTATCTGATTTCTTTTTCCTTCGATACCCAGAAAACCAATGTAACTTAAATAATCTATCTTGGAGCCTTGTCGGGATTGACTTTTAAAGTCATCGACTAAGTCAAACTTTATCTGTATGTGCCCACTTGCATTGAGAGGGGTGTAATCATCTATTTCTTGTCCATAAAAATTGGTCCTGTCAAACAACACATTGCCATTTACTAACAGTTCAGGACTTTTTAACAATACGGGAATATTTTTAAAGATGGGGAATTCGGCTCTAATACCATATAGTTCTATTTTAGATTCATTACCTATTTGGATTGTATTGGCAAAGTTACTATTATTAGTAATAATGGTAAAATGACTATCATAGTCGCCATGAAGCTTAATTGTCATGTTAAATTCGTTGGGTATTAATACTTCCATGTAGTCAATTTTTGAGTTTGCAGATGGCAACGATATTTTGTCTGTAAAGTTAATTAAGTGTTCGTACTTACCGAACGGCTTAATATCTGCTATGGTCAAATTTTCATATTGATTCTTTAAATTTCCGTACCTATCTAATATAGAAACCTTCTTTACATAATACTTGGAAGAATTGAACAAACTATCTTCTAGGGAAAATGATGAACCATGTAAGGTCATCTTACCTTCGGCTGTTACATCTCCAATAAACCGCTTAATTGGAGGAGATGTCGTCTTGTTTTCTATTACCTTGTCACGAAGATGATCTAATTGAAATACATCACCAAATTTTACGAGTGACAGAAAATTCTTTTTTGGATTTGCGTGTATCGCATCAAAATACCCAAAACTATTAACGTATATGATTTGTCCTTTACCATACGTTTTCTCAATTACAAAAGGTGCAATATGCGTGTTGTTAATATTTCTATATGATGCCAATACTTTAACATTTGAGATAGGCTTAAAACTAAATTCATGTACAATTCCTGATACATTTAAACTAAAACCATTTTTATCATGACTACCTATGCGTACAAATTCTCGAGTTTTATTATTTGTGGATTCTAAGTTTAATAATTTAGCGAATTTGCCTTCCAATTTGTCACCGGAATTGATTACTACTAGCGTCCCACCTGACGTTGTGTAATTTAAAAGATTATTGAAAAGTTCACTAGTGAGCTCTTGACTATCCAATGGTAAGATAATTTCAGAGTTTGAGAAGATAGAGTAATCGTTACTTGTATAAGAACTATAATCGATTCCCGACATTGCAAGTGATGTTAGTGGATAATAATAATATCGATACTCATTAATATGAATGTCTTCCTGCGATGCTTGGATCTTGCCTATTTTGACTGGTCTAAATTCTATCACACCATTTTCTGAGCTTATTCCAATGCTTCTAACGGGTAACGAATCTTTTTGTAAATCCTTTGGAATTTTAATACTCAAACTATTATCGACATATACCATAATTGAATCATTAAATGTTACAACTCTCACAGAGTGCCACATACCCGGGTAGCTCACTATTTGGGAATTTTGAGCCAAAAGCAAAGATTTATCAACGTTTGTGGTTTGTTCTCTTAGCTGTAATCCTTTGCTTGATAGTGAAACAAAATAAATTCTGTCACCTTCCTTCCATTTCAAACCAGAAACGCCCTTCCCATCTTTAGTTTCGTTCAATATCCTCAGCTGCAATTCCATGTAGTTTGTGCCATTGTCATCAAGTTCATTCGACCAAAGAGTTTTACCCCCATTCTTTTTGTTTCCAAATAAGGTAGCTATTTGAGCTTCATGCGATTTGTCGACTTTAACTAATTGATTTGTATCCTTTTCAAAATCAAAAGTAAGATTGCTAAGCTGCAAAGTTTTCTCATCAAATATCATTGAGGATAACGGATCATGCAAATCTCTGATAATACCAACCTGTTTTTGCGAATTAATTGACGGCCCAAGCAACGAGGGAACTTTAAGAACCAAATAATTATCATTTTTGGATAATACCGGGAAATTAGTAATAGCGAATCGAGTTGGATCTGAGAGTGTAAATTGATTGGTACTATTTGATGGTATCATTATATAACCAGTACTGCTTAAGTCTAATAGATGGAAAAAAGAATCTGGACTGGAAGCATTCAATACATATTGTGTTTGTATGGATTTTTTCAACGGCAGACCTGAAAACGCATGAAGTTTAGAAATAATATCCCCTTTTCGAAAATTGTACTCATTCGAAAAGGTCGCAATATTGTTGTTACTTGAAACGTCTTGAATTTTAGAACGCATGTCATCCAGTACAGTTATCTCCATAGCTGAAGGAAAATTCCTCCTGCCCAGTGCATGCGAATAATCCTGAGTTTGTATAACCAACGCATTATACCCAATGTACATTAATGTTGAAAGGCTTGCAGTTATTACTATGGATGCTACCAACACACCATTAAGAATAGGACTCTTGATTTTTGTAAAATTGAGTAGTTTGAAAATCATCATTGAAGCAAAGACAATCATGCCTACCATCGCGTATTTGCTAAATCTATGTTCATTATAATAGGGACCCGCAAAAAGCGCAATAATTATTATTATTCCAAAAACAAATACCGCCCGTTCATACCTCCTAAATAAACATGAGAGTACAAACGCGATACCAAACATACCAACGATCCCCATTCGGAAGGGATACAAATACCACGGAGTGTTATAGTTCTGAGTATGAGCATCAATATAATTTGCAGGGAGTTGAATCCAGACGAGGAAGCATAGGGCAATTAAATATGCAACGATAGAAACGAATAGTACTTTTGATATATAACTGGTTTTTAATTGGATTTTAGTCCTCTTTGAAACGGGCGGCAACCTTCTAACCCAAATACGTAAAAAATATGTATCCCAGTTTTGGCGAAGAAGATATAAACAAAACGTTACTATTATAAATATAACGCTAAGCTCAATCACTGAGACGCCAAATATTCTATTTGATGTAAAATAGTTTACAGGAAGAAAGCTGTCAATAACATATAGTAACGCCAGGGCAACAAGAAGTCCAAAAAAGACATTTGTCTTTTTTCGAGTATTATATGCGACCATCAATAGGCATGAAACTATGATAAAAAAGTAAAATTCATCATGGAATAGGGTTCCCAACAAAGTCACCAGCGACACAATTAACAAATGTCTCATTTTATTTGAAATTTCAATCTTGATTAGTGATAACAAAATAAAACCCGCAGGCAACGATATGAGGGTAAGGCTAGTATTGAAGTCTGGGAATGCTGCAATTATAAAATTAGATGATAGTCTTATGTCACTCTCTCTTATTTTTTCTTGAACAAAATAGGATATGGAGTTTGCCGGTGAATCAAGAGGATCTGTTCCTGCTAGATAGAGCACATACATCCATCCAAGACCGGAAGCTATGACTAAAAGTGATGAAGCAAATAATGAGGCTTTTTTCAAATTCAACGGAAGCCAGGTTCGACATAAATGGTAAAATGCTAAGACAGCCGTCATATTCAATAGAGCAATAGATGCATAAGCATTTGCCAATGGAACACCCGAAATAGACGTTAGTCCTGCTAATAAGGCCGATAGTAGTGGAGTATAGTTTTGATCACCGTCGGTGATTATAGAATCCTTGAAATCACCATACATGAAAAGGATTGCCCTATTTTGATGGTACCACTGATCTCCTATTGTTACTCCACCATAGAGGTAGTACGTCGAAATAATTACCAGTAGCGAAAGACTCGCAAATACAATACCTTCAGAGAGGTTCGATTTAACAGTTATCCACGTGTTCCTGGGAGCAGAAATGATGGAATGTCGCACCTTCTGAAGATCGAAATGAGGTAAATTAATCCCATAGAGTCGATAGCGAACTATGTAAGCAATAATAATTGCCAGATACACTAAAAGCAGGATAGATTTATCTTGATATATATTACTATCAAATAGTATCGCTGAGAAATAAACTGTCAAACCAGTAATTAGCATACTAATAAAATATGCTAACAAGAGGCTTAGTAGAGGTTTCATTCTATAATTCTTAATTACGATTGTCAATACAGCGTACCCCGGTAGAATAAAACACAGCAAAATACCAGCTAGAAGTTCCAGTATGTGGGATGGATTAAATAAATTCCAGCTCATGTATACAACATCTAATCTGGGCGCTGAAAGAAAAGCGCATACAACCAGCGTGCCTGAATAAATGAATAGAAATAATACCTTTGAAACCCATTCTTGAATATTTTTTTGATCATCAGTTGAAGAATACTGAGAATTAGAAACAAAGTTTCTGGAATGATGTCGATTATCAATGACCTTCTCGTGCAATGTAGAATAGTATCTTGTCAATCCTAAAGAAAGTAAAGCCATAGAAATACAAATTGGTATAACAAATTCCATCCCTATTAGTAAGTACGAAAGTACAAAATATACAGAAATTCCAGTTAATAGCGTAGCAGAAACCAGCGAAAAGATAGATTTTTTCTCCACTGCTAGGTGCAATTAACGATACTTGTTTGCAATTGGTTATATAAATTGAGTATCGTTGCGACGAGAGGAAAAATTAAATATTTGGTATTCCTGAAATTAAGACAACCAAAATCAATATAATATAAATTATACTAACAATAATTAGTTAAAACCACCCTATCTT
>DATFBL010000164.1:0-2466 GCA_035253865.1 Nitrososphaeraceae archaeon | reverse complement strand
AAGGCCACTGAATTAAGCAATGGAAATCCATGGCGACTAATGGTTATTTTATGCACATTTACTGCGATAGTTTCTGCATTCGTCGATAACGTTACAGTAATATTATTAATGGTTCCAGTCACATTGACGATTTTCCGATTTCTGAAGAGATCCCCTTTTCCATATGTTATTGGTCAAACAATGTGTTCTAACATTGGCGGTGCTGCCACCTTGATAGGTGATCCGCCAAATATCATAATTGGATCTGCTGCAAAGATCGACTTTAATTCATTTGTCATTGGAATGGGGCCAACTATCGCTATTACCTTTATCCTCTCGTTATTTGTTCTACGACTGTTCTTTTCAAAAGAACTGAAGGAAAGATTCGATGTCAATATCATTAATAAATTCAGAGAGGAGGAGGAACATCTTATTAAAGATAAAAATTTATTGAAAAAAAGTCTTGGAATACTTGCAGCAGTAATCTTTTTCTTTACTATCCAACAAATCATAGGAGTTGAAGTTTCTCTTATTGCGTTTGCGGGTGCAGCAGTACTCCTAGTAATAACTAGAGTAAATGTCGAAAAGGTATTACATGAAGTGGATTGGTCGACACTACTGTTCTTCACAGGTCTCTTTATTGTAATTGGCATATTCTCTGAGTATGGAGGAATTCAAATTCTGTCCTCTTTGGTGATTGGAATTACAGGTGGGGAATCTTGGGCAACTTTCTTTTCCATTATATGGCTATCTGCGATCGCTAGTGGTTTTGTAGATAATATACCTTACACAGTAACAATGGTGCCTTTACTGGATACCTTAACCAATAACCCAGAAATAATTGCTGGATTTGGTCATATTACTATCAACCCATTATGGTGGGCTCTTGCACTTGGCGCGGACCTGGGAGGAAATCTGACGCTTATTGGCTCCAGCGCAGGTGTGGTTGCTGCGGGAATAAGTGCAAGGTACGGTTTTCGAATAACTTTTAATCAATGGTTCAAAATTGGATTACCCTTTACCTTCTCAACAGTTTTTATTGGAATGTGTTTTCTCACAATCTTTACTCTGTTATCTTAGCTAGTCTTTCATCCTCGCTGATGCGCGATGAAAACAATATCAGTGACTTAACTGAAAATTAAAGGAAAAAGACCTATTAGAAGCTAATACTTTTTAAGTCTTGCGACTATATAGAGTGCAAAAAATGTTTGATATCAAATATCATAAAATTAAACATTTAGTTGAAGTTGAAGATGATATTCTTTGCTGTTTTTACCATATCTCTCAACAAAGAGAACCAAATAGAGAATCTGAGTATAGCCAAAAATGCAAATTTAGCTGGAGATCTTGTTGATAAAATTTTCAAAGTACTGAAGTATAAACTCGAAGAGACAAAGAGTGAAACTAACATAGGTAACGTAGTAAGCCATTTGAAGTGGACTATTTACGAAACTGATCTAGTGAGAATATTGATAATACATGAAACTGATTATTCCGTCATAGTCCTTATAAAGAGTAAAACAAATTTATCCGAAACGGTAGACAATATTCTTGGATATTATTACGAAAGTGAATAAAAAATTCTATGCAAACACTCAGGTAATGAAATAAAATCTTATCAATGTGACTGGCTCTAAAATGAGAATTTGACTTGTAAAATGGTTTAGTCTTGCGTTAAGTGAGTTTACGAACTATTTTTTAGATATTTTGTTTTTTAACTGTTAGCTAAACTTAAATTAAGAATGCAAACAATTTAGTATCAATTTGTTACCTGCTGCAGCTGGCTATGATAGAGCAACAACGCTATTTTCCCCTGACGGCAGATTGTACCAGGTGGAGTACGCAATTGAAACTGTAAGAAGAGGAAGTCTCGCAGTTGGAATCAAAAGTAAGGACTGTATTATAATAGCTGCTGATGAAAAATTAAGAAAATTGCAAGTTTCCGATCCTAAAAAGCTTTTTAAAATAGATGATCACGTAGGAGTAGCAGCAGCAGGATACATACCTGATGCAAGGGCCCAAGTCGATCAGGCTAGATTTTTTGCCCAAAGTAATAGACTGATTTATAATGAACCGGTAGATGTTGAAGCAGTTGCAAGAAATATTGCAGATATGGCTCAGCGGTTTACCCAGTTTGCTGGAGGGAGACCGTACGCCGTCGCCTTAATTCTAGCTGGAATTGATCAAAATGGCGCTTCTATTTTTCAAACTGATCCTAGTGGAACCTATATCCCGTATGATGCAATTGCTATTGGTAGCAGAAGCGTTGAAGTAAACGAATTCTTAGAAAATAACTATGATGCTGAGATGAGTGCGGAGGATGCCAGTATTCTGGCTGTGGATTCAATTTATTCACTTATCGAGGATAAAACAGAGTCTCGACATATTAGCATGGCTCGAATTGACTCTAAAACAAAGAAAATTAAATTCATTAAAAATGACGAAATTGAAAGATATACTTTAAAGTCTAGACAAAATCCAAGAAAG
>DATFBL010000163.1:0-2132 GCA_035253865.1 Nitrososphaeraceae archaeon | reverse complement strand
CGTTAAACCAGTATTCATTATAGTGACTTACTGTCAGAAACAAAAATTTCAAAAATGGTTTTATAGTTACCTCTTCTGGTAGCATCTCAAGTGCAATTCTTGCTTCATCCAAATATATTTCACTTTTACTTAGAGTAAGTTCAAACGCCTTTTCTACATTATTTGTAACAATGGAATAGTACAGTGGCCATGAGGGAATCTTAATTCCTCCATTCACTATTGCATCTTCCATTTCGTTACCACATCCGACACATTCAGCTGCCTTTGCCATCCCTAAATGAAAAATATCATTGAGAGGAGCCATATTAAACGCCATGTTGCGGCCGGCAGTTCCCATGACTGCACGATATTTTTTATAACATCCAATCATATTCTCGTCGCTTATGGATTCGGGTTTTAATTTTAGCCTGGCGTCAATATACTGTCCAATCCTTGCATCTTTAAAGCCATCTTCAAACGCCTTTAATACAGAATCACCACCTGCCGAGATCTTTTGTCGCGCTATTTCAAGTATATAGGGATTCATAAGTTTGTAATCATCCAAGAATTCGAGATCTTCGTCCGCGTCCATTATCCTATCCATCGGTTCACTGAGGTCGATAGCAATTACATGACCATCAACAATAGAGGTCCTTACTTCTTTTGAGACCGGTTCTTTATAGTAATCAGAAGCACTGTCAATCAAAGCGGAGAACACAGGAAAGGTCATTTTTACAAAGTTAGAATTCAATATTCTCTGAACCCTATCTGCCAATATGTCTGGTTTTGACAGCCTTTCCCGTACAGACTCAATTTTTGAATCATCTAATGACAATTCATTAGCTTCTATTTCGTCAATAAATTTTTTCATTGTCGCTTTGGGATTTGGATCTGAGATGAGTTTTTCATGCAATGATAATAGAAATCTTTTTGTAAACTCTGCGAATTCGCTTTCAGATTGGGCCCGGTATTTACTGTATTGTTTATACCCTTTTTCGTGTAACAATACTTGTTTTATTATTTTCTTACCGGAGTTAGTACTTGATAATGAAATCTTTGAAAAAATTTTACTTTCTTTAGCGCTCATTTACAGTTCTTTCAGAATAATCCGTCGTTATTTAACTTTCAGCATTATTAATTCTTGAAAAGGCAATGGTTGAAAATAAAAAGAATTGAAAGTCGAAAAAAGTAAATGCACTTACCTTGAAGACATGGCTATTCTTTCTTGTTCATTTTTCTTTTTAACTGAATGACTTTCCATAGAATTGTGCGACGCTGAAATTATTTCCTTTGCCAGAGCCTCTTCGATAGTCTTTGGATTAGAGTAGGTTGATTCCCTTACGCCTTCTGCAATAAACCTAAGTGCCAGGTCTATGCGCCTTAATGGTGCTACGTCAACAGAGACATGATATACAACACCACCATAAACTATTCTTGTTGTGTCTTCATTAGGTGCAGCGTTTTCAATTGCTCTGATTAATAGCTCTACGGGATTTTTGCCAGTTTCATAATGTATTAGGTCAAGTGCGGTCTTGACGGTTTTTATCATCCTGCCTTTTTTGCCACCCATTCTTCCGGTATTTTTTGCATATTTCTTGCCAAAGTGCATTAATTTGTTTACAAGCCTTTCAATGATGTGAACATCAGCTTTCTTTAATCGTTGATGCTCATGTCTTCCAAAACTAATCGGAATTATAGCTGGATCTAGCGCAATTACATTTTTCAGTCCTGAATCCTGGATTTCAATATCACTCGTGCTCCATTTGTTAAATAACAACATGACAGTTTCTTTTGTAACCATTCAAATCATCTCCTTGGCTTTTCTTTTCTTCCGTAGACCAGCTCTATAAGTGATACGCCGTTCACTTTGAATACTTGCCATCTGACACCAGGGATATCTCCCATGGCACCTCCCATTGATCCGCCAATGCCTTCTAGCATAACTTCGTCATGCTCGTCTATGTAATTTAAGGCACCATCACGAGGAAGGAATGCAGTAATTGATTTTCCATTTTTAATTAATTGCACTCTAACACATTTTCTGACAGCAGAGTTTGGCTGCTTTGATTCGATTCCAACTTTTTCAAGAACTATGGCCCTTGCTTGTGGAGCTCCTTCAAGTGGGTTTGCCTTTTTGTCTAACATAAGCATTC
>DATFBL010000162.1:0-14391 GCA_035253865.1 Nitrososphaeraceae archaeon | reverse complement strand
GAATAAGGATAAAACAACTGATACTACTGCAACTACCATGTATCTCAATTTTTCCTTTTATAAAGTAGATTCAAAATGGAGATGGCTTAATGACATAGGGAAGGAAGAGGCGGCAAAGGAGTTTTCATCGTTAATTGAGGTAGCCAATACAAAAATGAAGGTTAGGACTTATTCCACGCTAGGCCTGAGAAGAGAATCTGACTTTATGATATGGGGAATTTCTGATTCGTTAGAAAAGATACAGGTGTTAACTTCCAAAGTTTACAGCACTGTACTCGGAAAATATATCGAACCGTCGGAAGTATATTTATCGACATCACGCCCTTCAGTTTATTTGAATCAAGTTACACCTAGTTTCATGAAAGACGATGAACCGTTGAAATACAATATCGTATATCCGTTCATTAAGTCAAGAGATTGGTATCTTCTCCCCTTTGAAAAAAGGAGCGAGATGATGAAGGAGCACATTAACGTTGGTAAAAAATTCCCTCAGATACGATTGAACACATCCTATTCATTTGGAATTAGTGATCAAGACTTTATGTTGGCTTTTGAGACTGATAATCTAATGGATTTTCAGGATTTGATTATCAAACTTCGCGAAACAAAGGTAAGTAGGTACGTCATCAAAGATACACCAATGATAGTATGCGTTTATAAGAATATTTTTGAGATAATCAAGAGTTTGGGATAAATGCTTGCTCTGAAAGAATGGTCTATTATCTGTAAGGCGTTGGAAGATGGGAATCAAACAATCTTGTTGAGGAAGGGAGGTATTTTGGAATATAAAAAGGGATTTGAGATAAGCCAGAAATCATTCTTGTTATTTCCTACATTGGAACATCAGGCTGCAGAATATTTGCAATCAAAATATTTGAAGACTTATGAATTACTATTAGAGGGAATTAAGTCTCAAGATATTCAAAATAAAACAAACTCTTTAAAGATCGTGGCACGAATAGAGGCAATACAAGAATTTCAAAATCATGAGATTCTACCTAAATTAGAAAAGTATCATATATGGAATGAAAAGTACGTTAGCATGAGAATGAATTATAATCCAAAGAAACCAATGAATTCACTCTTGCTTAGGGTTTACAAACTACCTCAACCCATCACAATAGATGTAAATCCTGAATGGGCAGGATGTAAGTCTTGGATTAACGTTGATATGGCAAAAAAATACGGAAATCAATTTGGCAGCATCTCTGAAATGTTTGACCAAAGTGAGCCGGTTATAAAAGACAAGGAATTTCAAAAAATATATGAGAATTTTACGGAGATTTGGAATTGAAATATAGGCGATTAGGCAAAAGCGATATCAAAGTAAGCGAAATTGGATTTGGCGCCTGGACTATAGGTCTGAATTGGTGGGGTAAGAAGATTGAAGATGATGAAGCAATCAGGATGCTAAAAAGAGCTTATGATTTGGGCATCAACTTTTACGATACCGGTGATATCTACGGTAAGGGAAAAAGTGAGAAGTTAATAGGTATTGCATTTAAAGAAATGAGAGATGAAATAGTTTATTCTACAAAATGGGGGTATGATATGTATAACGCTGAACAAATTGGACACAATGAGTTACCTCAGAAACATAACGTTGAATATTTGCAACATGCACTAAGTCAGAGTTTAGATAGACTTCAGACAGACTATATCGATGTATATAGTTTACACAATCCAAAAATGCAGGCGGTCACCAGCAAAGAACTCTTCAGTTCATTAGAATTGCTCGTTACTAATGGAAAGATTAGAAGTCACGGTATTGCCCTCGGCCCGGCAATTGGCTGGAAGGAAGAAGGTTTACATGCAATAAGTGAACATAATATCACATGCCTACAAACAGTATTTAATATACTTGAACAAGATCCCGGAAATGCCTTACTAGAAGCAGCTAAAGAAAGAAATGTTGGCATAATGGCACGAGTTCCTGATGCTTCTGGGATATTAACAGGCAAAGTTAATGAAAAAACCACATTTGACAAAAATGATCATAGGAGTGTTAGAAAAAGGGAATGGATAACCGAGGCCCTAAAGAAGGTCGAGAATATGAAGACAATCTCTGATAAGAAAGGGTGGGACATTACTGAGTTAGCAATCAAGTTTATCCTGTCTCATGAACAAATATCAGTTATTTTACCAACAATGATAAGTATCGAAGAAATAGATAGGTTTTCACGAATATCAGATGGAAAGTATCTAGATTCCCAAGAAATGAAACTTATTTCTGAGATGTATAATAACAATTTCTATGTTGAGACGAGTGCAACAAATTGAGAGTCTTGATTCAATTTTCTAGTAGATACGTCAATTACATCTGGTTATAGTAATCTTCGTACTAAAATTATACCTTAAACAATGTACTATTAATTTTACCTTGATTTTCATACAGCAATTCGTTACCTAATCCAAATATACTTGCAAACAGCTAAATTGCATTACTGTTAGGTCATGGTAGGTAGAACTATTGCCCTTATTGCAATTAGTAGCATAATCTTTCTAGTGTCTGCCATTCATGGCAATGTATACGGGAGTTTGATCACATCAGATAATGGACTCAATACGAATCAAGTACAGCGATACTATACAACCGCCAGTCTCATAAACAACCAAAGCTCAAATAAGGAAATCATGGTTGTTCTAAAATCTCAATTGGAGGATTCAGATCCATTTAGGTCACAAAGTAGTTATAATGAAGGTAACGCTCTTAATTTGTCTTCGACCGAAGACGCCGGTCCATTTGACAGACGTTCAAATGATATGAATTCAAAAGATATGAATTCAAATGAGGACAAGGAATGCGAATTCAATTGCATGGAAACAACACCCATGAGAGACAATATCCCATTTGAATTACCAAGTATTCCATTCCCTTAAGAAGCTATGATTATTTTTGTGCTGATGATGATGTTATCATGATTATCATTATTTTATTTATTTAGGATTGATTGAATCCCAACCATTAAATCAAGGCAAAAAAATATAAAAAACAAAAATAAGGGGAATATGATAGGTACAATGCATATGGGTCATGAAATGGTTTTTCTTGGCTTCTCTGGGATGTTTTTAGCCCTAGTGATTTTTACTAGTATTGAGTCTGAAAATGTATATGGGATTTCAATAAAGATAGATTCTCCTACGAGTAATCAGCAGGTTCCAGTTGGCGAACTTACAATAACTGGAACTTCTTCTGATAACTCATCAGCCCAATGTCAGGTTTATGTAGATTGGAATAACCTAAAACCATATCAATTGGCCACTCCAACTGGCTCTAACGGCACTTCTGACTTTTCAACATGGAGTTATACGTATTCTTCCAAATACCATCTTATTCAAACAGGTCTAAATGATCTGACGTCAAAGATAACTTGTTTGGTTCCACCTGGTGGACCCACAGTTACTAAATGGTACAGCATAAATGTTACGGGATCCACCTCGCCTGTACAATCACCTGCTCAAGCCTCTAATCAATCAAGCAATGTTCAATTGCCGTTACCAACTGCGAAGGACGAGACGTCGACTTCAGCTGCCCAAACTACTTCTCCTCCGGCGGAAACACCAATTGATACAACCGGTTCAGTAAATTCAGATCAAATAACACTCGATCTTAATGTTGAACATAATCCAATTTCGGCAGGAGAGAGACAAACAATCAGCCTTACTGCATCAGATCCGAACACGGGAAATGCACTTGACAGGGTATTTCTACGACTAACTATCAAAGATCCTTCCGGCAACATTATAAAAGATTATACAGATAATGATGGAAATCTAGCGCCTTCATTTAGACTTAGCGAGGATATAACTGGATCATTTTCAGTTTTAGCAAGTGCATCACAGGCAGGAATCGAAACTACAAAATCAATTTCATTTGTAGTAGAGTAATTTATTTCACATTAAGCAATTTTGGTTAAACCTTGCTCATATGAGTTACTTTTTACAAAATTTTAATGAGTGGAACGGAACTATTTATGCCTCATCCAGCTTTTGTTAAGTTTTATCTCTAGGCGGTACCAATTCCGAGGATCTATTTATTCCAACTTTGTCAATAATCTAACTAACACTACTGGGGTAATACCTTATGAAAATAATTTCTTTTTACGTAGCATCATCTAACGAAGGATTTACTGGGTTTCCTCTCACATCAAATAGACCCATCCAACCTAGATCAGTAAACTCTGTTTGATGGGCGTGAAACATGTATGTTCCCGGATAAGCGTATGTAAATTCTATCATACCTCTATCTCCTTGGGATAGCGTTACTATATCAGTATTATAATCCGCAGTTTCATCTGTGCCAGCAGTGTAATAGTCAAACATCGCTCCATGTAAATGGAATGAATTGATCAAGTCAAACTCGAGCATATTTACCATGTAAATACGATAAGGCTTTCCAGTTTCCAATGCTATTGGATTCATCATATAGTCAAATGCTTTTCCGTTAACTGTGTAAATTTCATTGACTCTATCCACTCCACCATCTTCCTCTTCTGATGATTCGTCTTCTCCACTGTCATCGACCTCATCAGCACTTTCTGTGTCAGAAGAAACTAATGTAGTATTGGCTTCAGTGCTAGTCTCGTTTTCAGTCAAGCCGTCTGTCGTATTGGCTTCAGTGCTAGTCTCGTTTTCAGTCAAGCCGTCTGTCATGTTAGAAACATCAGTTTCAGTTTGTTCAATTGATTGGAATAGTGCAGCCGGAGGTATTTTGGTAGGTCCTTCCAGGTCAAGATCCAAGTCATATCCATTTAAGAGCATAGCCATCTCAGTCATTTGTGGCCGGGGTTCTTTTGGATCGATAATCATCATTCCATATAATCCCCTGTTAATATGATCAGCAATAGGATCTACGTGACAATGATACGGATACAGTCCATACGGTTGTGCAATAAATTCATAAGTGAAACTTCTTCCAGGTGAAATAGCACCTCCCGGATATCCCCCCATCGAAACACCATCATTCTTAGCGTAGTGGATAGAATGAGCATGTAGTGAATGTGGGTTTGAGTTCTCGTTGCTGTTAATGACTCTAATGCGCACGAGATCGCCTTCAGTGACCCTTATTGTAGGCCCTGGAATAGTGCCATTAAAAGTCCATGCGTCTAGAATATGACCCTCATACGTCACAGGTATCTTTTGATTTTCCTCAACAATTAGTGTAAATTGTCTTACTGTCCTACCACTTTCATCCTTTGAGACATGACCGCAGTTAAAGTAAGTAAGATATTCTACTGGAGTGGGTCTCTTGCTCAAATCAGTAGCGCAGTTCTTAATCTTATCATACTGTTCTTGAGAAATGTGAGTTCCAGGTGTCTGGCCACCTACTGGAGCATTCAAAAACGGATAATTAAGTGATGAAAATATCAGAATAATTGACAAGATCAATGCAAAAAAATATGCATTTTGTCCAAACACATTTGATCAAAGATGCCTTTGATATAAATATGTTAATCATTTTCAAAATTCTACGAGAATATAAACAGCCTAGTAATGATTTGAATAATTCGTCATTTCATACAAGTAATTTCAATAATATTACTAACAATAAAAGAAAGTCCTATTTCCATAATAGTTACTAAAAATACTAGCAATTTTCGGTGCTCCAAGATCTGTTCAAGATCTGTTGTCAAGTAAAAAATGAAAAAAATGTTTGGAAAATTCAAATATAATTAAAGGTTTGAAAGCCATTCGACCAGATGACTAGTCATACTTTTGAAAAACATTGATGATTTCTAAAATCAAAAAAAGGAACCAAATGTTAGTAAAAGACAACAGAACATGATTCAGAATTTTCTTACCTAGTCCTTAAAAGATATAATCCTATAACTAAATCCAATGGAAAAGTCAATTGGAATAAAGATAGGTGTAATTGTAACAACTCTCAGTCTAATCTTTTGTTCATCCGTTATTATTCAGATATCATTTGCAGAAGAAATGGAACTTAGAAGCGTGGGAAAGGGCGATATTTCCTGTGAAGGTGGAGAAGAAATAGAAGATGTGAGAATAAATTTTTTTGTGTCCTCTGATGAGGGAACGTCCTTTGCCGAATGGAATATCGATCATGAAAAATTTGGTTCATCGGGAGGCATTATTACCAGTATGCAAGCTTCATCAAATAGCTTTTCCTTAAAGGGATTCGAGGCCTTTGATAATATATGTGATAATGAAACGCCATCTGACATAAAACTTTCAGGACATTGTGGATCAGGAACAGTAAAATTAGTATCTGATAATGGAAACAAGGGCAGTTTTACTACAAGTGTAAAATGCAGCTAGCGTAGTAGATTCAAGAAATATCCAAATCATATCCAAAATCCATAGATGTCACTGTCAAGATGCTTAAAAGATAATAAATAGACAATCATAAACTACAATCGAATTTGAAAAGTTCTATAAGGAAATGGCTTCCGATAATTGGATTAGCAGCTTTAATCCCCATCATCCTTAGCCTTGTTCTAGGAAATTCAATAATACATGCATTGGTAACTGCTGGCCTTACAGTATTGCTTGTACTTAGCGGATTTTTCTTTAGATCATTCGGAAGGGACAGGAGACCTACAGGTTATCAAAATCCATAGAAATGACCAGCCGTGACTGTCAGACTGATTTCACGATAGGAGATACTCCGATGGTATTATCGTCCAATATACTTAGCATCATGTTATAATATTGCAGAAATGATCTGCCTTTTTCGGTAGCACGATATGTAAGGACGCCATCGTCTAGATTCTGAGTAATTAGCTCCTTTTCCAATAGCTCGTACAAATACCGATTGATTTGCTCATAACTCAAGTTTCCTTTATACATTATGTGGGTTTTTCTTATCCCTGCTTTACATAGGTCCACTATGTCTGCCATGATTTGGATTTTTCCTCTATTATTTTCATTCTTACAGACAGTTTTGCTCAATTCGTTGATATGAAAGAATAATAGGTAATTAAGGGGAACCTTGAAATCCCGCGCTGGAACGGTCGTTCCAAATAACAAGTTCAAAGATCTGATCATCAAATCTTGACTCTAGTTAGTGTCAGATACTCTTATCTTGAAGTTTTAGAGTGCTTTACGAATCTATATAATAATACTATGAATAATTACCATTCCCATTTATGAAGAAAAAACTCATAACTGCGATCATGAAGTTGGATGAAAAAAGGCCCAACCAGATTGTCATTAGAAATGCATCAAAATTAATTCGTAGTGGAGAAGTTATTGCATTTCCGACAGAAACTGTATATGGATTAGGTGGAAATGCATTAGATTCATCATCCGTATCAAAAATATTCCAAATTAAAGGGAGACCTCCAGATAATCCGCTAATCATCCACATTGCAAACATGAAAATGCTGAAAACTCTTGTAAATCAAATTCCTCCAAAGGCGCATAGAATTATTGAAAAATTTTGGCCAGGTCCAGTTACCCTTGTTCTAAAAAAATCAAGGATTGTACCTGAGATTACCACAGGAGGCCTGAACACTGTTGCAGTACGTATGCCAAAAAATAAGATTGCCCTTGCACTCATAAATGAGTCTGGGCTTCCCATAGCGGCGCCATCTGCAAATATTTCTGGAAGACCAAGTCCTACAAGTGCCATACATGTAAAAGATGATCTTGCTGGAAAAATAAAGTTAATTTTGGATGGCGGAAGTACGAGGTTTGGTATTGAATCTACAGTAATTGATATGACTCATCGCATTCCAGTTATCCTAAGGCCAGGGGGAATTTCGAAAGAATCAATTGAAAATGTAATAGGCAAAGTATGCTTTCATGATTCTCTCCTTGGTAAAGTGAGTGAAAAGATGGCAGTGTACAGGTCACCGGGTATGAAGTACCGACATTATTCACCAAAGGCAAGAGTAATGCTGGTGGAAGGTCCTGAAGATCAAGTAAATAAGAAGATAATTCAACTGACTGAAAAATTAGAAGCTCAAGGTAAGAAAGTAACAATTATGACTGCCAACAAAACACTGAAAGTTAATCCAGAAAAAATTCAATATATGGGAAAGACATTAGCGATAATAGCAAGAAATCTATATACAAATCTGCGGCAAGCAGACAAAGATAATGTAGATGTCATAATTGTTCAAGGGGTTCAATATAAGAGGACAGGTTTTGCAATCATGAATAGGCTAAAGAAAGCAGCCAATACAAAGATTAATGTCCCACCGTAAGAGCAATTGAATGTTACTTTTAAGTTAACGTTGATATTATTTTGCGGATAGTTGAACTTTTTCCCAGAAACATACCAACTTTTTTAAAATTAAATTCCTTCATAAATGGAATTATCGATATTGTGTTAGTATCAGTCAATCGTTCAATATAGTTTGGGGTCATAGATTCCACGATACTTGGGTCTTTTGGCATCTGGTTAAATATTACCCCGAGAATTGGTATTTTGTTTACTTTGCATGCGTTTATTGTCAAGATCGTATGATTAATCGAGCCTAATCTTGGACTAGATACAATAATAGTCGGAAGATTCATTCTTTTCATAACATCTAATAATGAAATTTTATTCGTGATAGGAACCATTACACCTCCAATCCCCTCCACTATAGTGAAATCATATTTACTCCTAAGAACCCGAAATTTTTTGGTAACGGTTTCTATGTCCATCGTTTCATGCAAGATTTCGGCAGCCATTAAGGGAGAAGCAGGTAATTGAAAGAATACAGGATTCAATAGATAATCAGATTCTTTAATATCTGCAGCTTTGGCAAGGGATGCTGTATCACGCGATCTGTAGCGATCTGAATAAACAGTGTAGGATGTCGCAAAAGGTTTCATAACTCCAATTCTTATCCCGTTTTTCCGGAGTAACCAAGCCAATCCACATGCTACTGTGGTTTTTCCAATTTCAGTATCAGTACCCGTAATAAATACTCCTTGTAACTTATTGAGACTTTTAGTAGAATTTGATTTCGTAAATAAGCGTAAATTTACTATTATTTAGATTTTTTATCCGGAATTTGTAAGTGAAAAGAGGTTAACGACTGAATGATAAAGATAAGCCTGTAATTAGTCCCCGACCTTTTTGACAAAAAGTAAAACTAAAATTGAATCAAACTGTACCGTTTCTTAATTTGGATACCAATAAAGGAGTACTATCCATTACTGGTACTATGATAATTTTTTTGACATCATCCTCTCTGCTACATGGATTCGGCCTACAAGCCACTAATAACACGTTTATTGATGCAAAATTCTTTCCCGATTATGAAAAAACAATAATTTCAATCAATGGTTTTAATGTCACTATGGCAATAGCATCCACCGACGAACAGAGAATCAAGGGTCTCTCTGGAATAGAAAAGTTGAATGAAAATGAAGGGATGTTATTTTTATTCGACAAGCCATCAAAACAGGGTTTCTGGATGAACAAAATGTATATTCCTATTGATATTATTTGGTTGGATTCTAGCAACAAAGTCGTCCATATCGAAAAAAAATTAGATCCATGTAAACTATTTCTGGCATGCCCCGTCTATAATCCTCAAGTGGATTCGCTATACGTATTAGAACTTCAATCCGGCTTTGTCGATGTTCATTCTATCAAAAAAGACATGATTATTAATTTTGATGTGCCAATAGCATCCGAGTCCAATAATAATTGATCTTTGTACATAAATGCATTATTAGAATAATTTCATTCATCAACTAATTTTCTTTTGTACATGCGAATTGCAGATAGTGTTTCAAATTATTAAATAACTGATCGCCTGATAAGTCAAGTTCTTATATCAAGAGATCATTGGCAGATCACGGTTAACTTTGTCGTAACACTCCGGTGGGATTGCCGTACGCTGAAGTCCCACCGGTTCGAAATCTTCAATTAAATGCAATTGTAGTTGATTTTATTCAAGTCAACATCAGTGAAGAATTTGAGAATGGGAAAATCGTCAAAAGATAGGTCAGCATGGTCCTAGTGCCTGAACTACATTACCAGGCAACTTCGACTTGAATCAATTTATAATTTGTTGAGAATATGAAACTTGAAGGAAAAACTCATGAATGGTGGATCGACCCCTATTAGTCAGAGGTCCACCATTTTTATTAATCATTTTATAGCTTTTGTCCAAAAACGTATTCAACGCAAACTATCGTTTCAATCATCATACGTTTCATGTATTACACCTTCCTTGCCGGGTGAATAATATTCTATCTGTAAATTCAGATTTAACGTAGTAAAGAAGGCACTATTGTATTTTTACCACTTGTTCTTACTCAATATACTTATACTTAGTTTAGTATCATTCTGCGATAACAAATGTTGAACACGAAAAACGTGTTGATGCTTGTAGTACTGTCTGCAGGATTGTTGACAATGCTTATAGGAACAGCGACATCACAGATACAACCAGTATTTGCTGATAAAGACGAGGAGGAATGTGAAGACAATGGCGACTTCAATTGTAATGAAGAAACCCAGAAGATACACCAAGAAAATAACTGTAAATAGTTAATGAAAACGAAAACGATGACAAAAGCGATGAAAATTCAAATGGCGGTAATAGCAATGGCGACATAACTTGCTGGAATTTCGCTCAAAATCCAGAAGATGGAGATGCTATCGTTGATGAAGATGTAATAGATCCATTCTCGTTGACATCTTAAGAGTCTCAATCATGAACAACAATTAACAGTAAGTACCCCCAATCCGTTTTCTTTAATTTAACAAAACATGTACATAGGCTTTTTACTAATTTAGATTAAGACATTACATAAGTTAACATTAATTAAAATTGAACAGCCTTTAATCTACAATAATGGGAGAAAAAGACATACTCATTAATTTTGACAAAGAAGAAGTCAAAGCAAATGAAGAAATCAATGGGGTGATAAAAATTAACTATCAGGGGAGGTTTGATAGCGTAGTCATAAATTCACAGATAGATAATACTAGCGAAATATTTAATTTTGTAAAACTTTATGATAAGAAAATTAATTATTCGTATGCAAGAATGCCTATCTTAAAACCGGATATGAAAAATGAGAACGAAATCAAATTTACAGCAATTACAAAACATGTTCCTCAAGGAAGTTCAAAGGTCAAATTCAGAGCTACCATAATTCAAGAGCATAAGGAAGTCGCGGATGATGTTGCGTTCCTAAAAATAGTTCAGTAAAGGAACGTGTAAGATTCTATCAAACAGCTAATTATTACCCATGAAGGAAAATTCAACATTTTAAGCGGTGTTGGAATCAATCATAAAAAGTTATACGAAACTTTTTACAATAATTACCTTGCCTGTCATCCATGGGTGAGGCTCACAGTGATAAGCATATTCCCCATCCTTAGTAAATGTGAATTCATAAGTTTGTTGTGGGAGTATTAATCCCCCAGCATCTATCGAATTAAAAGGACCACTTATTTGATCCTCATATTGAGTATCGGTAGTAACAGTATGTGCCGTAGTGTCGGCGTTAGTCCAAATTATTTTATTACTAATACCTAATGTTCCTCTTATTTCCTTGGGATCAAAATTTTTCTGTTGTGAGGGTAAGGAGGAGCCTTCCAATATGGATACCGTTGCTGGTTCAGGAGGATTCAGAATTTCTTCTGGTAAATCTGGTTTTGCATTTGCCTCTGGGGTATAAACAAATTGATAATAACTCATACTTGCTGTTACAGCAACAATAAAAGCAATGATGCTGATCCCTGCAGCGTGATTATTCATCTGTCATCTGCTTTAACTAGACTAATATATATAATATTAAGATCAGTGATCCGTTGCATAAATTGTCTTGTTACAGCAATCTTGATTAAATGACAAGTTATTTTTTATCATCAGCAACTAGATTTTGTTCACCATGGCTACTCGTTGACTCAATTTTAGTAGAAGATTGAACTGATGATGAAGGTGTGCTGCCCTTTGTAGTTGGAGCTACCGTTTTTTCTTTAGGTACGGAATTTTCTAGATCCTTTGTACTGGCGGTGATTTGAGGTGCCTGTGTCTGTTCTGTTTTCGTCAAGGAAGGAGGTTTTGCTTTAGCAGGCATTGGAGGAAGCGTAGGTTTTGGCGGCGGTGCTTTTTGCAAGGACTTTCCATGTCGGAATATGTGAAACATGCCTGCAAACACTAGCATCATGATACCAATGATAAAGAGAGAGTAGTTCTTCATTCCATTTAGAACTGCGTAATATGCAGCGATATTAAGATAAACTTGAAATGCAATGAGAGCAATAAAAATACCATATATCCATTTTTCTGTTAAATTTATAGAGCTTTTAGTCGTTGGTTTCTTTGGTTGAACCTTTGCATTAGCTTCCGCATTCTTTGCTAATTTTATCATCATATAAGTGAAACCAAATGATAATGGTACAAGCAAAATCATGACAAGATATAAGAAGACTGGATCAATGACGAGTCGTTCTAGTAATGATTTGGTTCTATCAGGATCTATGTAGAAACCCCAGTAAGTTGTTACTATTATCTGTGCTAAACTTGTAATCCCTACTGCCGTAATAATAGGTCTATCCTTCCATGAAAATTTCTTGTACCTGTCAATGAATGGTACAATAAGTAACGCAAAAATGAACAAACCTGGCCAAGCCACACCTGTGGTAAATTTATCATACGCACTACGTAGAAATGCGTAAAGTCCGGTCAAATACCATTCAGGCACCGTGATGCCAGGGGGAACATTAGGATCGAATTTTAGTCCCATGTCTACAGGAAAAACTCCTCCAGTCAGCATAATTGCTCCCGTTATTGCCATTACCATAGGAACATCGAAAACCAGGAATCTAGGGAAATGTACAACCATCAATCCCAACATTGCGATTGGTAACAAGAATACATGAAACGCGTAGAACCTAAGCACAAAATCATGGAATCCCCCTCCAAAGAACGCTTCTGTCATCTGTGGTCCCAATATAGGAATGGAATTTGTGAGGGAAGCTGCTATAGAAATGGCCAATTCAGCTCTTTCGCTGAATATTATATCGTATCCGGTAAAGGCCTCTAATATTGTAAGCACGCCTAGTATAATTCCGGTCACCCAGAGTATTTCGTTTCTAATCTTATATCTGCCACTGAAATACTGGTAATACATATGCAATAAAGCAACCATGACCATTGCATTTGATGCATGGTAGTGAATGTTTCTAAGATGGAAGCCATATGGAATAACATCGTTAATGTTTTTTACACTGTCCCACGCCCTATCGAGGATTGGCTCATAATAAAGCATGAGTAATGCACCAGTAACACCTAGAATTATAAAAATCACAAAGGTGAGCATCCCTAAAAATCCAAGCGGGCTAACAAACCTACTTGGGAGTGTAAATTTGAGTGCCATAAAGATGGTACGGTCTACTCCAGCGTAAGTCCATCTGAAGAATCGAGTTAAACTATTCTCTCTATGTAAGGAAACGCCCAAATCCCACTACCCCATTACCATTAGGACTCCAATTCGGAGGCTTAATCCATACGTTGCCATCAGAAGTAATTTCTAAATCTAAACTTGGAAGTACGTTAGAAGGAGGAGCTTGCAATGATGCTGGACCTGCAAATGCTTTACCTGTGAGAGGATCATACATGCTACCATGGCACGGACATTCTCCTCTTTTTCTGCCATCTTGTGGCCAGTATTTCCACAGACACCAAAGATGAAGACAAACCATACTGTACATTCTGAAAGCTGACGCGTCATTCTTTTTCCCACCTAGTTCTTCAGGCAATCTAATAAATTGCCATGTCCGAAATGCCTCTTTATTCAATACGGGGTCATCAGACTTGGGAAATATGACAGCTTCTGCATGATTAACTGGAAAAGAATTGACATTAGCCTGGGAACCATCAGGGAGTTCCACCTTTTGTCTTTCAACTGATTGCTCTTTAGGCGGTGGAAGGAATTTGCCCCAGTCTGCAAAAACTGCAAAAGTCATAACCGTACCTGCAGCAGCCATCAATTTCATAAAATCACGTCTTGAGACTTTACCTCCACTTTTCGGAGAAGGCTGCTGAGCCATACAAACCTACAGACTCGAAATATATCATATAAACTTTTATTCAGTAAAAATTGTTTTCTTGCTATGGTCGCGTTTCCTAATGCTACCTTCGTATGATTATCAAACTAAGTTGTAATAATTTTACTACTTTACAAATTCTCTAATTTTTTTAATTTATTGTTGAATCTTTCTCTAAATTCTGGAACGTTAATAATTGCGCGCTCATGTAATCCATCACCTATTTTTTCAAGGCTGTCTGTTGCTTCTACTTCAAAAGTGATTCTTCTATCTTCCACTTTGATTACCTTTGCTTTTAGCTTGACCTGAGTTCCAACTGGAGTTGCCTTCAAGTGTCTAACATTAACCAGAGTTCCTACCGAATCCCATTCTTTGTCCTGTAAAAATTCTTCCTTTAACAATAATCTACATGTCTCTTC
>DATFBL010000161.1:0-2331 GCA_035253865.1 Nitrososphaeraceae archaeon | reverse complement strand
CAGATTGGATTGTTTATCCTGGTGGAGCGCTAGGTAATACCTCTAGTTGTGGAAAGGCCTTTATGGAACTGTACCAGTGGGGTTGGATCAAAAAGATTCCTCATATCGCGGTAGTAAATTCTGAAGGCGCAAACACATTCTATGAGCTGACAAATGGTGTTTTTGAAAACAAGAAGCTTAATTGGAATAATGGAAGGCCTGACCTGGAGATGATTGACCGGTATTATACTGTCAAGCATAAGGAAGGCGTTGTTCCAAAAACTCAGGCTACGGCAATTCAAATAGGAAAACCTGCCAATATTGTGAAAGCATTACGAGCCATTGATTATACGAAAGGCGTGGTTATCCAAGTTAATGATCAAGAAATGAGCGATGGAATGTCAGTTGTTGGATTGAATGGTTTTGATTGTGAAATGGCATCTGGTGCTGTTCCGGCAGGAGTCCGCAGACTCCGAAGTGAAGGTATTATTAAAAAAGATGATGTCGTTGTTGGCATACTTACTGGAAGACAGAAAGATCCCCGCTTATTAGTAACATATCATACAAACGCCAATAACATGTTTTCAAGACCTCCAAAGAATAACTGAAAAAATAAAATTTATTTAATACTATCGAATTTTATCCGTTACTTTATATAAAATTATCCTGTAGCATGACTGATAATTATTATTATTATTAAAATGATAAACCATAATTTATGCTAAATATGTATAAAGTACAATTTAGTTACGAATAAAATGAATGAATAACTTTTTTTCGTAAGTTTCTAGAATCAAGAAAAATGTGAATAATGTTTGTATCAGTTATTGTAACCGTTTATATGTTGAGTAGCGTTTTTAAATTTTAAAAGATAGGGTTCCAAGCAAGTAATCAATTTAGATATAGAGTAAGCATTCGTGAGTTCAGTTATCTATTAAACGATAAGTAAGTTTGTTCGGAGGTAGAGATACTTTTTTACAAAAAATATCTCCTAATTATATCTGCTAATTTATATGAGATTACGAATAGTCATCAACCTCTCCTACTTAAGATTTGTCATTATGCATATAATTGCAATGTCATTTACATTAGTTCCTGTGGGTCCGCTAACTAAGGATGATCCTATTTTTTTCAAAGCAGTGTGGCTATCGTGGTTTTTCAGGTATTTTTTTATATTAATACGATTTTTGTGAATCAAATACAGAGTTTTTGGAGTCAGGACACCGCCTGCTGCCATTGAATTACCATCTATTCCATCGGTTCCCATAGAAACTATGGTAACATCATCTCTATCCTCAAAGAAGCACTTTGTTGCTGCGGATAAAATCGCTTCTTGATTTCTTCCTCCTTTACCGTTCTCTTTCCTCTTATTTAATTTCACGGTTGTTTCGCCTCCAAGTACAAAAGCAATTGGAAGCGATGAAATGGCAAGATCTGTTGTTAATTTTCCAAGCAATCTTCCGAAATCTATTGCCTGACCATTGAAAGAGGATCCAAGATGTATTACTTGGATATTATTTTTTCTTAGAGATTCAACAGCGTTGTTGCATGCTAATGTATTATTACCTATTAAAAAATTATATACATTTTTGAAGATAGAGTTTCCTGGCTTTGGAGTATCGTCGATAGACCCTTCTAGACCCTTCTTTATTAGAGTAAATATCTTTGATTTTTCTAAATTTTTATTATCGAATATGTGATATTTCCGCAGTATGAATGCCACGTCCTTAAAGGTGGAAGTGTCAGGTACTGTCGGACCCGAGGCAATTGTCGCTATATCATCTCCTATAACATCGGATAAGATCAAGGAAAATATTGTGCATCCACTTTTGACAAATCTTACTAGCCGTCCTCCCTTGATCAATGATAAGTGCTTACGAACAATATTTATTTCGTCAATGGAAGCTCCAGAAGCCAACATATTACATGTAATTTTCTTCTTGTCATCTAATTCGAGACCGCTGACAGGAAACGGCATAAGTGCAGATCCACCTCCAGAAATTAACACAAAAACTAAATCAGATCTATGCGTTTTTTTCAGAATATTGATGATTTTATTTGTACCTTCAACACCTGCTTCGTCAGGTATAGGATGGTTGGCTTCAGTTATAGATATAGAATCAAGATGAGTCTTGTTACCATAGGGAACATTTATTGCTCCATGAGTAATTTTTCCTTTTAAAATATGAGAAAGAGCTTTTGCCATTTTAGCTGTTCCTTTTCCTGCGCCTACTATAAAAATGGAATTAAACTTGTCTACGTCTAATTCTGCCTTGTTACCTCTGATATCTGATATTAATAGCTTAGAATCCCTTAGTTTCACAGCTCTTCTTATAAGAATTTCAGGCTGTA
>DATFBL010000160.1:0-10858 GCA_035253865.1 Nitrososphaeraceae archaeon | reverse complement strand
CCTTTTGGAGCTTTGATTTCTTTCTAGAAGTAATGATAACCGTTGCACTCTTTCTAGCAAATTCCTTTGCAATTTCTAATCCAAGTCCTCCAGCACCGCCAGTTACAATACATATTTTTCCATCAAGAGACAACGATTCTAGATTCATGTGTTGGATATTTTAATTGTTATCTAAAAGATAACATAATGTCCATATCATAATAACCTTTTAATTCAATATTAACAGTAAATGCTTTCAGTTGTCTTCTTTTTCAAAGGCAGGACACCTTGTTTCATTATTGAATAAGAGTGATTTTAAAATCTTAAAGGTGTTCGCTTCGTCTTTGAAGAATCGTCAATTTTTGAATCTTACCACTCTGAGTCAATATTCAAGCTTAAGTCAAGGTTTAATTGAACATCATTTAGAACGTCTTGTCAAGTTTGGATTGATAAGTAAAAGTAACATAGGATACACTTTATTGGTAACAGGTTTAGATATTTACGTACTAAAGATACTTTCAAACAAGAACATAATCACGGCGCTTGGACCTCAAGTAGGTATCGGGAAGGAAGCTGAAGTCTATCTAGCTCGTGATTCGCTGGATCAAGATCGTATTTTAAAGATGTTCAGACTTGGAAGGTCAAGTTTCAAACAAATAAAGAGGAAACGCGATGTAAGTGCAGGGATTAATAGCTGGTTACTTATGAATATTGAAACAGCGAAAAAGGAATATGATGTTTTGACATATCTCCGAGATTCTAGTGTTTCTTTTCCTAATCCTATGTACAGATCATTTCATTGTATTGTTATGGAAGCTATTTACGGCAATAGGTTATCTGATATTGAGAAGCTCAATGACTCAGAACTAGTTTTAGATAAAATAATTAACAGCATTACAATTGCATATCACAAGGGATACATTAACGGTGATCTTAATGAGTACAACATACTCGTAAATGATGATGATATCTTTATCCTGGATTGGCCTCAAGCTATCAGAGTTGATACAATTAATGCTGATACCGTGCTGATAAGAGATGTAAAAAATATTCTTAATTTCTTCTCAAAGAAATTTGGTGTTGAAAGAGATTCAAGTAAGATAATTAATACCATAAAACGAGATTAAACTAAAAGACTGAGATCACGAAGAAAAAATTTACGTTCTAAATGACCCTGATTTATCGGTTTTCTCCCAAGTAAAGTCAGGTTCATTTCTTCCAAAATGTCCATACGCAGCAGTCTTCTTATAAATTGGTCTTTTAAGACGTAACGTTTCTATTATCCCTTGGGGTGTGGTATCAAAAATTTCTCTAACTTGTGATTCAATTTTTTCTTCATCAACTTTTCCCGTATTGAAAGTATCGACCATGATAGAAACAGGATCAGCTACTCCTATGGCATATGCAAGCTGTACTTCGCATTTTGAAGCCAACCCTGCTGCAACAATATTCTTTGCAATATATCTTGCCATATAGCATGCAGACCTATCTACCTTTGATGGGTCTTTTCCTGAAAAAGCGCCCCCTCCATGTCTGCCCATGCCACCATAAGTATCGGCAATTATCTTTCTCCCAGTTAGTCCTGTATCACCAACAGGACCCCCTATGACAAACCTACCTGTAGGGTTTACCAGAAATTTTGTTGAGTTACTTATTAGATCTTCACAAACTGGTTTTATGACCTTTGAAATAACCTCTTCTCTAACTTGAGATATCGATATGTCTTCAGCATGCTGTGTAGAAACAACTACAGTATCAATTTTCTTTGGAATTGCATCTTCGTAGATAACCGAAACCTGGGATTTTCCATCCGGTCCCATCCACTCCAGTGTTTTTTCTTTCCTAACCGTTGCCAACTTCATAGTAAGTTTATGCGCCAAAGTTATAGGCAATGGCATAAGTTCAGTGGTTTCATTTGTTGCATATCCAAACATTAACCCCTGATCACCTGCTCCTTGTACACCATTCTCGTTCTTAGAAACACCCATTGAAATATCGGGGCTTTGTTCATGGATAGAAGTTAGAACAGAACAACTATTTCCATCAAATCCATGTTTCAACCCATTGTAACCTATATTGTTCAAAGTCCTTCTTACAACATCTTGGGCATCAATTCTTGCATTAGAAGTAACTTCTCCGGCTACAAATACAATGCCAGTAGTTGTCATGGCTTCTACTGCAACTCTCGAATCTGGATCCTGTGAAATTATTTCATCTAGAATCGAATCAGAAACCTGATCACAAATCTTGTCTGGATGACCTTCAGTCACACTTTCAGAAGTAAAAAGATAGCGTCTTGCCATTTTTGATTACGACATATCCCAAGATTGTCTCTTTTTTTAGAGATCCTTTTCTATTTTGATAAATAACACATTGTTTCCGCGAATAACTACTTTCCCATAATTCGCAACAGGACTTGCACCATTAAATTCTTCTGCATCCAACAAGATCAAATTCATGTAAGAATCAACATTATTCATTCGACCTCTGTACTCCAACTCGTTTTTAAGTCTGACAGATACTTTCATATTCAATGAACGCTGTAAAATTGTTAACGGTCTTTTTGGTTGCTGTGGAGATGATGACATATTAGTTTTTCACTTTTGTTTTCAAAAAATAAGATCGACAATAAAAAGTTTCTCCCAAGGTGTCTTGGTTCGTATATAAATAATAAAAGAGCTTAATTTTATGCCTATAATCACAACAGGGTCAGCTTCAATTGATGGTATACTTGGAGGAGGAATTAGAACAGGTCTAATCACAAACATATTGTCTGATTCCAGAGATGCACGATCAGGTTTATGCTACTCTTTATGTGTGAATGCCGCAACACACTTTAAGGATTCTTCGATAATATTTGGAGATACACAAGGATTTTTCAGACCGGAGAAAATTCTTTCGTATATCAAGGATAGACATGAATCAGACTCTATACTTCATCAAATAAGAAGCATTAGGCTAATGTCAACAAATGTCCAAATGGTTATTGTGGATTACGCGCTAAATCTACATCCTATCCTCATTATTATTGATAATTTTAGTTATTTGTTTTTGAATGAAAAGAAAAAATCGCTTACGATGCAATTCCGACTCAGAAAACACTTACATGATCTAGCCATCTTTGCAATGGAAAATGACATTGCAATTGTACTTACTAATTCAATTCCTTCAAAAAGAGAAAATAAAGAGCCAGAAGGTATATTTGAAAAAAGAATACTTTCACTAAATGGATTAGTGAATAATATGATATTCAATCTTACTCACATGTCTTTAGAATTAAAGGTTGTAAAGGTCAACGAATCAAGATACTCTGCCGGGTTATTGAAACCCGTTGCATCCATAAAATCTTACTTTAAGGTAAGATCTCATGGTTTGTATGATTCTTGATAATATTATCTATCCATTATCAGAATTGAATTTCATACAGTACTATAGGCATTGTCTTTGAAATTCTAGGAATTTATTTGAATTAGAACTAATATTCTACTTAACCACAACAATAAGAATTACATTTCAATTTTTAATAATTATATTAATTTCAAAAAAATTGTATAAAAAATTAATAAAAAACAAAAGTTTTCGCGTTATATTCACAATGGCAGAAACATTTATTAAGATTTTTTCTAAGTTATTACATAAAAAGATGCTAATGGAGAACTTCCATATCAATATTCGATAGGAAGAACGACTCCATTCCATCTTTACGGAAGGTTAAAAATCTATATTCTGGAATTTTTATGATTGGTAGGTGGATAAACTACAAAAATTAATCGAAATGCAGAGGAATCTTGCCACATTGTTGGCATCCCCGAGATATCCTTCAAAGACAGAAGAGAGAATTTCATATCTTTGCACAGCAATCACTCATGAAGCAATCGAACTTCAAAGATTAACAAATTGGAAATGGTGGAAGAACCCTACCGAATTTAATTCTGAAGAGGCAAAGGAAGAATTGATAGATATTTGGCATTTCGTACTTCAAGCGACCATAGAATTAGATATGACGGCCGATGACGTCCTCAAGTATTACTCAAAAAAGAACAAGATAAACAAGAAAAGAAAAAAAACAAACTATTGAATTATTTGGTCTACACAAGTTTTTATTCGATTCAGGTTCCGTCTCATCAATTAAGTTATGGATGGTAATGCGATTCCTAAATATTTCCACTTCATGATAGGATGAATGTAATTGAGGCCTTGGGCTTTTTGAATTGATTATCATGCCATCTCGTGTTATTCCATTCTTAAAGAGAGCAATTAATGATTCACCAGCTCTGTGACCACGGCTATCTTTACCACATAAGACCAAATGTTCAAGCTCCTTGCTTACTGTGCAATAGTTAATGATTTCATCAATTCCTATATTCTCTGATAAGAGTCTCCCAACTATCGCCAAATTATTCATCAATTTAGTATCATTTGAAATTTCTTCCAATAATCTGATACTGGAGAGGGTACAGATTGCAATTCTACTACCTTTCCCTACATAATGTTCATGTTTGATAGGGAGCAAATATTTACATATTTCACCAATGCAATTTTCAATTTTTTTGTAAATCAAGATCATTACCATTATTAAATTGAAATTTAGATTAAAATCCCCAACTAACCTTGGTTTTAGGAATTACTTCAATAAATGGTGCTTCACCTTGTTTCCAAGGATCTTTTTTCACCCAGTCAAATTTCTTATGAAATATGTTGTACAAGATTTCAAATTTTCTACCCTTGTGAATAAATGTGGTTATTCCTCTAGTGACTACTGCTGTATTTTTATTATTCTCAGACTTGTCTACAACTAGGGATATTCTATTGTTTTTTTTCAGATTATTATATTTGAGAGTATTGTAGTCTGTTGCAAAGTAGAATTTTCCATCATCAAAAATATATGAGACAGGAGTCACATGTGGATGATCGTTATTGCATGTCGCGATTCTACAAATTTCATTCGAGCAAAGAAATCTGATTTCATCAACTGTAAAGGTAACTTCATTCATAATGAGTAAATAAAGTGATTCCAATTTATGATTTTTTAAAACCCAAAAAATTGCAGTCTGAAAGGAGAAAAACAGTCAAATCGGAAATCAATTTGAATAATATCTAAGTAACCCAATGATATTAAATTTGATTACGGTGATAGTGAGTGGACCAAAATAGCATGTCACAAGATGGAATGGTTATTGTATATACTGGAAATGGAAAAGGTAAGACAACAGCTTCGCTTGGTGTAGCGTTAAGAGCCATAGGGCATGGATTTAGAGTCTGTATGGTTCAATTCATCAAAGGGGAATGGCATTATGGCGAGCTTAATAGCATAAAGAGACTAGAACCAGATTTTGAATTAATCGTTGCGGGTAAAGGCTTTATAGGCATTGTTGATGATGACCACGCTTTTGAGGAACATGTAAAAGCAGCAAATACTGCATTGAATATTGTTGACCAAAAAATTTCACTTGGAACTTTTGATATCATAATCTTGGATGAAATCAACTATGCAATTAATCTGGGAGTGATAAGGTTAGAAGATGTAATCAAAATAGTTCAGAATCGTCCAAAAAATGTATCGCTAATTCTAACTGGAAATCATGCACATGAAGAAATAATATCGTTGGCAGACCTGGTGACTGAAATGAAAGAAATAAAACATCCCTACAAAAAAGGAATAAAAGCCAAAAAAGGCATTGACTTTTGAAGAAAATCATATTATAAGCAAACTTAAAGTATAGTAACAAGGTGCGTATTTTCTAAATGGTAACTGATATCAAACAACTTCCTGAGGCAGGAGATTTAGTTATAGCGACTGTAAAGGAAGTGACAGGTCATGGCGCTTATGTGGCTTTAGACGAATATCAAGAATTGACTGCTTTTTTACATGTTTCTGAAATTGCAACTGGATGGATTAGAAACATCGAGAGATATGTAAGGCCAAAACAAAAGACAGTTCTTAAGGTCATAAGGGTAGATAAGTCAAGAGTAGAAGTAGACCTTTCTTTAAAACAAGTCTCACGGGAAGAACGTAAGTCTAAACTTATTGAAGTAAAGAAGAGTGAAAAGGCTTCTGCCTTTATGCATATGATTAAAACTAAAACAAGCATGAGTGACGAGAAAATTAAAGAACTGCAAGATGTTGTCCTGCAAAAATTTGATTATCTCTACGACATGTTTGAGGCGGTAGCATTTAAGGGGATTGATTCTATAAAATCGCTTGACATTTCTGATGAAGTAAGATCAGCAATAGCTGAGGAAAGTAAGAAAATCCAAATTCCGAGTGTAGAGATTCGAGGTGTAATAGAACTCAACATAAATGAGCCCCGAGGAATCGAGATGATAAAAAGTGTTCTATCCTCGGCAGAACTGGACAAGAATAGCACTTCAATTGAAATTTCGTATATCGCTGCTCCACGATATCGTATAATTGCAAAGGCAGAAAACTACAAAATCGCTGAAAAGATACTAAACAATGCTGTTGAAAAGATTTCAAACTCCGTAGGAAAGAAAGTAGGGTTGTTTAATTTTATTAGAGAAGATTCCAAAAAGAATAAGCGGTGAACTTATAATGAAACATATGTTACGCAAGTGTGGAAATTGCAAGATCTATACTCTTGGTGAAAAATGTGCAAATTGTGATAATCCAACTCTTGATCCACACCCGCCGAAGTTTTCTTTAGAAGATAAATACGTAAGGTACAGAATAAGAGAAAAGTACGAATCGTAAACAAAAGGTGAAGAAATTACTGTCCAATATTTAAAAATATTTGGACTTAGGGAGGAACTGAAGAAGTGTTGGTGTTATTGCTAGCATTACCACTACTGAGGTTAGCACTTTGATTGTTCAAAGCGCTACTTGCGGCATCTATTACTTGTTCAAGTGTAGTATTTGACGTGTTTCCATTACTTGCGGCGTCCAGAACTTCCTGCAAAGATGTTGATTGGCCTCCGCCTACTGCCTGGATAACCTGGTTGACAGCCTGCGAGGTTGTATCAGAACTGTTAGTTACATTTAACACATAAGGAATGGCCGTGGTGTTGGAGCCAGTAACATTCCCTGTTTGAGCCAAATTTGAATTATTTACGGAAATCTGTGCATATACACTCGTGTCTAATATCGTATTTTCAGAAATGTAAATGAGGAGCATCGCAAACACAAACAAAGTACCATAACCAAGCGTAATTTTATCTAGATTCATTGCAGTATTCTATGATTATCTATATTATATGAATTTCGAAACAATATGAAATTACCACCAGACGTTCATAATCAGATTTATCTAACTAGTTCAAAATTATTCCCAAATTTTCTCGCCAAATGTAATTTTTTTGTTAAGTAAAAAATTACTCATTGACGCAATACATACAGCCAACATCAAGGAAATAGCGTAGTGAATATGCCAACGTTCAAAAAAGACATATGTTAATGATAACTGAATTATGGCGCCAAAAGCGCATAATGTCAGGAAAGACAGGTATTGTTTTATTACATGTCGGAGTGTAAAGTTCCTGTCTTCAAATGTCCATATCTTGTTTAGTACAAAGTTAGTGTGAACCGACATTACTATACCAATTCCAGCAGCCTGAATATACCACAAGTTTGAGATAACATTTGAAAGCAGAAAAGAAACAACATAATTCAATGCAAGTCCACTTGCACCAACTGTAAGGAACCTTGCAGTTTTCGATAGGAACGGAATTGATCTATGCTTTTCTTGTTCTTTTATGACTCTTTCAGATTGTGCCTTCGAATTTTTGCTGTGACAGTACAAACTCCATATTGCAAGTAAATATTCAGAAATTTGATTGAACTCTAGTTTTTTTAATTTATACACAAACTTTTGTTGAAAAGGTATCTCTGTGATAACTATGGGATTACCACTTTTACTATTACTTCTAACTTTCACAAGTATTTCAAGCAAAAGCTGGTTTCCCTTGCCGTCTATCTCTACATTTTTGACTAGTTGTCTTGGGAGTGCAAAACAACGGGACAGTGGATCCTGAACATGACTTATGCTCAATCCGTGTCTTGCTATTGTCCTTGCTCCCTTGCTAATCAAACGGCGCAACAATGGTAAATTCTGCAGAGATGCACCTTTCGTATATCGAGATGCCACAATGATGGAATTAGGATTCTTTATCAATTCAACAATCAATTCACTTGTAACTATCCTCGGATAAGGAAAATCTGCATCCATTACGAGAATAAATTGTCCGGTTGATAATTGCATTCCTTTTAATATTGCAGAAATAAAACTACCCCTTACTTTAAGGTAATTTACATTATCCTTGAATTTGTCCACCTCATTGTGCTCTTTATCTACCTTATCTGGTGCAATCAAATATGTATCTGGGTATTTACTAGTATCTGCGGCATAATGGACAACTATTATCTCAAACGTAATTCCCTTAGGGATAATTTTCATGATGTCTGCCGGTGATTGATATACCGGTTTATCATGCTGTGTCGGCAAAATAATTGAAAGAGTAGGGGAGCCTAAAATTTGATTATTACTTGATAGATTGTTATCTTGTAAATTTAACATAGAATTTACTATAATCTCTGTTTGATATCTTATTAAGATTTTCATAGAAAAACACGTTAAACCATTTGAGGTTTAATATCAATCACAATAGTTTATTGTCAGCTGCAACAAATTTTCAATATTTGAAAACCAACCACATAAGATTTTGTTCTACGATCCTCTGATTGCTGAGAATGTGTTCACTTCGCTATAAAGACTATCATGACAATATTTCTTTGAGTTATATGACAATGAATGGTTCTATGATTTGGATTTGATTCCAAACAAGATCGTAAGGGATTAGGGTAATTATCATAGCTAACTCAAGTCAAAGGAATTGTAGATATTTTCGGGAAGGCTTTATTTTCTAATCAAAGTAATGATTAGTAATGGATTCATTAGAAAAAATTAGATTTGATTATATCAAACAGATAAATTCTCTCACTCACTTTTCTGGCACAAAAAAATCTAAAAACTGTATCTTTGTCGGATCTGGAGATTCTTATGTAGCCGGTTTGATTGCAGAATATGTTTCCAATCATAAATGCATATGTTATAGTCCTGCAGACTTGATGAGATCAAAATTCATGAAAGAAATGACTTATTATTTCATTTCAGTCACAGGTAAAACTAGATCAAATATTGAAGTTGCTAAGCGTGCAACTGATGCCGGTGTTAGGACTGTCGCAGTTACGCTCAACCCTACGAGTGAACTTGCCAATGTTTGTAATGAAATTTATCCTCTTGAAAAAGCCGTGGCAAGAGCTAATACGAGTTATAGTGCTTTTACAGCAAATGTTGCTATATGTTTACAACTAGCGGGGATATCAATACCTAGAAAATTTCAAATGTGGCATAGGAATGGTATGGCCCTGTCCTCAAGCTTTGATAATGTTAATTTACCCAAAGGTGTTTTACATATTCTGGGCAATGATGTTTTTTATCCATTAGCCATTTATGCTTCACTCAAAATGTCCGAATTCTTTGGAGTGACTACCGTGCCAAATAGGATGGAAGAATTTTGCCACTCACCAGTATTTGGTATCAAACCTTCACACACTGTATGGATTTTGGGACGAACAGAAAATACGACAAGTCAGAACCTTGCAAATCTGAATAATAAATCTAACTTTTTTGAACTTAAAAATCAAGACGTTCTTTCAGAATTGTTTGAGGCAATATTTTTTCTGCAGGGATTTATGCTGCTATTGTGTGAAAAACATAATTTCAATGAATTAAAATATGTTCTCATGAAAAGAGTACTGGCTATATCTTCAAATATTATCTATAGGACTGCCCCTTAATATCACTATTAATCAATACTAAATGGTAGAACACACAGGATTTTAAAACACATTCCCTCCGAGGTCAATCATGGTATAGATATGAATTATTATTTAACGAATGAAAATCCAGAATAATTTCTGTCTCATCACTTATGTAGAAGACCGTAAGGAATAGAAAGGTCTATCCTAGAGTTAATTAAAATAAAAAAAGAGGTTTGTATTTTTATCAGCAGCTACGGAACTTTGTTCCTATTGAGGATTACATCCACCGCTTGGCTGACTAACGAAGCAGTTGTTCTTTATTAGTTCATTTCCGTTTATGTTGAGTGGCAATCCGTCTGCGTTGTTTATGTCAACAGTGTTTTTTAGTACGTTGTTATACAGTATTGTGTTCCTTGTGCTTTGGGCATCTAGGAATATACCGTTCTTGCTTCCACCAATTGAATTGGCATCTACTTGTGATTTGTCTGTATTGACAAGCGTTACCCCTGCTAGATCGTTACCTGTCATCATGTTGGCGTGTACCTGAAATTCTATGGACGAATGAGACGCCACACCGATTGCATTTGGTCCAATAAAGTTCTGTTCTACAGTACTTCCAATTGAACCTGACACAAAGATAGCTATCTTGTTTCCCTCAAAGGTGACTCTGTGGACATTAGTATTTTCAGAACCAGATATGAAAACTCCTGCCTGGAAATTACGAATAGCGCCGGAACCCGATATTACTACGCTATTTGAATGCGGTATGTTTATACCCACCTTGGAACTGTTCTCACCTGGTCCAGTGATAGAGTATCCATTCAAGTTAATCGTTGTGTTATCTCCTCCAACAATCAATCCGTCTCCTGTACAGACGAGATTTGCAGTTAATGTCACGTTACCATGAACTACTTGACCGCATGCTGGACTTGATAATGGTAAGCCTTGTGCTAGTGCTGTTTGCATTGAACTTTGCATATTTACCCCACTGATAGTCGCTAGTGCTACTAATATTGTTGCTAAGATGTAAGACATTGTTTGTTGCATCCATAATAGGGCTACATTACTAACTATATAAGTCGAACTCATCTTTCTATTGTA
>DATFBL010000159.1:0-25298 GCA_035253865.1 Nitrososphaeraceae archaeon | reverse complement strand
AGTATTTACTGCATCCCTTAATTCTGAGAATGAAATACCATTTGCTTTACAGAACATATACAAATCTTCAGCAAAGGCTATTTGCATATATCTGTCAGCATTTTCAACAATTTTACTTAATTCTGCAATTTCAACGGTTGATACTGAATACATTGGTATTTTCAAACTTTTGTACGATTTATTTCCACTGTAATATTCTAAATCTTGTTTTTCTTCTGCATGATCCACACCATCATAAAATCTAATACCTGTTCGAAGACAACAGTCGCAGACACCACCAATGACTCGAAGTTGATTTACACCATGAAGTTCTTCTTCTAACGCAAACCACCTATGAGGTGCATGCACCACATGGAATCGATGTTCCAGTATTTCAAACATTTTGCGTGTTGTCCCCCTCGGAATTGTACTTTCAATAGATACGAGCTTTCCATTTGAAGCCTCTTTAGCTATTTTCCTTGTAATTGCCATTAACCCGTCGATCTGCGGAGATGAGATATCATCTTGTCTGTGTGTAGAAATGCATATCATAAACACATCTATATCTTTGAAGTTATCTACTTTCTTTATTCCATATTGCTTCTCAGCACTTTCCACGACAAGTGGATTGTTATCATAACCATAAACATCAAATCCCTTTTCCTTAACATACTTTGCTACAGGAAGTCCCAATTGCCCCAAACCTACAACTAGAATTTTTTCAAACGAGGTTTCGTCTTTGGTATGATTAATCACCTTTTCAGCCTCCAAATAATTTTGAAACAAATGATATTGTATTAATATTTATCTATTGGCATATAGGGAATCCCTTGATCGAGTTTACATCTATTGATAATATCATATGTTTGTAATAGAACAAATTAACATAATTTTTAACAGTGGAAATCTATTACGCATAAATAAATGGTTAAAGCTACGAATAACCCATTTTTGTATTAATTGGTCGCAAATTTTGTCTATTCTGATTTTCAATAAGACAAAAAAATTGAACTATTTATTAGGCATACCCAAAAATTATGTACATGGCAAAGACATTATCCAGTCAAACGTTAAAGAAAAATGATAACGCTCCGTCATTTAGATTAATGGGGACGGATGACAAATTCTATTCAATTGAAGATTTCAAAAGTAAGTGTCTATTGATTGTTTTTATTTGCAATCACTGTCCTTACGTAAAAGCTCGTATTGGTGATCTAGTTGATTTGCAGAACAAATTTTCAAAATCTGAATTACAAATTGTTGGAATAAATAGTAATGATCCAGCATACCAAGATGAAGGCTTTGAAAACATGATCAAGTTTTCAAATGAAAACAACTTGAATTTTCCATACCTTATCGATGATACACAACATATTGCGAGGTCATATGGAGCTGTTTGTACTCCTGATCCATTCTTATTTAATGAGAATAAAAGACTCGTCTTTCATGGAAAAATAAATGATGCCATGGAACCGGAGATGACGCCACAAATTCACGTTATGGAAAACAACGTCAAAAGAATATTGGATGGACAAACATTGGAAAAAGACTTTGATCCATCTATTGGTTGTTCTATTAAATGGAAATCAGATTCTTAACCGTATCTGTACCTTATTCCTTTTTCACCTTTGGGATGTCTCCAAGTAGTTCCAACGGAACAAGTTCCACATTCTATACAGCCTTCATGTTGTAGTACTACATCCTTATCTTCAAGACTATAGCATTTGGTTGGGCAAAGTAAGATAAGTTTTTTCATAAATTCGCTTCTTTTATCATTAACAATGATGTGTGATTCACTGTCGTCATCATATTGTAGATTGGCAATCCTGTCTGATAAAGTTGGAATTGACGGTACAAACGACGAATTAACTGTGTCGCCCAATTTATTAGCTAAAAGTATCGGTATTTGTACATATGTTTTTTCTGATTCTATGATTGGTAAAATTCTGTTGTATCCAAGGTAATTTGCCAAACGTAGAGAAATTCCACGAATGTGTTTATTCTTAATGACTTGAAGACCAAGGGATAATCCGGGATCAACGGTTCGCATGGGAATATCTTTTACTAATTCAAGAAACAAATTCAAATAGTTTTCATCTATCATGCTCATTTCTCTGGTGTAAGGGCTTTCATTTACCAGAGACTGATAATAATTTCCCAAGTAATCAGTGTCAAAATTATTACTTTCAATTGATCGGGAAATGGCAATCGAGGCTCTTACTGCATCATCAATACCAACATTGAGACCTTCAATTTTTGGACCAATAAAGATCCCACGTCCTGCTGCATCACCTATGAATAGAATATTTTTGAAATGAGGTTTTTTCATCATGCATCTTTTCCCGTCCGGAATTAGTTTCGCACTATATTCAAGTTCAACGTAATTATTTACAAACTGGACGCCAAATTTTTCATCAAGATCATGCTTGATGCTGTCAATTTTTGATTTAACATCTTCTAAACTTTTGAATTTTCCAGACTCAACTAAACTCTTATTATTATTGGAAAAATATTTGTTCCTTAATTCGTTGTATGTTTTTATCAATTTGCTAACGCTAAGGTGAACTTTGAGTTGATCTTCTTTCGAAAGCCCATCGTTGCCATTTCTCAAAGTGACTTCATCCTTGACGTATTCACTAATTAGAGGATTTTTGATTAGTTCGTCTATTAGTTGAGATGGAGTAACAGGATTTGAGAGAAGGGAATTATAATGATATACCGCCCCAAGTGACAAAGTTTCACGGTTTGTGTACAGAAAACCTCCACCAACATGATTGAGTGTAATATCCCCTGCAAAAAGGTGTGCAGATCCTTCAGAGGAATCAAGATGAAATCTCTCCTCAATGATCTGCTCAGGAAGTTTTACTATTACTTTGACACCAAAGTAAACTTCTTCTGGTCTAAATTTACCACGAGCTGATGTTATTTGAGCTACCTCTGAGTTTATCCCATCTGCAGCTATTATTGATTTTACTTCGAACTCTTCCAACTCATTAGTCCTGACAATTGTCTTGTTGTCTATCCATTGTATGTCAGAAACATGCACTCCTGTTATAATTCCTCCACCATGTTTTTCTGCAGATCCGGCTGCCAATTCTGCAAACCAGGGAGTCAATCTATTTAGTAAAACTGAATACGCAAAATTTGTCTTGTATTCATGAAGTGGAGTCATATCAATGGTAAATATTTTGTTCTTAGATGTAGCATGCAAAAGATACTTCTTTATCAATCTCTCTACTGGCGCATCAGATGAAAAATCTGAACCAAAAACATCTTCAACATTATAGATCCTTCCTTGGGGATCCTTTTTTGAGTACAAGATCCCACCAGATACATTTTTGGTTCCTATGTCTCTTCCTGCTTCGATAAGTATTGCACTTTTATTTAGATCTGATAATTTTTTTAATGCAGATAGTCCAGCTGTGCCGCCGCCAATTATTGCAACATCGAATTGTTCCAAATCAGTTACTCCGTATGGAAATCGCTTGGATTTGCTTTTTTAGTTGCTCGGTAAGCAGTGGAACTACTTCCTCCAACCTTCCATTGATAAAAATATCGGATTCATCTATGATTGGTGAATTCTCATCAGTATTAATGGATATTACAATCTCCGAGTCCTTCATTCCTGCAATGTGTTGAACCGCTCCACTCAAACCTATAGCAATGTAAAGGCTTGGTGCAACCTTGCTGCCACTTGTACCAATAACTCTGTCAGGTGTCATGTACTTTGAGTCAAGAGTTTGACTCACCTGATAAGGTTTCTTCGACAATGGTAAAGTTATACCTATTTTAGCACCAATTGTTTCTGCAAAATCTTCAATTAGCTTGATATTCTGCTCTGGGTTATCTTTAATTCCTCGTCCAAAGCTCACTATTATTTTACTAGTATCATAGTCAACTGTTTTTTTAACCACTTTTCTGTTTAAAATTTTTATTTTTGAACCTTGATATCTTTCAGGAGAATATTCTATGATTGTGCCTTTCCTTGAACTATCTCTTTCAATGGGCTTAAAAGCTCCTGGTATAATGCTGCAACCTTGTGGATGATATTCTCTGAGAATTTCGGGGTTCTTGTTATCGAGACATAGTATTGTTGTCCACAAGAAACCAGAAAAGTCTGGACGATACATTTCTAAAATTTTTTGGTATCTTACCGTCTTACCTTTTGTCTTATGCTCGTGTCTTATGTCAAGGTCACTAATAACAAGTTTATTGATATCTGAAGCTAAACCTGATTCAAGTTCAGCTAGTACAGTTGACGATAGGTGTCGACCAATATTATCTGCAGCAAAAAACATGTATCTTGGTCTTACAAATGTGTCCAGATATTCTGGCGAAATTCCCTTTATCAATTGTGTATCTTTTGCAATCTGAACTATCAAATTAGTATCGATATCATTTCTAGGGTACTTCAATTCTTCATGATTAGCATAAATCACGGAATCAGCACCATAAGTCACTAACTCCTCACATAGATTTCTAACATTACTACCAAGAACTACAGCGACAACTTTCTCTGTAGATCCATACTTTTGATTAAAATCATCCATTAACCTCCTAGCTTCACCCAATATCTCCAGGCTTACAGGTACAACCTGTCCTTCAAAATGCTCAATTATGACGTAGATATGTCTATATTTTTCATCGATTTTTGAGTTAGAGTCATCTGAAGTTGAGGTCATTTTCATTTACCCTTAGACACATGAATTATTTTTTCAATAACTGGAGCTAATTTATTTGTGTTTGATGGATCAATTATCTCGGCTTTACGATTCGTTTTTGCACGGGGTATTTTTTCTACTCTATAAACAATAGTTGGAGAGCCTGGTAGTCCTACTAGTTTTGGATCCAGCTCTAATTTTTTGCCGTCAAATATTTTCAGATATTGTCCATAATCTTCTGAATGTTTTCTGGCATTTTTGCTAAAATTATTAGCTTCTAACCTTTGTGAAACGGTATTGAAAATTGGCTTGTATGAAGGATCTATGGTAATGAAGACAGGCAATGGCGACTCAATTTCTTCAATGATGGTATCCATCCCCTGAAGGGAAATCAGTCTTTTTGCAGATACCACTTTCCTTTCCAAATCAATTGCAAAATCTATTACATTCCCAAGAAACGTGTATCCCAACTTGCATGCTGTCTGTGGGCCAGTTTGACCCGTTTCTCCGTCAGACGCTCTATGACCTGAAATAACAATATCAACTTTATTTCCTCCGAACATTTTTTCAATTCCGTTCTTTAGTACTTCAGCTGTAGCTAGGGTGTCTGCACCTGCGAACAACCTATCACTGTACAAGTTAAGTTCTTCAGCATCACTTAGTACTTGGGCTTGTTTCAGAGCAGATTCTGCAATGGGTGGTCCCATAGTACCTATAGAAACATGCGCACCGTATCTTACCCTACAATAAAAAGCAGCATTGCATGCCACTGCGCTATGTGGGCCTAGAATATTTTTCGTCTCTGCCCTATTTAGAGTACCATCAGAATTGTAACTAACATTCCCTTCAGAAAAATCAGGTTCTAGTTTAATCATAACAGCAACGTTTAGCAAATCTTGCTTGATTATAGGTCATCTTAATATAATTCTTGATTTTCCGATATTTCTCTTGTGAAAGAGATCAATGCAAATATTTCAATTCTTGTATACTCTATAATGTAATATGCCTCCGTTACTCATATATGAATCCGTAGAACAGCTAACTTTCTTGTGTCATCGCACACAATACCTTTAATTATTATATATGATATATGAAACCATGGTAGATCTTGTTTATGGTCGCGGTATAACGGATTTAATGCGTGAATTTCCTTTATACATGACATTTTTTAGAAGTATTATAGATATCAGATTATTTCACAAGAAAAAAGCACTATATGGTTCTGCGGACATAATTAACATCTGCAACCTTCATTGTACTCATTGTTATTGGTGGCTTAATAGGGAAGATGAAAACGACGAGCTAAGTGCTGAAGAATGGAGGACGATAATAAAGAATACTTTCAAAAAACAACGACTTTTTGGAGTTACACTTGTTGGGGGTGAACCAACAATGCGTCCTGATGTTATTGATGTATTCTGTCAAGAAATGCCAGGTAGGGTTTGTGTAGTAACAAATGGGACTTTTCCACTAAAAAGGTTTGATGACTTGTATTTTTACTGGGTATCGCTTGATGGGACAGAAAAAGTCCACGATAGTATAAGGGGTCAAGGTTCTTACGCAAAGACACGTAATACCATTATGGAGTATATCTCAGGTCCCCCTAGAAAAGGGAAACCGGCTTGGAAAGATATTTGGTTAACAATGACGATAAATTCTATGAACTACCACACTGTCACGGAACTAGTTGAAGAATGGAAAGGTAAAGTCAATAAGATTGGATTTCAATTTCACACTCCATTTATTAATAATGATCCATTATGGTTACCCTTTGGAGAAACACGAAATGAAGTAGTTGATAATATAATTGCGATTAGAAGAAAATATCCGGACTACATAGTTAACACAGAGAAACAAATTTCCTTGATGAAAGGAAATTGGGGTGGAAATGGGACTATTCCAATCCAGTGTCCATCATGGGCAATACTTTCTCTAGACCACAAAGGCAAGACCAAGCTACCGTGTTGTATAGGAAGTTCTGATACAAAGGGACTGAAACCCATATGTGAACAATGTGGATTAGGATGCTACTCAGTACTTGTTGCACAAGGCATTAAGGGTTTTTGAAAATCATCTTGTAGTGAATGTGATCTAATTTTTTCGCTTTATTATTATTATTTGTACAGATGTCAAGATTCTATCAAAAATAAAAGGAATACGTTGTGTTATTAGTTTAAATTAGTTTGGTTTTATGAACAATTAACGGTCGCCTTTGGTTAGAGTATCTAGAAGAATTCTTCGCTTTAATTTGTCGCATGATTATAAGGATGGGCGTGATTCAATTGACATAAATAAATTTGTCTATGGTAGAAAAATCAAATACAGTTGCGAAAAGTGCAACACTTCATTTACAACATGGAAAGCATTGCATGAACACAAAGTCGAAAGTCATTCATACTAATGCAATCTTGCTGGCTATTTTGTTAGAATTTTAGTTGCGGTAGTACTCGCAACTGAGGATTCAATTTCCTTTAATCTATCAAGGAAGCCCTCATTACTACGAATCTCTTCATAGTCAGAATCGGAGCGAAGTTTTTCCAAGATAGCAATAATATCATCGTTTGTAACTCCGTGTTTCTTGTCGTATTCAATATATCTTAAAATCTTCACAATGCCTCCGTACTTGTAGTGCATCTTTTTTTGATATCTTGTCGCGTCTGGAGATAGACCCTTGACATGCTTGATAACAGTGTTTTCCATATGTTTAATATGCCAATCTTTCATGGGAAAATTATTTCGAGTCAAAAGAATCAATAATATTTGTATAAAGGGATATATAATATGTTATTATTTTCTTGCTCGAAAACATTAAAAACAGCATTGTGTTATTGCGGTCTCAAAGTTCAAAATTGGCTAGGATGAGATAAAACAAAAACTAGTTCTCTAAACTCTTGTTTAGATATTTTTACTAATCTAGATAACATTAAACATCAATCAAAATGCATCAATAGTATATTATTTTGTTTGTTGTAGAAACTCTAATTTTTCATATCCTAATTGTTTGCAAAACTTTATTCCATTTGAGATTTTCAAGCTAGTTATGAGAAATTAACAAATACTATTTCGATTTCAATTAACAGATTTATTCTAATCTTGCTTTAATTAGACGTACTTTAATATTCATCGAACTGCAGATAATTATGAAATATTATTGGCTACTAAGGGGCACTTGATTGCAACAAGATTTTTTTCTTCTAGGAATGCATCAAGTTATGACAGGATTGTTAGGTTAACAACATTCTGTCAGGATTCATCCTGGAAGAAGGAGATGATGCGTTTCATGGATGGCAAAAATAAACTAATCCTTGATTTGGCCTGCGGAACCGGCATTCTTTCATCATTCATTCGTAATGGATCTGCCAATTCTAGGATAATTGGTACTGACTTGACATTTGAATATTTAAAATTGGCTAAAAAAAGAAAATCTTATGCACTCCTAACAAATTCCTTGGCCGAATTTCTTCCATACAAAGATGAAACCTTTGATGTTGTAATTTCATCATACCTTGTCAAATATACAGAGTTACATACCATGGTAAGGGAACATTGGCGAGTTTTGAGAAAAGGCGGAATAATAATAATTCATGATTTTACATATCCTAATACAAAAACTATGAAATTATTATGGCATTTCTATTTCAAAATTCTAAACGAACTGGGCAGAGTAATTAGATCTTGGAGGGATGTGTTTTCTAATCTTGATAAACTAATACAACTAAATCCCTGGGTTAACAATCTTGTCAGGGAACTTAATGTGGTGGGGTTCACATCCATCTCTAAAAAGTATTACACTTACGGTACTTCAGCTATAGTCTATGCGAGAAAGTAAATGAAAGATGAAAGATGAAATAGCTCGGCTAAATGAATGGTATGTTCCACAATTTGGCCCAATAAGGTTCAGAATTTTTGTTGGAATGTTGTTTCTCCCTTATACGGGAATGTGTATTTCTTTTGCGATAATTGGTTCCCTGCTTTCCCCTTCAACAATAGCTTGGGATAGAGTACTTGCAATAATCATTATCTATTTTACAGCTCTAGGAATTTCTGCCCACGCTGCAGATAGTATGGGATCCAGAACTAAGCCATGGGGTAATCGCTTTTCGAGTATAGAGTTACTGATAATGGTTGTCGGCGGATTAATTGTTGCATATGGCATTGGAACATATTATATCCTATATTACGTTCCTTTGTTGCTCCCAATAGCAATATTGGAGGGTTTCTTCTTATTTGCATATAATTATGAATTGTGGAATGGTTTTTTCCATAGCAATATCTGGTTTGCTGTATCGTGGGGCAGTATGCCGCTATTGGCAGGTTACATCATGCAAACGAATTCACTATCTTATTTTGCAATATTGATATCTGTGGTAACTTTTCTAGTTTCATACGTGGAAATTAGACTTTCACGAAAATATAAACAAACCAAGAAAAATCACGAACAAAAATGTATTAGGCGCCTGGAATTAAAACTAAAACTTGTTAGCATCACTACCATATTGTTTTCTGTCATGCTGCTATTCTTCAAAGCATTCCAGATCACTTTTTAATTTTCTATTTCATTATCAAATTATGGACAGAGTATATCGCGTCAAGAATTACCATCATTTAACAATTAATGATGTTTTCAAGCTTGAAGCAATTTCGAACAAGAAATTTGATCTACTTCAAAGAGTACTTTTAATTGATTTAGGAAATACTCAACAGCTCCTAGAAATGATGCATAGGACAGAGTCAACAATAAGGGTTATTGAGCAAAATGAAGAAAAAAATATTATTACGAGAAAGTCGTGCATAATTTCTTCGACGAATCATATTTTGGCTTATGCAAATTCAAAAATATATTGTAAATATATGCCATTACAGATGGTGTCTGAAATTCGAGAATGTAAAAAAGGAATTGGTAAGATTGTCCTTTACCACAGACTAGATGTATTTAAGAAGATAACAGAAATAGGATACGTAAAGGGTTTACATATTTTTAAGAAATATTCTTTATATCATAACGAAAATGTGATTTGTAAAATATCTGAAATCTTTCCTGTCAAAACAAATAAAGTAACAAAATAACACTAAAGTATCAAACATTATTTTGAATTTTTCTGACAACCAATTATTATTTCAAATTTCAATTCATATATACAATCCTGTCGAAATAACATTGAATTGAACTTTAGCCATAATCCAGCAGAATCAGAAAACATAAAAAAATATGATCTTATAGTCATTGGCAGTGGCGCGGGTCTTGAAGTGGCGAGTGCAGCGGCACAGAGTGGATTGAAAGTTGCAATTATAGAAAAAAGTAGTATGGGCGGAACTTGCCTGAATAGAGGTTGTATTCCCTCCAAGCTCCTAGTTCACAGTGCGGATGTTGTTGAAATAATAAAATCCGCACATCTTTTCGGTATACATATTGAAAAATTCGCTATTGATTTTCAAAAAATAGTTGACAGAGTGACGAGTATAGTAGATTCGGACTCAAACGATATTCGAACATCATTAGATAAAATAGAAAATCCAAAGCTATTTCCATTAGAGTGCAGGTTTATTGGTGATAAAACACTCCAGGTCGGTGAGGAAAAATTGTCCTCCAACAAAATTCTAATTGCTGCCGGTACGAGACCTAGGATTCCCGACATTAAAGGCCTGAGTACAACAAAATATGTTACCAGTGACGAAGCTCTTCGACTTCGTGTGCAACCAAACGCCCTCACAATTATTGGCGGAGGGTATATAGCTGCTGAACTTGGCCATTTTTTCGGATCACTGGGTACAAAGATCAACATCATTCATCGTGGTAAGTATTTACTACCGCATGAGGATGAAGAAATTTCAAAGAAATTCACAGAAATTTTCTCAAAAAAATACAACGTATATCTAGATTGTACCCCAAACGAGATAAATAAACGGAACGGTAATTTTGTAGTTTCAATTAAGAAATCTGACTCAAACCGGAATTTGGAAATAGAGTCAGATCAACTTTTAGTTGCGGCAGGACGTATTCCAAATAGTGATTCTCTTAATTTACCAATGACCGGAATTGAAGTTAATGATGACGGCTTCATCAAGGTAGACGGAACTCTTTCGACTAATGTAGATGGAATCTTCGCCTTAGGTGATATTATCGGCCTTTATCAGTTCAGGCACAGTGCAAATTTGGAGGCTCAGTATGCTTTTTACAATATCATTAATCCAATGAAAAAGATACACGTGGACTACAGCGTAATGCCTCATGCAATTTTCAGCTCCCCTCAAGTGGCCGGAGTTGGATATAAGGAGCAGGAATTGAAAAAGAAAGAAAAAACAGATTACCACAAATCAGTTTATCGCTATATTGATACTGCAATGGGTAAAGCGTTAGAAGATAGAGAAGGATTTGTGAAAATTTTGGTCAGCAAGGATAACAGAAAAATTGTTGGATGTCATATTATAGGAAGCCAAGCTTCGATACTCATACATGAAGTACTCGTAGCAATGAAAAGTGGAGACGGAACTATTGACAACATTTCAAAGACAGTTCATGTTCATCCCGCACTTTCCGAAGTTGTTTCAAGAGCTGCCTTTTCTATTAACTAATTTGATACTCAATTTTGAATGATGCTATACAGGTGTATGTTACTTAATTAGTAATCACAAGGAGCTTCATACTTAGTTTATTTTCTTAGAAACATTATTAATCTATTCCAGGTTTATATACATATGACTCACAGGTACAAAAGATCTCAGGTCAAAAACGATGAATACTTCAAAGAGAAAAAACATGCGTTAAATTCTAATAAAGACGGATTAGATGAAGAGACTAAACTGGTGAAAAGAAAATTAGAATCAGAGAGGGCAAGAAAGAGAACCCGTGGACCTTATAGAAAAAGTCTTGTAAATTAGGATTATCTATAATTGTAATTTGGGGTATACGATAAAATCAGTTACCGTTTTAATCACTTGATTTTATAGGATGCGCAAATGACAAAAGATATCCATCTGGATCCCGTATGTGGAAGTAACGCTCTCCCCAAGAAGCATTAATTGGTTCATTTTCGAATGATATTAGACTACAAATGACTTTATCATCTTTGAAATAAAGATATAATTTATCCACATCGTCAGCATGTAGAATAATTTTGAAGATATTTTTTGAATGCCAATACTCATCCTCATTGTTCAACTTTAATAATTCGAGATTTATATAGGCATAAGCATTTTCTCCGATTTCATAAGTAGTAAAAGAGGTATCAGATCCACCATAGATTAGTTTGAAACCCGGTATTTTAGAATAAAAGTTGCAGGATCTTTCCATATCTCTAATTAATAACGTTACTGCAGAAATCTTGCGTACCTTGGACATAATCAGTAGATCAATGTAACAATTAATTTGTCATTATTAAGAATTTCCTTACATGGTAACAAAATAAGATTATAACAGTCAAAAACTGGATGGTACGGAACCCAACTGATATGGATCGTTATAATTTAATATGAATCCTATCACCTGAATTGGTGAATAACCTTATTCTGTCATACTTGATACCAATTTTGGCTTCTTTTCCTACAATGGGAATCACATTTCTTGATGTTACGTTAGATATCTTGACCGAGCTATCTCCAAGTTTGAGTTCTGCAATTGAATCATCCCCGAGCAACTCAACATATACTGTTTCTCCTTTTAGTCTTAAACCCTCAAAATCTTCATCGTCTTTTAGTAAAATAATATCCTTTGGTCTAACTCCTAGGTTTATTGTTTCCCCAGCGATTTTGTTCAATTTTTCTGCTAGTATATCGGGAATCTTTAAGATGGATTTCTTATCTTGCTCATGGGAGTTATTATCATCAAATTTGAGGAACAATGATCCTTCCTTAACAATTTTTAATTTTAGAAAATTCATGGGGGGAACGCCTATGAAACTTGCTACAAATTGATTAATAGGTTCATTGTAAACTTTCTGTGGCGAATCTATCTGAAGTAATTTTCCTGAATCCATTATGCCAACATTGTCGGCCATACTCATTGCCTCAGCCTGGTCATGTGTGATGTAAAGTGTAGTTATTCCTACTTCCTCCTGTAATTTCTTTATCTCCACTCTCATTTCAGTGCGCAATTTGGCATCCAAGTTACTAAGTGGTTCGTCCATCAAGAAGATTTTCGGTTCTCTTACTAGTGCTCTACCCAGGGCAACCCTCTGCATTTGACCTCCACTAATTTCCTTTGGTTTCCTTTGAAGTAAATTATCTATGTTAAGTAAGCTTGCAATTCTGCGAACGCTTTCATTTATTTTCTCTTTATGTACTTTTCTCATTTTTAATGGAAAAGCGATATTATCATAGACATTCATGTGAGGGTAAAGTGAATAGTTTTGAAAAACCATAGCGACGTCACGATATTTGGGTGGAAGTTTGTTCACTAGTTCGCTTCCAATACGGATCTCTCCACTAGTAATATCAGTCAAGCCTGCAATGCATCTCAGGACTGTAGTCTTACCACACCCAGAAGGTCCAAGTAAAACCATGAATTCGCCAGAGCTTATTTCCAGCGAAAAGTCTTCTAATGCAGTTAATTGTCCATATTTTTTAGTTAAATTTCGTATACTGAGAGTTGTCAAAATATTACCTTCTGATTGAATTGCTTTTATTTACATGTCATATTAATTTTAATTATTATCTTGTGAGTGGCCCCGAAAAAAATTTCAAATGGCCATACCTTGCTCCATAAATTTGCCCAATACTTAATAGCCTCCATTCTAAATATTAATAATGAGAAAAATCGATTCTATTGGATTCGATAATGATTCAAAATCAATATGTGGCAGAATTACCATTAACAAATATTTCCGCAAAGATTGTAAACTTTTTTGGGTATTGGCGCTAGGAGTTGTTGTTTTGGCAACACCAAGCTTGACCCCATTTAAGATGGCTCAAGGACAACAATCTACCCCAGTTACAATTACCGCGATAGTAGCAGAGCCAAAAGAAAGATGGGATGCTTTGTTTGCCGATGCACTAGATAAATTAAGAGAAAAACATCCAGACATGACGATTAACATTGATTACCGTGTGTTACCATATGCAGATACACGAAAACAAATCTTAACTGCAATGGCCGGACAGACTCCACTTGATCTCATTTCTGTCGATCAGATCTGGCTTGGCGAGTTTGCTCAAGGCGGTTTTCTATCAGATCTGACTGATTTAACAAATTCATGGAATCGATCCTCTGAATGGTATAAAGCCAATTGGGATGGCGGAGTCTACAATGACAAAGTATATGGGATTTGGGCATGGACAGATGTAAGGGCCATCTGGTATTGGAAGGATATCGTTAACCAAAGCGGCGTCGAGCCCGAATCACTTTCTACGTGGGATGGATACCTTGAAGCATCAAAGAAAATTGGGAATTGGACTAAAGGAAAGGGAATTGAGGCCATGCATCTTGTGGGAGCGAGTCATTCTCCTGATATGTGGTACCCTTATCTTTGGATGCAGGGCGGTGAGATAATAAAACAAAAAACCGGTCATCCTGAGAAAGGAACGTACTGGTTTCCTTCCTATAATAGCACGGAAGGAGTACGAGCTTTAGAGTTTTTGAGCGATCAAGTAAATGCAGGAATAAAGCCTCAGATTAATCACTTTTGGGGTCAAGAGTTTGCAGACAAGAAGTTTGCTGTAATGCTAGAAGGCTCTTGGTTGTTAGGACACTTTAATCGCACTGAGTGGAATGCTCTTGATAATAATGTAGGCATGATTCCAATGTTTCCAGTTTCTAAATCAGGTAACACGAGCGCAACAATGATGGGTGGATGGATGCTTGGTATCCCTCAAACTTCAACAAATAAGGCACTTTCATGGGAATTGCTATCAATAATGGTACAACCTGATGTACTCGCGCCCATGTTAGAAAAATATGCCTATCTTCCGACTCAAAAACCAATCGCTGAAGGACAGTATTCAGTTCAGCTTGCAAAGACCATACCCTATTATGAAGAACTCATCTCCATGCTATCAATAGGACATAGCAGACCTAGCATTTCTGAATATCCACAAATCGCTGACAATATTAGACAGGCAATAGATGAAGTTTATCTCGGAGCAAAGGAGCCAAAACAAGCGTTAGACGATGCTGCCAAGAAATCTGCAGAAGTACTTGGCTGGTCCTAGATATGGAACTCCGGCCAACTCCAGTATTGACTGTTTAATTATATATTCTCATGTTAGAGCAAAAAACTGGTAAGCTTCAACCATATCTGCTTTTAGCGCCAGCTCTCATGATACTAACTGCATTCCTTTTGTTTCCACTTACATGGAACGTATATCTATCGCTACATGATGTATCATTAACTACAATTCTAAGTGATTGGAAGTATGTTGGATTAAAGAATTTCGTGAATCTAGTCCGGGACAGTGATTTTCATATGTCACTTCTGGTAAGCTTAATATTTGTAGGTGGTTCAGTAGCCCTTCAGTTTTTTGTTGGAATGGTACTTGCAGTAGTATTGAATCAGCAAATCAGGGGATCGAATACCTTCAGGGCCATATTCATAATACCGTGGACTGTATCAGCAGTGATAACGGGCTTTTCCTTTAAATTCATCTTTAATGATAGTTTTGGGATTATGAACTATGGTCTAGGTCAATTGGGCTTTGAGCCTGTTTCCTGGTTATCAGATCCCGGAACAGTAATATGGACACTGGTAGTCGCAAATATGTGGCACGGAACACCTTTCACCGTAATATTTCTAACTGCAGGACTATTCTCAATTAGTCCAATAGTTTATGAAGCAGCAAGGATAGACGGCGCAACGAAGATTAAAAGTTTCTTTTATATAACGCTTCCACTTTTAAGACCATTTGTTATTATAAATCTTATTCTTATTACTATGTGGTCAGTAAATTTCTTTGATTTAATTCTAGTCATGACAAATGGCGGACCACTTTTTTCTAGTACCACATCATCCTTGTTCATGTATAGACAGGCATTTGAATTTGGACTTCTGTCAAAGGGAGCTGCTGTAGGATTTTTGCTAATTGCAACGAACCTGGTGTTGGCATATTCATATATAAAACTATTAAGGAGTCAGGACAAATAATTTATGTTGCTGTTAGAAAAGAGCTTGATTTATTTTGTGATCGCAACTTATCTCTTTATTACTTTGGCACCGCTTTTATGGGTGCTTTCAACTTCATTCAAGCCAAATCCCGAAGCAATTAGCTTTCCTCCACAATTCCTACCTGGTAAACCTACTTTAGATAACTATATCTTTGTACTGACAGATCCAAAACTGGTAATCAGTCTTTTCAACAGTTTGGCAGTAAGTTTGGCAAGTACTGGGCTGAGTGTAGCAGTAAGCGCCCTTGGTGGATACGCTTTTGCGAGGTTTGATTTCAGAGGAAAAAATCTGTTTATCAGCACAATTTTGGGGTTATTTATGATCCCTGTTGTCATTAACATTATTCCTTTATACATAATGCTGGCCAACGTAGGTCTCCTCAACTCCCTATTCGCATTGGTATTAACCTTTCAAATTCTTATTATTCCGCTCAACATATTTCTGCTAAAAAACTATTTTGAAACTATCCCAAAGGAACTGGAAGAAGCCGCCCTTATCGATGGTTGTTCAAAGATACGAGCGTTCTGGCATGTCATAGTACCAATTTCCATGCCCGGATTTCTAATAGCGGCTATCTTGTCGTTCAGATTTTCTTGGAACGAATTTGTGTTGCCCGTTGTTCTCTCAAATAGACCTGACGTTATGGTCTTTCAAGTTGCCTTGTATCAGTTCATTTCACTTTATCGAATTGACTGGGGTTATCTGACAGCAGGGATAAATATTGCACTCATTCCTGTGGTAGTACTGATGTTATTTTTCCAAAAGAAAATGATAAGAGGTTTGACACTTGGTGCTGTTAGAGGGTAGGTAAATTTATTTCAAATCACGCAATTTTATGTTATAGTTAAGTCCAAATCTATGAGCCTCGTCCCTTAGATATTGTAGTATCTTAAGCGACTTGCTAGTCTTTGGTATGACGACTGAGAACGGGGAACCTGGTACAAAAATTTCTTCTCTTTCCTTTGCAATAGATATACATGGGATTTTCAAACCTAATTTTGATAAGGAATCATTTGCAGAATTAAGTTGACCTTTTCCGCCGTCAATTAATACTAAATTTGGTAAATTGAGTTTGTCTTCCTTTGCGTACCTGCGACTTACTATTTCACCTATCATAGCAAAATCATTTTGATCCTTTATAGTTTTTATTTTGAATTTTCTATAAAATGATTTTTCAGGAATTCCATTTACAAATCTGACACAAGAACCAACTGCAATTGATAGGCCAAGGTTTGAAATGTCAAAACAGTCTATAATTTTTGGGAGTGATTTCAGATTCAGTACTTTTTTTAGATCAAATAGGGCAGGTTCAAAACCTTTTGAGAGATAGTTCGATAAATTCCTAACTAGTAAATCCATCAACTGCTTTCTTTCAAGGTCCATTCGATTAGATAACCTGATAATATTCACTTTGTGAGATGCAATCCTTTCCAGGGATTTTTCAAGTGCCTCTTTTGAGCCGGGATCTTCATTGACATAAATAAATCGCGGCACTGATGATTTAGAGTAGTAATACTGTGACAAGAAAGTTGAAAATGAATTATCACCTATCAAATCAAATTGGTATTTTTTTCTATCCCTGATAACTCCACGATATCTTCTTAGAATCAATATATGTGCTTTAGATTGCAATAAATCATACATAATCCCGATGTACTCCTCTTCAGATCTTGAACTGATTGAATGCTCAATTTTTTGTCTTGATCTTAGATTTTCAAGTCTGCTTACTGTATCCCTAATTGCTTTTGCTTTTTCATAGTCAAGGCTATTTGATGCACTAATCATATCACTATGCATCTTTTCTATAAAATCTTCAATGCTCTTTCTTCCCGTAAGTATATTTTCTAGTGATTGAACATTATCCATATATTCACCTTGAGTAACGTTATTTATGCATGGAGCATCACAGTTATTAATAAAATATTCAAGACAAGGCCGTTTCGGAAGTGTATTACAAATTCTTATTTTGAAGATTTTTCTCAATAGGCCTATGGTAAGATATTTTGAGCTTCCATGCACAAAGGGTCCAAACACTTTGCCTTTAATTCCCATAAATTTTCCATCTCTGTTCCTCCTTGCCACAAGCAATCTGGGAAATTTTTCATCTGAGATCTTAAGATAAGTATACCTCTGCTGATCCTTTAGATCGATATTAAAAAGAGGCCTGTATTGCTTTATTAGGTTGGATTCTAACAAAAATGCTTCAATTTCACTATCCGTAATAAGGAAATCAATATCTTCGATTTTGCTGACGAGTTTAGATGTCTTCCAATTTGATGCCTCATCAGATCCTCTCTGAGTAAAGTATGACAGCACACGTTTTCTTAGATTCTTTGCCTTACCTATGTAGATAATCTTGCCTTCTTTATTTTTCATCAAGTACACGCCTGGCTCATAAGGAAGGGTTAGTACCTTTTTTCTAAGCTCCTTAATAACTTCAGATTCGTTCAATATTCTATTTATGGAAGTAGTCAAGTGCGCAGACCACTTTTACTTTTTCTAATGGTCTGACTTAGAACCAATTTAGATTTGAGGTATTTTCCAGTATGACTTGAGATGTGATTTGAAACTTGTTCTGGTGTGCCAGTAACTACAATATTTCCGCCGTTGTCTCCACCCTCAGGACCAAGATCTACTATCCAGTCAGATGCTGCTATCACGTCAAGATTGTGTTCAATCAATATGACCGTATTACCGATATTTACAAGTCTATCTAAAACCTGTAGCAGCTTTTTAACATCAGCAAAATGTAATCCTGTAGTTGGTTCATCCAAAATATATAGCGTACTTCCAGTATCTCTTCTTGCTAGCTCTGAAGATAATTTTATTCTCTGAGCCTCACCGCCCGAAAGTGTTGTTGCCGGCTGTCCCAATCTTATATATCCTAACCCTACGTCATTGAGCGTCATTAGTTTTCTCTCAATAGATGAGATATTTGCAAAGAAATTAAGAGCCTCTTCCACTGTCATGTCTAAAACGTCAGAAATTGTCTTGCCTTTGTATGTTATCTGTAAGGTTTCTGAATTGTATCTTTTACCCTTGCACTCATCGCAAGTTACATATACATCTGCAAGAAACTGCATCTCTATTCTTTTGACTCCTGCGCCTTCACATGAATCACAGCGGCCACCCGAAACATTAAATGAGAATCGACCAGGTTTATATCCCATTTCCCTTGCTTTCATCGTTTTAGAAAAGATCTCCCGTATAGGACCAAAAGCATTTACATAAGTTGCTGTATTGGACCTCGGTGTTCTACCAATTGGAGACTGATCAATACCTATTACCTTGTCCAAATTTTGAAGACCCGTAATTTTATCATGTGCTCCAGGTCTGTCCTTAGAAGAGTAAAAGTGATTTGACAATGCTTTGAATAGTATCTCATTTACTAATGTTGATTTTCCAGAGCCAGAGACACCAGTTACTGTTGTCATGCATCCAAGAGGAAAATCTACTGTTATTTTTTTGAGATTGTTCTCTCTAGCATTATGAAGAGTAAGCCAGCTCTTGAGATCCCTTTTTACATTCTTGTGGTATACCTTGTCGTCACCTTTAAGGAATCTTCCAGTTATAGAATTCTTGTTATCTATGATATCTTTGAGATGACCGTCTGCAACTATCTTTCCACCATGAATCCCGGCACCTTCTCCGATATCGATAATCCAGTCTGAACTTCTAATAACTTCCTCATCGTGTTCTACGATTATAAGCGTGTTACCAAGGTCTCTTAATTTTCTTAGTGTTTCAATCAACCTGTTATTATCTCGCTGATGAAGCCCAATTGTTGGCTCATCAAGAACATACAAAACGCCTGTGAGATTAGAACCAATCTGTGTGGCAAGGCGTATCCTTTGAGATTCTCCTCCAGACAATGTAGAGGTCATCCTGTTCAAAGTAAGGTAGTTAAGTCCAACGTTTTTTAGAAATTCCAGTCTAGAGATAACTTCCTTGAGTATATTTTTTGCAATATATCTATCAGTCTCAGAAAGAGAAAGACTCATGAAAAAATCATAACTCTTGTCAATTGACAAGTCACATACATTCATAATAGATTTTTCTGCAATTTTCACTGCCAATGAATCAGGACGTAATCGCATACCTTTGCATAATTCGCAAGGGAGCTCTCTTATGAACTGCTCCAGATCTCTCCGTTTTGCTTCAGATTCTGTTTGTGCATACACTCTGTCTAAATTTGGTATGACTCCTTCAAAGGAGCTACGATACTCCCAAGTAGATTCAGATGTTCTAGATTCATATTTGTAATGTATATTCTCGTCAGTTCCGTAAAGGATAACACCTAGTTGCTTTTTTGTCATAGACGATATTGGTTGGGATAAGTTAAACCCAAATTTCTTACCTACGTCGCGCAACATTGAAGATCTAAATGTTGCAAAGTGGCCTGCCCAAGGTTTTATTGCGCCATCTAAAATGCTTTTCTTCTTATCTGGAACAACTAAATCTGGGTCAAACTCAACTTTGATACCAAGTCCGTTACATTGCTCACATGCTCCAAATGGTGAATTAAACGAGAATGAACGCGGTTCAAGATCCTGGATACTTATTCCGCACCTGGTGCACGCTTTTCTTTGGGAATACACCGTTTCGCTTTTATCATCTGGTATTGAAATCTTGACCAATCCATTTCCTGTCTTAAGAGCGGTTTGTACTGAATCAAATAGCCTGGACCTATCCTCAAGTGAAGGTCTTATTCTGTCTACAACCACTTCAATCGTGTGTTTTTTAAATTTGTCAAGTATGCGATTTTTGATATCTTTCTTAATACCACCTTGAGCATTTTCTTCATCTTCGTCATGGTCACCACTTAGGTTGATAATCTCCCCATCTAATCGTATCCTTGTATATCCATTCTGTTTTAATTCTTGAAATAATTTTTCATATGTCCCCTTTTTCGCTTCTATTATAGGGGCCAATAAAAGTACACTCTTTCCATTTGAAGTCTTAATAATGGTATCTGTAATAAAATCTGCTGACTGCGCAGTAATCTTTCTACCACACTGAGGACAGTGAGGTATTCCTATTCTGGCATAAAGCAATCGCAAATAATCGTAAATCTCTGTCACCGTACCTACTGTAGAGCGAGGATTCTTGCTTGTGGTTTTTTGCTGTATTGATATGGCCGGTGATAAACCTTCTATAGAGTCAACATCAGGCTTATCCATCATTTCTAAAAATTGTCTTGCATAAGCTGAAAGAGATTCTACATATCTCCTCTGACCCTCCGCATAAATTGTATCAAACGCCAAAGTTGACTTACCCGATCCAGAAAGTCCTGTTAGAACAACTAGCTTGTTTTTGGGAATTTCAACATTGATATTTTTTAGATTATGTTGTCTAGCACCCTTAATTATTATTCTGTCACTAATGTAATTGTTATTTGAGTTATTCAATTTTTTCACCTACGGTTTTAGCTAGATGATGCCTCAACAATCTGACTGTCTAGCACCTTTTTTATTTTCGTCAATTGGTCTCTTAATTGTATCGCCTTTTCAAAGTCCAAATCTTCGGCATATCTCTTCATATTTGTCTCAATTTCGACCGCAAGTTTTGATAAATCCCTTGTAGACATGGATTTGATTTCAACATTTATTCCTGCTTCATCTTCCCTCTTTGCAACCGCTTTTACTATAGTCTTTGGTGTAATACCATGTTTTTGATTATACAACATCTGCTTTTTTCTTCTTCTTTCCGTTTCAGAAATTGCTTCTTTCATCGATTGAGTAATATTATCTGCATACATTATTACAGTCCCATCGATATTTCTTGATGCTCTTCCGAAGGTCTGTACAAGACTTGTTGTATTACGCAAGAAACCTTCTTTATCTGCATCAAGTATTGCTACAAGCCCGACCTCTGGTATATCAAGACCTTCTCTCAAAAGATTGATGCCAACTAGGACATCAAATTCCCCTATTCTAAGTTGTCTAATAAGCTCTGTTCGCTCAAGCCCCTCAATTTCTGAATGCATGTATCTTACCCTTACTTCTTTTTTGGCCAAATATTCTGCAAGGTCTTCGGCCATCCTCTTGGTAAGCGTAGTCACCAGAATCCTATGATTTTTCTTAGCATGAGATCTTATCTCGTCTATCAAGTCATTGATTTGGTTCTGTGTTGGTCTAACCTCTACTTTTGGGTCTATGAGTCCTGTTGGTCTTACAAGTTGTTCTACTATAGCAGAACTGTTTTTCTTTTCATAATCTGCTGGAGTTGCAGATACAAACACCACGGCCTTTAGATATTTCTCAAATTCAGGAAATTTGAGTGGTCGATTATCAAATGCGCTAGGCAATCTGAATCCATAGTCTACGAGACTTTTTTTCCTAGTATAATCGCCTTGATACATGCCTCTGAGCTGAGGCAGGGTAACATGGGATTCGTCTATTACCAATAGAAAATCATTACCGAAAAAATCAAGTAGACAGAATGGAGGTTGTCCTGACTTTCTACCGTCAAAATGCCTAGAGTAATTTTCAATTCCTGAACAATAGCCTAACTCTTGTATCATTTCCAAGTCGTAATTTGTTCTTGAATTGAGTCTTTGCCTTTCCAGTTCACCAGGCAAATTTGGAAGCCAGCTTTCAAGTTCACGTTGTATAGATGTTATAGCATCATTCTTTGCTTCATCGTCTATTATGTAATGTTTTGCAGGAAATATTTTAACTGTACCTGCTGTACGCTTCTTAGACATGGTAACACTATTATGAATACTAATCTGTTCTATTTGGTCTCCAAAGAGGGATACTCTGATAACCTCGTCAGAATACCCGGGTATAATATCAATAGTATCTCCTTTAACTCTGAAACTGCCAGACGACAAGGTTATATCGTTTCGTTCATAGCGAGCTTCGATTAGCTTGTGAATTAGTTCTTTTCTCCCAATTTCCATATTCTCTGTGAGAGTAATAGAACTTTGATCCCATTCTTGTGGAGAACCTAGTGAGTAAATGCACGAGACAGTTGATACTATGATTGTTGGTTCTCCAGACATGAGCATAGCAGTTGCTTCAAGGCGCATTTTCTCAATTTTTTCATTGACCTCAGTATCCTTTTCTATATAAGTGTCAGTCTGGGGCAAATAACTTTCAGGCTGATAGTAATCATAAAAACTAACAAAATAACCTACATTGTTATTGGGAAAGAATTGCCTAAATTCTGAATACAATTGTGCAGCAAGTGTTTTATTATGTGAAATAACCAGAGTATTCTTGTTAGTCCGTGCAATTACATTTGCAACTGTGAATGTCTTTCCACTGCCAGTCACTCCCAATAATGTCTGAGTCTTTTTACCATGTCTTAGACCTTCCACCAGGCCCTCTATTGCGGTTGGTTGGTCACCTCTGGGTGGAAATGTATCAGGGGCAAGTGAAAACTGATTAGACATTTGGGATAGGAATAAATTTTTTCGCTTATTTAATATATATTGTTACTGTCAGTAATGTTTCAGCCAAGTTTGAAGCGGCGTTGCTAAAGATATTAAAACTAATATGATAAATATTGGTTGCCTTATATTAATTAGGTAAATTATTTGGTAACTTCTCGGCCACTACTAGTTATTGCAGGAACAACTAGTGGAGTTGGCAAGACGACTATATCTCTGGGCATTATGCATGCGTTTAAGAATAAGAAAGGTGTAGTGGTTCAACCATTTAAGATCGGACCGGATTTCATTGACCCTAGCTATCACAAGATAATTACACGAAAAGAATCACATACATTGGATGCTTGGTTTATGGGCAGAGATGGTATTATCTCAACCGTCGAGAACGCTACCAAAGATGTTGATATCGGTATAGTTGAAGGGGTCATGGGATTGTTTGATGGAATGTCTGGAAGAAATGATTTTGCCAGCACAGCATATGTTGCAAAGATTTTGGACGCCCCAATTATATTAGTAGTGGACGCAGCAAAGGCAGCACGTTCCATTGCTGCAATGATTTTTGGCTACTTGAATTTTGATAAAAAATTAAGAATAATTGGTGTAATCCTAAATAATGTTTCAGGACCCAAACATGAAAAATACCTGATTGAAGCATGTAGCAATTCGTTGAACGTTCCTATATTAGGGATAGTGAAAAGAGACAACTACTTAAAAATGGATGAACGTCATCTGGGCTTAATTCCGTCTGATGAATTAGAACCATCAAAAAGAAATAAAATAATGCGATTGGCAAATAAAACATCGGAGGAAATTTACTACGACAAAATTCTTTCGTTAATTAAGCCAAGAAAATCAAAATCAAAGCTGACCAAACAAATTAGTAATGGGCGTAAAGTTCCAAAACTTGTTAAAATTGCAGTAGCACTTGATAACTCTTTTAATTTTTACTACAATGAGAATTTGAGCGTCTTGAGGAAACTTGGAGCAGAGATCAGATTTTTCAGTCCTATCAGTGATACCAGTATCCCTGATGGTATTTCTGGGATAGTTTTGGGTGGCGGATTTCCTGAAGTAATGGCAGATAAACTAAATTCAAATCAATCAATGCTAAAATCAATAAAAAAAGCTGGTGAACAAGGAATGCCCATCTACGGCGAGTGTGGAGGGCTTATGTATCTCACCAAATCGATTACGCGATATAAAAATTCAAAGAAAATCTTTCGAATGGTCGGAATAGTGGACGCAAGAACGGAAATGACAGGACGACTTACTCTAAACTATACAAATGCAGATATGAATTCAACTACTTTTGGTAATATAGAAAATATGCGAGGTCATGAATTCCATTACTCTAAAATAGTAGATTTGCCATCAGACACCAAGTTCATATATTCTATGAAACGTGGGATTGGTATAGATGGTGGTAAACATGATGGGATCCTGACTTATAATACCATCGCTTCCTATATGCATCTGCATTTCTACGACAATCGATTCCCAAAAATGTGGATAAAAAAATGTATTGAATTTCAGAGAAAATAGATTGAATTGATGATTAAAAATATTTCATACAGATTAGAAAATTTATTTAATTTTATTGTTCCCTTGACCAATCGTAAGCATTTTGTGTTTACCTCCCAAATTTGTCTCTAATAGTCCTCGACCATCATAAATGGGAATGTTACCAAAAAATATCCTTCCTAGTTTCTTGTACTCCTGATGATCTGTTGACAAAATGACGAGATCGGTATTTCTTATTGCTCTTTTTAGGTCAGAGGTTAAGATTACATTTTGGAAATTTGATAAACTTGGATCGTCACTAACAAGGGGATCATGAACAATAATATTCTTCACCCCAAACCTTTCAAGTTCTTTTATTATCGAGTAAGTGGGTGATAATCTAGTATCTGAAACATCTCCCCTAAAGGCAAGTCCCAGTATTGTTATTGTTGCCTTGGGAAGTTCTGAAAATTTTAATAATTTAATAGCTTGTCTCACGCAATATGCAGGCATACCGTCATTGATTGATCTACTAATGTTCGTTACTTCACATAGGATATTAATTTTTTGAGCTACATCAAGTACAAATTGTGGGTACACTGGTATACAAGCACCTCCAACTCCGATGCCCGGCTTGTGTATGTGGCAGTATGGCTGAGAATTTGCAGC
>DATFBL010000158.1:0-5109 GCA_035253865.1 Nitrososphaeraceae archaeon | reverse complement strand
CGGCGATGCAAAAAACTGATTACCTTGTTATATGCACAATTGTATAAGTCCGAATTATTGATTGAAACTGGAGAAATAAATGGTTGACTATCGTCCCATGTTGTGGTACCAGAACCGAATACTACTATATTTCCTGATTCTGGAATTTTCAAGAATCATTTTAAATACATCAAAAGTACAATATTCTAGTTCACCAGAAGATTACAGATTTGAAAGGATGTAGAATGTCATCGTCAATAAATAATTTAGCTAAGAAAGCCTTAGGTGTACTGTCCTGATATCAACAAGTGCAGACGCTGCTAGATGTTTTTTAATAGGAATAGATGACAATTTGTGCATATATCTGTGATGCGAATCTCCCGTTTTTTACAAATTGAGGATTCTGGAATGATGGGATAATTGATATCATAGAGAAGAACGCTGCATAAAAAATTAACATTACTAGTTTGAGCATAAGCAGATAAAATAGATGTTATTCTAGGTTTGAAAATTCGAAACAGATATGTCCATCTATTAAGATCACCCTTGATATCAATTCTGCATTTTTATTCAAACTGTATTATATATTCCTCACACGAGAATACCCAGTTATAATGCGAAAGTGCATGTGAACGTAGCGTGGTAAATAATTTATTACCGCTGGTTATAGATTCTTAATTCCATAGTCATGTGGTAAAATAACTTTTGTCCAAGCAAAATGAATTTTAGGAAAATAAATTTCATTCAGAAGAGGAGTACTGCTCATACTTTAGGGCGGTTTCTTTGTAACTGAGACCCTCAACATGTTCTTTCTGTGGTACGAATTTGTTGCCAACTAGTTCAAAAACAGGGATGCCTATATCTATGGCATGATTCACTTCAATTGCCACGCCACTGGTTATCTCGTTATTCCATTTACTATAAACAAGCATCTGGCAACCGCTTACTATGATTTTGTAGAACTCCATTTCATGTTTTAACCTATTTTGAGAATTGTCTTTGTAAAATTCATTCATCTTGTCTATCCTCTTTTCATGATTGCCCTCTTCATAAAATCTGGGGCTGAGGATACCGAAGTCATTGAACCTATTTCGTATCAGCTCTTTTTCGGCGCGCTCTGTTTTCGTCCCGTACGTCATGATTGAATGCGAGTAGAATACTCTTCCTTTATTATGATCGTCACGATCGTATTCATCGTCAAAGAAGTTTCTCAGAATCTTGTGATTAAAATCATCGGGATTAAAACCTCTGTAACTGCTTAATTCTGTGATAGTTGCTTCTGCTACATGATTTGATAAGGATGTGATAATAGTAAGATACATCATTATTATTGATGCTGAGGCTATTGTTAGAATGAATATTGTTGATACTTTCATCAATCCCTCGCCGGTAATATACAAAATGCGCCTTTATATAAGATTCATTGACCTTAAAGCCCTAAAAGGCTATTATTTCATAAATGATCAAATGATTTTGATTCGTGATTTGAGTGTTTGTGCTTCTAAGAACAGGAAAAGATTTTAAAACTTTCTAATCATGCAGGTAATTTCCTCGAAATTTCAATTCCAAACGTCCGATGTCATATTAAGCAATTTCCTGTTTTTGAGGAATGCAAATTTATACACTGCATTGTGTACTTATTTGCTAATAGTCCTTATTTAGGATTCTACCAACTTTATTCAAAGAAAGGATTATAGGTCGCGCAATCCCTTTAGGGAGAACATTTACGCTATCCTCAACATCCAATTTGGTCAGTACGTTGAACTTGAGAAAAGCAAGCATGGAAACGACTATGGTAGCAAGAATTCCCACTATAAAATTAATTTGAAAATAGTTAAACAGGAAAGCCGGTAAAAGCGGTAGAACCGTTATTAACACGAATACTTTCCAATGAATATTCATTTGAATATCGCCAGCTACTCTAATTGTTAGTGCAAATGATATCATGGTACCTATCAAAAAGCTTACCGCTGCTCCTGTTCCTCCAAAAGAGGGTACGAGAAGAAAATAGAGTAATATTCTTGGAATATTTGAGGCTAGTCCCAGATACAGAACCAGTCTGTAATTGCCGTAGGCATAGATCAATTGATTTATCATAGTTGATAATGGGCTAACTAGAGCCGTTAATAATAATATTCTCAGGAAAATTGACGCATTGCTATAATCCTGGCCAAGTAAATTTATCACCTCAGGAGAATAGAATATTACTGCTAATGAGAGAGGTGACAAAATTACCATACTTACCTTTATTACCCTCCACGTAAACCTTTTCCGATAGTCGTCCATGGCTGATAACGCTGGAAATGAAATTGTGTACAGAGGGGTAACGACAGTGATTATTCCGCTCAGTATAGTGTTAGCAAGAAAAAAGGCGGCGGCTTCACTTGCACCGTTAGAACCAAATACTATAACTGTCCCTAAATTAGCTCCACCTATTACGCTAATTAGTTTTGGTATCCAGGAAGGAACACTTGCAATAAGCACAGTTTTGAAGGCGTTGGTAGTTTTCTCAGTATTTTTTTTATTTTCTTTATTTCTCAGTAAATTAAGAACTGCAAATGCCAGCAGTATAGATGCAAGTATTTGGTAAAAAGAATAGCCCAATACTATTCCTACTGCACCAGCTTGTGCTAAAACTAGAACGATTACAATAATCGTCCGTGAGGATGAGGCAACAACCATTACTTTTGGAATTACCTTGGTTTTTAACGAAGCGATGACAATAACATGCAGTAATATGCCGACAGTAGAAGAACCAATTATGAGCATTGCGAAATATATCATAGGTATACCCAGGCTAGGACTAATCCAGTCCTTGAAGATAAGGAGAAAACTCACCGATGACAGTGTTCCAATGCAAACAAGAATTAAGGAAACTTTAACATACATCCTCGCTTTTTTCAGATTATTATCATGAAAATACCTCGCTAGTATTCTGGAAGAACCCTTGTCAACTCCTATTTCAGCTATAACTATGAAGATACCGCAAAGAGATACAACAGTAGACGAGATTCCGATTATCTCCGGAGTTGTTATTCTAGTTAGAACAAGCCACAACAGGTATCCAGAGAGGAAACCAATAATAGTTTCAACAAAAATATATCCTGCTCCCCTTCCAATAGCATGTCCGTCTAACTGGTCCACTTGCATCTCATATTTTATGGAGTCTATAAATAGCTATCATGGAGACATCTCACATCAGGGCAATACAAAAGAAGATATAAACAGTAACGTATATTGACCTGTAAAATTCGATAATGAATCATTATTAAATTAGACTTTTCTAATTTAGATGCTGTATCCTACAACTCGTACTCGACTTGCAGTATCAGATGTCAATTAGAAGTAATTTTGAATATCATTATTGTGTTGCTATTGTGTGAAAGCACGTACAGGTAACCATCAGGGCCGACTTCGATGTCGGTGATGTGACCAAATCCTTGTCCAAGAACAACATCATCCAGTTCTTTAGGGCTATCTGCTACCTTATCTTCAAGGGCACCTTTTAGAATAAGCGATGTTCTATTTTCATTTAAATCAAAGCTATATAGGTAACCGTTATTGGTATCTCCAACGAATAAGTCGTCTTTGTACTTTTCTGGGAATTTGTCAGAATTAAGAAATGTAATTTGGGTTGGACCGGCTGTATGATTCCAAGTGAACTCCGGTTCGCTATATTTTCCATTTCCGTTAAACTTAACCAAATCTTTCATATCAGGATTTAGAAATTTTTCTCCTGCAATTAAATCCCCTCCTCTTTGCGCATCGTATGTTGGTTTCCATATGCCCTGAACCTTGCTCCATCCACTGTTGAACCCAGGTTCCACCAGATTAACCTCATCACCGTAGTCTGGACCATTTTCCGTGTCCCATAGCTTGTTAGTGAGAGGATCAAAGTCGATTCCGAAACTGTTTCTTATGCCATATGCATAATAGAGATTTAATGGAAATTCTTTACCCAATATTGGTTCTGCCACAGGTTTACCGTCCTGGGTAAGCCTTAGTATCCCTGCCCGTCCATCGGGCTCCGTTCCGTTCTCATAATTTTGAGCTTTAGTTCGGGTGGTCTCATTTACCGAACCAACAAAATCCCCAACAGTAACGTACAAGTTATTATCGGGTCCGATTTTTACTATACCACCGTTATGCGCTGGCGCAGGCCATGCTGGAAGGTTGAGCAAAAGCTTTGGGTTAACCAGTTTATTATCCCTCAACTCGTACCTATATAGATGATTGCCAATTGTTTCGCTGTCTGCAAGGCAGTAGTATGTTTCTCGACAAGTATCACTACCGTCTACTTTTTCTGATTCTGTGTAATAGAGAAAGACGTATGCGACATTTTCATTGTACTTGTTCGTGCTGTTCCAGCTACTAGCACCTATTCCCAGCATGCCTCTCTCTCGCTTATTTGCAACGTTTACATCGAGCAGGGGCTCATCAAGCATTGAACCATTTACGATTCTATTCACAGTCCCTTCATTCTTATTCAATAACAGAATATCATTTACTCCAAGAAATACCAAGCTGCTTACTGGTGATAGAGTTCCTCCCTCTCGTCGGATTTCTTTTTGGAATATTAATTCTATCCTCAATGAGGGATCCGAAATTGTGGGGAGTTTATCTCCAATTAACTCTGACGCGTTAGCTGCGTCAAAACAACTTTTTGATACAATCATAATGGAAAACATGATGGTAATCGTAAGTAAGGCAATCTTCGATGACATTGGGGCATCGAGTAGATGATACATCATAATGGCAGGAGGACAAACCAATTTATTTATTTTCTCAATCGGGATGTGAGATTTTCGGCACCTTGAATTAACATGTTAGTATGAAAAATGAACTACTAAAAAAGTTAAAATTAGGTAGGAATCTTGACGCAGTTCTGATAGTGCAGCTTATCACAAATTACAAGTTATTAGTGGATAATCTTAATTCGAGAGGCTCTTACCATAATAATGTAGGGCAAAGATATTTCTTAACATGCAGTCCGAAATAATATAAATAGTAATCATACGATGATTCATTTACAGTGAGATATGCCCGGTATTAGTTTAAAATATGACCTGAGGAAAAATTTAAGTAATTTAAGTGTCATTGGGCGTGAGATATTTTTAGAGGCATCCCAAT
>DATFBL010000157.1:0-14049 GCA_035253865.1 Nitrososphaeraceae archaeon | reverse complement strand
CCTCTTTTTATTATCTCATTTTCGACGTCATTACAAATTTCGCTGAGGGTCCTTCCAGTGTGATCTTGTGTTCTTGCATATTCTCTAACTTCGGAAGCTATCTTTCCAGCCTTGATATAGTTCTCAAAGTTATCCAACTCTTAAAATTCAAAGTTAAACATATTTAGATATATTGATAATGACATCGATTCTGATTGATGTATGTATTTAGTACAATACAAAACACGAAAAGTGAGATAGACAAGAGAACTGAAATCAGTGGTTTCTAAGGGATTTAACATCTCAAAGTTAAAATTATACTTGGAGTATCGCATTTGCTAAACCATGAAGATGGGGCCGTCGTCTAGCTTGGTATGATGCCAGCCTTGGGCGCTGGAGGCCGCCGGTTCGAATCCGGCCGACCCCATTATTAATAGTTCTTTCTCTTAGTATCATCCACACTTATTAGAAATTAACTTCTCTAGGCCTTCCCTTAACATAGTAGAGCCTTATCTTATCTAAAGATGTTAACTTTTTGTCTAACCATAACCGGAGTATAATAGTCGTAGTTTGTCCTTGAGTCTACTTGCCAATTTGTCGGATATTTTTTTCTGATATTCATCTACTTTAATTGGATTTTTTTGTGTGAACAGAAATGGCCCGTATGCATAACTGTTATTTGGAGTAGGAACTTCAGGTTCTGAGGAAGAAATAAGAGAAGAAATATACGAACTGATACCATTAGTATTTTCATTTTCATCCATGTTAGATAAGAACTTGCCAATTTTTTCTGGGTCTAATTTTCTATATCCAAAAGGCATATGAGAGTTATCGTTAAACTTTACCGGGTCAACATCAACTTTGACTCCAACTATTAGTGGGTTTGGCTTGTAAATAGAATCAATCTTGAGTTGCCAAACTTCATTGGGATTGCTAACTATAGCATCATAAAAATTTCCATTCATTTGTGAAACAGAAACTACAAATTTCCAATTTCGCGCATTTGCGGAATACCTTTGAAATAGGTTCGATGCAAGGTTATTGCCTTCAAGTATATCCAATACAAATAAAATTTAACATATGGTAAATATGAGTTTTGTTCTTGCATCATATTAGATATAATCATGCTATATTTCAGAAGTTGTCAAAACAACAAATCCAGTTAGGGCTTCTGGATTAGATAGAGCATTACTTGACTTCACATAGCATATCAACTTCTACGACGCTGTCAAGAGGAAGACTATTTGTCCCGATAGCAACTCTGGTATGTTTACCCTTCTCACCAAATATTTCTAGTAAAAGATCGGATGTGCCATTGATAACTTTGGGATGATCCTTAAAAGAAGGATCACAATTTACAAAACCTGTTATTTTAATAATTTTGGAAACCCTTTCCAGATTACCTAAGAATTTATTGATTTGTTCTAGTCCGTTAATAGTACATTGTCTTGAAGCCTGTACTGCATCAATTATAGAAACCTTACTTGGGACCTTTCCCTTGTAATTTTCTGGCAAAGTTCCCTTTACCAGTGGAATTTGGCCTGAAATAAAAATTAAATTTCCGCTTTGTACTACTGGAACATAAGAGCCTATGGGTTTTGGAGGACTAGATAGCTTGATTCCGATGGAGCTTAATTTTTCTTCAATCATAGAGAACATGTACATGAAACCAAGTTTTTATTAATTATCCGCTCACCAGGAGTGGCAAGTGCTATTAGTGACAATCCAAATACTTTTAAGCACATACAACAGCTAAATTGAACATGTCTTCCCACGACGACAAGGTTCAATCTGGAGGAGGTTACTTCCACATGAAAGGTGTAGCGTGGAGTATACTTGCGATGGGTTTGTCTCTAGCAGTCATCATCATTGCATATGTAATGTTTGGGCACATCGGACCGTCTTTCTCTGCTGAAAGAATTAACGTACAACAGGCAGAATTGAGGAAGGAATATGGTTTACCTGCTCAGGAAGTCATTACAAATCAGAGTATCTTGCAAACTCCACCTTCTTTAAGGGACTTGAACCAAACCGTATCAAGCGGGTAGATATTAAGCGTAAAGATTAGAATGAATTTTCTATTCATTTGGGATTTAGAGTAGTTTAGATAATCAAGGACCAATACGGGATAAAACATTTTTACATATTGTCACCATATATTTTTCCAGTTGACAAGTTGTGATATATGTGGATCTAGATTTGGTAGTAAATCCTGTGTGATATGTTCAAAAATTGTATGTACATCGTGTGTAAATAAACAGGGGACAATTTGTAAAAGATGTGGTTCTCGAAAAATAGAAAATGTCTCATTTTTCAAGAGGAACTTGCCGTACATAGCATTGATAGTTGCTATGTGGTTCTTTGTATCAGGACTCTATCCATTTCCATACTTTATGTTGATAGGTACGCCAGTTGACATGGGAATTATCCAGCCAGTCCTAATTGCAACGACAGTGATGACAATTCCTTTTATCTTTATGCTATTTGCATGGAAGAAAAAATCAGAAAGAATGAGGTCAGAATAGTTTAATCTATTCAAGGAATGATTTTTATAATTACAATTCCGTGATCATGGCATGGGTGGAACTGGTTTGAATGGAGAAATAATATCTGGCATATCAATAACGGTGTTTGGTATCATGTTATTTGTTTATGGCATGGTTAATGAGGTGGCAGCTATTCTAATCCCTGCCGATATTATGATTATTGCTCTCGGAATAGCGGTGATAATTGTTGGAGTGTTTACAAATAGAAAAAACACAGTAATTCACTCATGACATGCTGACTTTTCTAAGAGCTTCCGCGTGTTGTTTTGTGAATTTAAATGACTATTTGCCTAAAATTGGCTAAATTTGTTTTTTAGATAAGAAAATTTTAATAAAAGCAGCATAATACACTAGTAACAATGAAAAGAATAGAGGCAATTATTCCTCAATCAAAAATGTCAGATGCTTTCTCCGCATTGAAAGAATTGAACATCGGTGGTTTTACCTATTTTGATTCAAAGGGAAGAGGCATGAATCCTCCAGCTGCTGTGCATTCCGGTAGAGGTACCTCCCTTTATACGCCTGAATTTAACCCCAACTTGACTATCTTTACCGTAGTTGATGATTCGCTTGTCGAACAGGTCGTGAACAAAATCCTTGCAAGCACTAGCACAGGACTTGCAGGCGAAGGAAAAATTTTCATCTCAGATATAGATGAAATCATCGACATTGGAACAAAAGCAAAGGATAAACCATAATAATTTTTAAAAATTATTATGGCAAGATGTTAAAAAGTTAATTTTTATTATTTCTTTTCTTTTACCAGTGATTCTAGAGCCTGACTAATATTCAACGCTCCTTTGCTTTTTGCATAGTCCTCTAGTAGACTAATTTCTTCTTTCGAAAAACAAACATACAATTCTCGTTTTGAATTAGGCATAATCTTAACGAATGATCCGAATCTAATATATCTTTCTATGTTGGGTTCCGTGACGTCTTTGTCGGATTTATTATTATTATGTCGCTGTAAAGTTTCGTCCGATAATCACTCACTAATTTTTTCGCTGATGTTATACATGTTCTTCTGCTAATTTCCTCAAATTTTTAGTCTCTCTATTAACCGACTAACATTAACAGCACCTTGAATTTATTCAGTTAATCGTTAAACTGACCGCGACCTATATATGATAAAGCTCACTAAGCGGCCTTGAACAAAGAAGACATTTTATCTCACTTTAGTTCCCATATCTTGGTTACGGCATTACCCTTTTGATTTACCTCATTCGCAAATACACCGACAGTTGAAGATAGCTGGTCAAATGTTCCTCCAGGTGTTGCATTAAATAATACGATGCCATGATTGCGAAAATATCCATCTGGGCCCATATTGCCTAATCCCTGGATTCTATAGGTAGCAACTTCTCCTTGTAAATCCATTATCATTCCTTGACCATGGCTTCTGGATATACCATCAGTTCCTGATTCAACCATGACAGTACCGAAATCTGAAATATTGGTAGTTCCCCTGTAATTACCGCCACCTACCCAGGAAACTTCCATTGCAGCCTTATCAGGTTCAGGGATTCTCATACCTGATCCCGAACTAAATACAACAATGATAAGATCACCAATAGAAGCAGTAACATTTTCTGGTCTGAGAGTAGGATCAACTGTCATCATGTTTTCTGAAGGAGCAAAGGAAATTTGGAGAAATGTAGAACTGAATGTAATCATCAGACCTAGAATGAGTGCAGACCAAAGTGTTAAATTTGAACTTACGAAATTCATATATTTCATATCTTAATACCTACGCATTGATTTTATAAATCAGTTGTCCCACACAAGTCTCAGAGCCCTATTAAAGTGTCAAATTAAATAATACAATCTTACATGTTTTGACATTTTAATAGAATGATATGATTAGCTAAACTAAATGCAGAACAAATCATACTTTAATATTGTTTAAATTCGAAATCCAAGATAGGACGTTCTTCTTTTCCAATTTTGAAATCTCAACGCTAGCTTGTTTTAATATTGCAATTCCGTCTTCGGGATAAGAATCCAGAATAACAATCCTACTTATACCAACGCTGATCGCCATCTTGCTACACTCAAGGCATGGTGCAAATGTAGAGTATAGAGTAGAACCCTTGGTGCTTCCTGTTCTGAAAAGTGCACATTGCATTATTGCGTTTGCCTCTGCGTGCGTGCAAAAACATCTCTCAAGATTTTCACCGGACTTTATCTTGTTATTTTGTTTATCCAAACATCTTGGACAACCACCATCAAAACAATTCTTAATTCCTGATGGAGTACCATTATAACCAGTAGCTATTTGCCTATTTTCCTTAACAATTACACAACCAACTTGACGGCTTAAACAATTTGATCGCAATTTCGCTATTTCAGCTTGTAACATGAAATAGGTATCCCAGTTGGGTCGATCTTTCATCCTCTAATGAGGGGATTTATGAATATTTAACATAATCGTTGGTTACGTAATAGATGGAAGGGATTTAATTGAATTCTTCTTTTTCGAATCCTTCAACCGATCCTGACAATCCCATTTCCTTCAATGTTTCCTGAAACTCGTCCTTGTTCCCATTTACAATAATTCTCATTCTGCCAAGCCCGTTTTTTCTTAGAATGTTTTTAGATTTCAAAAAATGTCTGACTTCCTTTACTGCGCTTAAAGCAGGGTCGATGATCCTTAATGAAGGATACATAGATTCAAGGTGCGATCTGATAAATGACAAGTGAGTACTGGATAGAACTAACACATCCAAATTTGTATCCTCCAAACCTTCCGTACACCTAGAAATCGTTTTAAATGTATAATTATCATCCCTAAGAAAAAGTCCTTTCTCTACAATCTCGATTATTTCTGAAGCATCAAACTTTGTAACAAGTATGTTTTGTGGAACATCCAATTTTATTTGTTCATCAAGCTCTCTACTTCTTATTGTTCCCTTTGTCCCAAGAATTCCGATATGCTTTCTTTTAGTCAATCTCGAAGCTTCTCTTAATGGAACCGAAACTCCCAAAATGGGAATCGAACTCATAGATTTTATCTTACTCAACATTTGTATCGAAGGAGTGATAGATGCAACAACGATTAATTTTGGATCAAAACTCGATAAAGCGCTGACAGTTTCTGCCATTACTTGTTCTAGCTCATCTTTGGATTTCTCGCCATATGGGAAATTTTTTTTATCTGCAAAATAAATAATGTTCTCCTTTGAAATCTGACTTCTTATGCCTCTGATGACAGATAGTGAACCCAATCCAGAATCAAATACTGCTATCGACTTGTTATGAGTTATCAATACTCTTTTTATTAATTGAAGTCCCAATTTATATCATGATTGAACATCTTGTAACCTATCACCAGATTTAGACATATGGATAAAATAGCTCATGAGTGTTCTAGTTGTTTCAATATTGATGGCGAACTAGTAATCTGATAGTCTTATAAGGAAATCTTGACTTCAGCCAGTTCTACTATTTTACCATCTACCGAATCAATTTAAGATAGGTGTTTACTAAATTCTCATCTGCAATACCCTGAATTACTTTTGGGACACCATCTGACAACGTAATATCCATTGCTACAGCACTCAATGGTATTTCGAATTGTGATATTTCTGTTTCATCACGCGTTTCAAAAATTTTCTGTGTATTACCTCCTATAATGTTAAAGCAGCTGATTCTACTTATTCTTCTAAATCCCGCACCTCCAATTCTGCCGCCTGCAGAGCCCTGTGATTCCTCTACAAAGAGTATGAAGATTGTATTATCAGTTTTTTTACTTAAATCAATATCATTTTTACATACCACAATTTTCCGAATGGCTTCAAGTAATTCTGATTCTAAAGACATGTCACAAATCACTTGTCTTTATTTTTCTTATTAGTTCCAAGATTGTGTCAACATCATTTGATTCTGGAAACTTTTCTAGATACATATTAAAGAATTTGAGTGCCTCATCATATCTCCTTTTATGTAGACATACCATTCCTTTGTCTCTCAGGCCATGCTGGTTATTTCTATCGATATCCAGTATCATTTCGTTTACAAGCTCCGCATTATCCAAATCTTGACACTCAAAAAAGCTCGTTTTTAGATTGTTGAGCATTCTTATGATAACGTCTGGATTTGAGGCTTTGTCAACTAGTTTTCTGGTTAGGGCGATATTCATTTTTGGGTAAAAGTGATCTAATAATTCCTTCAGAGAGTAATCATCCATTATTCTGCCTTCGTTAAAAGGATCTATAATAATCTCATTTTCTTCATCGTCTAAAACGTGTTTTACCATAAAGTGGGAAGGAAAATTTACCGGATAAAGTGTAAAGTTTAGTGATTTGGCTAATTGGATATATAATATTGACAGGGTTATAGGATTACCTGTTTTTCTCTTTATTACCGTATTGAGCAAACTATTAGAGGGATTGTAATAGTCATCTCTATTCCCCCTAAAATTTTCAATCTTGTATAATTGATGGTTTATTTTTTCAATGAATTGAGTGGGTCTAAATTCTGATGAACTCTTTAGGGACTTTGCAACTTTCTTACTGATTTCTTCGATTTTTCCCAATTCTTCTGTTATTGTCAAATTATCGTAGGCAACAATACGTGAAATGTGTAAAGCATATTCAGCTAATTTAGATGGATCATTTATTGTCATCTTACTGACAACACTGGCATGCCAATCATTTAGCGCTGCCTGGATATTTTTAGTCATTAACTAGCTCAATTATTTGTTCCTTGAATATATAATTTTGATGAACATGAAAAAACATGACTGAGAATGTAGCCGAATTTAGCCTTATCAAATTTTATGGAATGACTTGAACTTGGATATTAATTCGGAGCGGTGGTTAGCTTTTTATTAATTGAGGTATACAAGATGTGGAGGCCACCAAAGCTTGGATATGACAATCGAGAATAAACATGAGCGACTCAAGGATGTCATAAAGGAAAGAGGAATTGTCATAAAAGATGTAACTTTATCTAGCAACAGAAGAAGCAAATTCTACTATGATATAAAGTCCATTGTTAACGAACCTGAAGGGGCGGCTCTTATCGGCGAATTGATGCTTGATCTGATATTAAAGGTTGAACCCAAAACAATGTCGGTAGGAGGTCTTGAATCAGGTGCGATCGCTATTTCTACTGCCATCGTATGCTCTTGCTATTATTCAAGTCTTCCAAACAGCGTTTCAGGATTCTTTGTTAGAAAGGCTGTAAAGACACACGGGCTTGAAAAAATGATCGAAGGTATAGCTAAGGATCCTGTAGCTGTAGTCGATGATGTTGTTACAACAGGAAAAAGTGTTCTCGATGCAGTATCTGCACTTCGGAATCAAGGTCTTTCCAACGTCAACATATTTTGTGTTATTGACAGACAAGTGGAACAAAATTTGCTTGGCCAAAACAACATTGAGATTCATTCATTGTTTAGACATTCTGATTTTTCAGATTATATTGGTTCAAGAATAGATGGAACTTAAAATAATAATAATAATAATTGTTATGATAACATACTCTGATTTTATTTCTTAATTTATTAACATGATAATGGATAATACTATTATTACCATACCATAGTAATGAATAAGACTACCTGTGCAATAACAATTTTTTGACTAAACCTAATTGTAGAGCTATACATAACCTATAAGGATTGAGTATCATGCTAACAATTAAATCAACTCAAACCCTGATTAAGACTGTTCATTCACTAAGGGATTCTTTTACAACATAATTATTACTGTGTGATACTTCGGGTAAATCGGATATCGCCGGAAAAATGCGGCACATCTCTTCATGTTTCTTTATGAAGAGAAACCCTGCTTCTGCAGTTCTGTACAATCCTGTGATCTCTGAATATTCCATTAATTTCCTGTCAACTGCAGTCATAAGATAACGTGTTAACTGAGAATGAGACACTCCTGCATTAATCATAATAGTAGTTTTGTACTCCCAATTTGAGACAGCTGCATTTAGGATCGCGGCCATTATTTCAATCTCTGAGCGATTCTTCATTTTAGAACATGAATCTAGTTGCGGATTTAGATAAAAACTAACTAGATAAGTATCGCTATTTGGTAGATTGATTAATATTGACAAACACAAACCGATTTCTCAATTTGCGGGTTAATGTCAACTAGTATCTCTTGAACAATCAGGGATATCCATCAAGTATAACAAATTCTTTGTCCATCTTTATCTCTATAAGAGATACCAAAGTCAAGAATCTTTGAGAGCTGTTTACCATTAAACACAGTACCATCTTGACAAACTAATGAGCTGTCAAGACAACAACTTCCGCAAATACCAATTCCACATTTCATGTACCTTTCCAAACTTGCCTGGACGGGTATTGAATTCTTATTAGCCAAATCTACAACTCCCTTCATCATCAGTTCTGGTCCGCATGTGTAGACGCAATCATATGTGTTATTTTTCACCATAATATTCATAACGCTAACGGTTGTTCCCTTTAGTCCATAACTCCCGTCGTCTGTACAGATTTTGACAGAAGACTCACCTCGTTCCATAAGTTTTCTTGCTATATCCTCAAAGAATACTTCCTTTTTGGTTCTTGCCCCAAATACGGAAGTGATATTTATTTTCTTCTTACTTGCGTATGATGCCAACCTCAATAATGGAACCAATCCTGTTCCACCGCCGATTATCAATATCTTTTTGTAATTTTTTTTCAGAATGAATTCATTTCCATATGGACCGCGCAGACCAAGTAGATCCCCTTTCTTCCTCTCAAATAAAGCAGTTGAACCTATACCAGATTTTCTGATTGTCACCGCAGCATAACCCTCTTTGGAATTTATCATTACACTCATTGGAATTTCTTCAATTCGCGGAATCCATATCATCAAAAATTGACCAGGTTTAGCAGAATAGCTCAAATCATCTTTAAAAATTAGAGTTTTAACGGTAGGTGTTTCGGAAACGGTTTCTTCGATCCGGACTATTCTTCTCTTATCAATACTTGTGTGCAATTCCAATTATCTCACTAATATTTTTTAGTTCCTTTTTTTCCACATAATTTTTGAGTGCTTTTGTAATTTGATTAAAAATTCTAGGTCCTTTAGATCCAAGAACACTTCCAACTTGAACTGCAGATGCCCCGGCAATCATATATTCTACCACATCTTTCCAAGAGGACACACCACCACATCCAATAACAGGTACCTCAAGCTTTTTTGAAATTTCGTAAACACATCTTATTCCAATCGGCTTTATTGCACTGCCAGACAGACCGCCGATACGATTGCTCAGAATTGGCATCATTGTTTCTATGTCAATGCTCATTGCCCTTAATGTGTTAATAGCCGTAATGATGTCTGCGCCTGCATCTACAGCAACTCTCGCAAGTTCGACGACATCAATAGAACCCACTCCTACTTTAACAGATATTGGTTTATTGGTATTCCTTCTAACAGTTTTTACAATCTTATTAACCGCTTCTGGATCATCACCTACTTCCATACCCATTTTAGACACGTGAGGACAAGAAAGATTGATTTCATATCCAAGAATATTCAATGAATCAAATGTCTTAACCATCTTAGAAAAATCCTTTTCAGAGGAACCGACAAGACTAATGAAAATTGGAATAATTTTATTATGGGACAATTCTTTTGAAAACGCATCTACTCCGGGGTTTGACAGTCCGACGGCATTGAGATAACTACCAGCGCCTAGAGGAATTACTGTGGGGTTTGGATACCCCTTCATTGGATTTACACTGATAGATTTTGTCACAACGGCTCCAATGTTCTCATTGTATAGTCTTTCAAAGATATTCTGAGAAATACCAAGTATACCTGAAGCAAGCATAGTTGGGTTCCGAAGATGTATTTTATCTAATTCAACAGAAAGATTATAGTTTTTATCATCAATGTTCAATGATAGATAAATAATCTGAACGCTGGTAATTTAATCTAAATTATGAAGTTATGTTCAAATCAGATTATTTGGATGATGGACGCCATTTACCTAAGAACTCTCCTCTTGCAACAAAGTTAGTCATTTACTATAACATTGAACGCAATAGGATAAATCAATTGTTGCACAGAATAGAATGAATGCGAACAAATTCCAGTTCCCTGATGGTCATCTTTGCCTTGACGCTCAACGTAATTTTCTTCCTGTTGCTTGAAACGACCGACTTTGCCCATGCTCAGCATACTGGAAAAATGACTCTTACGTGCTCTAGGGGCGAAAATTGCATTACAGTAATATGTATAGATGACAGGCCCTGTGATACCATCCAATTAAATTCTAAAAATAGTACAGGACTCCGTGACTTTCTAGAGAATAAAACATGAACTGCCCTGATCCCGAATGAAATAGTATGAGATGAATACTAATTAGCAAAACTTAATTCACACCATTAAAGTTTTATTAATCATTTTTTTCATCTAGTACTTAAATGAGTGTTAGAGATATCGGCAATCGTGGCATGAGAGAATTATTTAACGTCAAAAAGAAACTTGCAATAATAGCTGTGTCGGTAGCCGGAGTTATGTTTGGCTTCGTACTTTTTGTCATTAGATCCCAACAATAATCATGATCTAGTTCAAGTATTATGTTACTAACAACTGGATCCATATTGCCATAAATGCTTCAGATCATTTGACATCAACAATTTCGAAGTGCGTATTTATGTATGCTTCAACAAATCACATTTATCAAAATCTGATTTTCAATTTGCTTTGTGGAGACGGTATTTCTCGCTATTTTAGATTTTATAAAAATAAATTTTGCTCTTTATTTACTACCACAGACTTGGTATTGAATCCAATTTAGAATTCTTAATTCACTATGTAATTTATCAGATTGTGTTATAGAATGTGTCTGATTTATTTTCAAGATTCATAATAACTATGGGAGCTAGAAGAATTTATCCATCCATGCACTTTAAGCAGGGGGACTAGCAGTCATTTTTGTTTTCTTATTTTGAACTCAATTAAAAGAGAATGACACTAGAGTCTAATTATCAAGAATCCCAACACATGCGATGCCTCAAATCGGACGGCCGTGACAGAACAAGTGTCCAAATGCACAAGACAAATATAAAAAAGGATGTGTTTCAATAAGGGTGAATAATTTTGGGACGTTTTTTTGATCCACACATACACACGTACTCTCGAACAACCGATGATTATGAATCAATGTCAAAAGCAGGCATAGAGGTAATTGTTCAACCATCTTTCTGGTTGGGGAGCCCAAGGACCTCTGTAGGTACTTTTGAAGATTATTGGGAACATATGATATCTTTTGAAACTCAAAGATCAAAAGAATTTGGTATCGATCATTACGTATGTTTATCAGTGAATCCAAAAGAATCAACTGCTAGACCTCTTGCATTGGATGCACTTGAAGCTATGTCAAAATACATTGACAGGGAAAGAGTTGTAGCCATAGGTGAAATAGGTTACAATTTAATTAATGACCTAGAAGATGAACTTTTTCAAATGCAATTGGACATAGCAGTAAACAAGAAGATGCTTACGATGATACACCTCCCACATGTTAATAAAAAAGAAGGAATAGCGCGAACAGAATCTGTTCTCAAAAATAAGAACTTAATGGACATGACAAATAAGATTTTGATTGATCACAACACAGAAGAAACAATAGAAAAAACTCTAGAGCTTGGATGTTGGGCAGGACTGACCGTTTATCCCATAACAAAGCTTTCACCTTCAAGAGCCATTGATATAATTGAAAAATATGGATTAGATAGAATAATGATAAATAGCTCGGCTGACTGGGGAATCTCTGATCCATTAAGTGTGCCACTTGTAGCGGAAGAAATGAAGAAGAGAGGCTTCAGTATGGGCGATATCGAAAAAGTAACATTTTACAATGCTTTTGAATTTTTCAAGCAATCATCCAAGTTTCAATGGAGACCATAACTAACAGAAATGGATTTTGCGTTTAGTACAAATGCGTTCAAGAAGTTTTCTTTGTCCGATACAATAAATGTCTTGTCTGAAATAGGTTACAGAGGAATTGAAATTCTTTGTGATGTTCCTCATGCATATCCAAAAACACAAAGTGGTCCTGAAATTAGTGAAATTAAACAATTACTATCCAAATTAAGAATTAGTGTTTCCAATCTGAATGCCTTTACACTTTTTGCAATAGGTGATACATATCACCCATCATGGATTGAAGGCGATCCAAGTTTGCGCAAGTTACGAATAAATCATACGATAGATTGTATAAAATTAGCAAGAAAACTTGGTTCCAAGAACATATCCACAGAACCTGGAGGACCAATCACAAACAATGAATTAAGCAGAGTCGAATCATTGAAAGTTTTTGAAGATGGAATTAATCAGGTGTTAAAAACTGCTGAGGAAGAAAGCGTTACCGTACTAGTAGAGCCTGAGCCAGGTCTATTAATTGAAAACTCTGAACAATTTGTTAGATTTATCAAAAATTTTGATACTGAATCAATTGGATTAAATCTAGATATAGGTCATTTTTTCTGTGTGGGTGAAGATCCGTCACAGGTAATTCACAAATTATCTGAATATATTCACCATGTTCATTTAGAGGATATATCTGCAGACAGACAACACAATCATCTCATTTTGGGTGAAGGTGCAATAGATATAAGTTCGGCTCTCAGGTCACTCAAAGATGTGGGATATGAAGGATATGTTACGGTGGAGCTGTATCCCTATCAGGATTGTCCTGCCTATGCTGCAAAGCAAGCAATGAAGTTTATTAAATCACTTGACTATCTTTAGTCATCAAATGATATTTTCAATATTGCATTTATCGATATCCTACAATTCAGAAATTCAATTCATTTACTGCAGATGAAACATATGAATAGTTCTAATTTCAAAAATTATTTACTCCTAATAAGACTCCCAAATCTATTCACTCTTCCATCCAACATCATCCTAGGTTTTATCCTTGTCTCGATGTTCACTATGACAATAACTTCGATTATTCAAATTCTTATGCTACTAACTATCTCAATACTTCTTTATTGTGTTGGACTTGTGCTTAACGATCTCTTTGATTATGAAATTGATAAGAAGGAAAGACCAAACAGACCTCTTGCCTCTGGTAAAATATCAAGAAAAATTGCCATTATCCTTGTTACTGTATTAGCTATCATTTCACTTATTTTATCTCTACTAGTCAGTATTATAACATTTAGTATTTCGGTGATCTTGTTAGCTATTATTTTCGGATATGACAAATATTTGAAGAATACGCAGGCAGGTCCATTTACTATTGCGGCTGCCCGAGTCACAAACATAATACTCGGAACGACCGTAAATATTAACAGTTTAGAGAATTTTCCTCAAAATGTTATTTTACTGTTTATCCTGACAATTACATTCGTATATGTGTCTTTAATTGGGTTTTTGAGCCGATATGAGGTTCAAGGCTTTTCTGTAAAATTCAGATCATACTTGATACCGGCCATCATTGCAGGAATTGTCTTTTCCATAGCGCTATTAAATTTGATAGATCTCTTTAAATATGAATCTCTTCTAATCTTGGCGCTATTTTCATTCATGATGGC
>DATFBL010000156.1:0-5275 GCA_035253865.1 Nitrososphaeraceae archaeon | reverse complement strand
ACAAGACCTCCTCTATACTTTTTTTCTTTTATTATTGCCTCAGTTGATGCCTGACCTTTAAATCGAAGATCCTCGCTATGAGGAATGAGTGCATTAATTTTTCTGTGTTCAAAAAATAGCATTCCCCTAATCCACTGGTTTACCCCAACTCGAGACAGGTCTTCGATAGAAAGTCTGGAAATCCTGGCAATTACAAACAACAATTTCAGCAAAAGATTATCGTTAAAGCTTGTAAGCCTAAATGTCAATTCAGTATCCTTTAGACAATACTGAGCCAACTTTTGAATTGGTAGGTCACTTATGTTTCCATCAAATTCAATCTTGCTATCGTTGAGTAGTGCTTCAGCAATTGCACTTAATCTGAATTCAGAATATTTGTGACTAAATGCGTAAATTTGAATAGATCTATTTTGAAATGTTCTGAATAGATCAATGTGCACTCCGTGTTTTAGTTGAACTGGTTCGGCCTGGATACCTTTCTTGATAAATGAATCGCGTTTTACTAGCATAGGAATTTCCTCTTTTGGTATTATGGTATGATTTATAGGATCAATTGCTGGGTCCTGAGATCTTTCATAGAGATATGGTAGATCAAAATCGTCACCATTAAAGGTAACAAGGAGGCTGTATGACCAAATTATTTCAAAAGTTTTTTCTAGGAGTTCCTTTTCTGTTTTGCACATTTCTACTTCTGGAATTAGTGGCGTTCCATCGTTAGGATTTTTATCCTGTTCAAGAAGTAATACTTTTCTCAATCCGTCATTTGATACAATACCAATCGCAGTAATCTTTCTATCATGTTCTCTAGGAACTGGCATCCTTCCTTCTTCTGAATCAACTTCAATATCAAGTGCGATTCTTTTCATTTCAGGGATGGGTTGATTCAGTAAATCGGCCCACTCTCTCACATATTCTCTATACTTGTCATTTCTTGCCTCCTTGCTTTCTAGAATTTTATCCCATAGGAAATTTTTTAGCGCATTGTGAACGATTTCAGACATTGAATAAGGATCTGAAATTATTTCATCACCTTCTCTCTTGTAGTATGAACCTGGAATCAGTCTAGTATCGTAAAGATAGTTTTCATGATATTTGATGTTGGCCTCCCATACATTGAGTTTTTCTCTAATCCCTCCTTTTCCACCAATCGACAGAGGATCTGGAGCAATTATTTTTATTGCCTGAATCTCTTGGTCTGTCATTAGATCCATTTTCTGAATAGTCTTTAGCTCAAACTTTTTTTCAATTGCTGCAATTTCTTCAGCTCTCTCCTGGTATTCTAGTTTGGTATAACAATATGGTTTGTGATCTGTTCTATCTTGCCAAAAGTATATCACGTGTAAGTTGGGATCATAGAATTTTAATTGGACTTTTTGGTTTTCACCCGAATAGATTGCCGATATTAACATGACTCGAGTATTTTCAGGAAGCTCCTTCCAGTAACTCAAATGTTGTTTTTCTTTATCATTTTGAAGGAGTGATGACGATGATTGGTCCAAATTACTCACAGAGTAGTTTCAAATATGAAAAATGGATAATTATCTTTTGCTACTATTCTAAATTGTGTTTGATAGCCAAATCAATTAATTGCAATAGCTAAACTCTAATTACATTATCTTCCCTTCGTCTAATAGCTATAATGCCAAGAGCATATAGGGCAACCATCGGCAATGCAATGAACCACATTGTCACACCACTACCATCTGGTGTTATAATTGCACCGAATACTGTTATGATTATTATTGCATATCTAAAGTTTCTCTGCCAGAATTTTGAGTCAGTCATGCCACTAAGCGATAAGACATACATTATGACTGGAAGCTGAAATGCAATACCAAATCCCAATATGAATTGCAATACAAATGTAATAAAATCGCTGACTGTTAGAAATGTTTCAGCGCCTATTGATTCTCCATATTTGTACAGAAAGTTAAGAGTAAATGGAATTACAAGGACATAGGAAAATATTACGCCAAGTATGAATAGCAGAAATATTGGTGATATCACTTTGAACAGTTTAAATCTTGAAAATGAATTTCCCTTTTTGTCATCTGTTCTCTGCAGATCACTTTTACTAATGTCATCTTTATTTTCTTCTTTGGTCTCAAAATCCTCCTTATTTTTTGATGGATCAAAGGCTGGAGAAATAAAGCCAAATATTTCTTTGATCATAATTGGCAGCGAGCATATCAACCCGATTAACAGTGAAATATGAACTTGGGCAAAGAACACCTGTCCGGGAGCAATTTGAATAAGCTTTACCCCTGTGGGAAGTAATGTATCCTTCATGAAACTTGTCAGCTGTAGTGCCACATTATTCAGCGGGTCAGGAAACGGATAGTATAGTTTGACATTCTCTTGTGAAATATCATCCTGGGAAGGAAATGAGAAGGGTAAAACTGTCGACTTTATGCTAAAACTCATTGAAAAAATAGTTATTATTGCAATGCATATTACGATATGAATTAGCCGTATTCTAAGTTCATTAAAATGCTCAGCTATTGACATCCCAGATGAAGACATTACAATGCTCGAAAATATGCTATCTGGATATAATAATTATATTGATAGTTGGACCGTGACGCCCTCAACCTGCGCATATTATTATTGACAATTATGACAATTGACAAGCAAATTGAACCAAATCAAATCCAAAGTGGAATATGATGACTCTGCAGATTGATTCTTCGCATGTAAATGCTTTTAGAAGGTAAAAGATGATATGTACTCGTGCAATATCACAAGGCTTCTTTCATTGGACATGAAAGATCCAAAAAAGCTCAACTCAAACTGTTTGATTATACTGGCTTTGCCATGGTGACATACACTGTTAAACAGGATGGCAAAGGTTTTGCCCCGGTTGGTGAAGAAATGCTTGTTGGTAAAATGGAAAGAGAATCAGAGGCAATGTTATTTCTATGTGATAGTGATGGTTACGCAAAGGCCCAATCAAAACCGTTACCAAAGGAAAAGGCCATTGAAGCATACAAGAAAATGATAAATGACGGTATTGAAGAATTTAAGGGACAGATTAAAACAGTTACTTAGAATATGCCTTTGGTGAATCATACAATATTAGAATATTTGTACGATACCTAAGTTAGTATCGTCTTAATAATGAAAATAACAGAAATTACTCTAATTTCTAAATAGAAATCTTTGTCCCAGTCTTACTGTTTTTCAAGATGAGGCTTCGAATAATTTTGGGATCTGATTTTATTACCCATGTAGGAATCTTTGATCTTTCAATTACTTTTAATGCAACAATGTCCATAAGATCATAATTACCTGCCTGAGTACTTTCGGTATTCAGCAGCTCTAAGCATTTTCTAATGGTTATCTCTTTGAACATTTTTGCTCCCGGATTCTTGTTTGGATCTGAATCATAAATTCCATCAACATCTGTTGCATTCAAAAATCTATCAGCCTTTATTTTCTCGCAAATAAGCGCTGCTGTAGCATTAGTACTCTGACCTGGATGAAGGCCACCGCTTACGACTATCTTGCCAGATTGACAAGCGATACTAATATCCTCAAGATTAGAAGGTATAACAGGATATACAGAATCGCCAAGAGCTGCAGAAATTAATTTTGCATTGAGCCTGGATATTTCTATCCCCATTTCATCAAGACTGCTCTCATCAGCTCCTAAGGATCTTGCCAAATTAACGTAATGCCTTGCAATAATTCCACCACCAGATACAATAACTGGTTGCACTTTGGCTTGAATATCTAACAAGACCTGAGCATACTCTTTTAGAGATTTTGAGGTAGTCTTGAAATTAAAAACACTGCCACTCAATTTCATGACAATTATTTTTTTCTGTTTCTGTTTCTGTTTTGAACCTTTGGAAACGCTCATTGTTTTTCTGGCAGCTCCTTATCTAGTACATCTTTTGATATATTTGTAATGTTTTTTCGATCCTTATGGTTAGTATATACACGTATCATATCAAGATAACCTGTAATTGAATTTACCAGTGGTAGATTAGAAACTGGTTGTTTAAAGAATTCGTCCTCACTGACAAGAAGTATTGATTTCATTTCTTTCTTGTTTGGAGCAAGGGGAACAAGTGAGATGCCATACGTATCGAGAAAAATTTTCTTTTCATCGATACTTGCTAGTCTTGCTATTTTCAATCTCAATTCTTCAATTTTATCTCTATTTAATTTTGTATAATTATCTCTTTTACGAATAAATCTCTCGTATACGCATTTCAATAGTTTTCTTTCCAGATAGTTAGAAATCATTTCCTTTGCAATTTTGTTATTTTGTGATGATGACATCTTCCACAGTATGCTATCATCTGTTAATTTGAGATAATCATCTAGCGACAAACTAGGCAGGTTCAAATCTTTACTTGAAAGCAAAATTGAATGGAGTAACATTACTTCGGCTGAGCGTACTGTCTTGTGAAAATAAACAGCACGGAACATTTCAAATCTTGAAATTATCATAGATTCAAAAGAGTAAAAGGAGGAAATATCCAGTGCCAGACTTTCACTGTCAGTTACCCTGAATGAATTTATTATCCTATTGTAATCTACTTTTCCATATTCTACTCCGGTAAAGAAACCATCTCGTGGGAGATAATCCATAAGATCTGCTGAAAGGCTTCCTGAAATTATTTCATTTTTGAATTTTACTTTTGAATTGCCAAAGGAAATCTCGCTTATTGTCTTGCCAGAATATCCAAAGCCTGAGAGGATGTCATTTAATTCAGTCTTGCAGATAATCTCTGCACCTATGGTTTCATGATTCTTATTATTTGTAACCTTTAATGCTTCTTCAAACAGATGAGAAAACGGCCCATGTCCAATATCATGCAAAAGAGAGGCCACACGTAGCTCCTGAATTGATTCTTTATCTATGACTCCTAATGAGAATAGATGCTCTCCAGCCAGACCTGCGACATGCATTGTTCCCAGCGAATGCTCAAATCGTGAATGTTGAGCAGCCGGATAAACTAAATGAGCGCCAGCTAATTGTTTAATTCTTCTTAGTCTTTGAAAAACACTTGAATCAATTATCTTTCTTTCTAGATCTGTAAATCGGATAAATTTGTGTATCGGATCAGCAATTTCCCCAACGAATTTCATGTGCGTTAGGTAGAGTTAACATCACAATGAATTAAATTTTCACAAACTTTGTTACAATTTTTAATACTTGCTGATGAACTTCGTCTACTGATTTTTCTCCCTCAACTATGCGCCAATTGAATTTGTTTGCGAGAATTCTGTAATTTTTCTTTACCCGCCTTATCAGCTCTAGGTC
>DATFBL010000155.1:0-19610 GCA_035253865.1 Nitrososphaeraceae archaeon | reverse complement strand
GGATTACTTTACTTCCTTTAAGTTTTATGAGGACTATTTTGCCTAAACTTTCATCGAGTACTTTTACAGCCATATCAACGGACATCTATTTCATTACCTATGGTATTCCTTAATGAAGGTCTATATTAAAGTTAATAATAGGTTAGCAGGAATTACGTCAATAGTATTTTTACACTTTGTAGAACCTTTGCATTTACATTGATTTTAAAAATATTAAATGCATACATCTACCTAGTTAGCAATTCATCTAGTTCTCTTATTGTTCTTACAAGGTTCTTCATTGTAATTGATATTATTTTTTTACCCTCTTTCATTGTTGCGTTTCTAGGATCGCCTAAAACTCCATTTTTTGTAATCTTAAACGATGACGTATTACTTAGAAATGATGAATATGTAGAATGAAGCATTGCCTTGTTCAAATAACCACCCTTGGCCTTCCGCATTTGAACGAATTTTGGTGCAATCGCCAACATCAGTGAAGTTTCAACAAAACCCCCATGATCAAAATCACGCTCAATTAATTGCCAGTAGTTGATTCCAAATACTTTAATTTTTGAATTAATTCGTTCTACTTTCTGCGGGACGTATTGCACAACGCCCATATTTCCACGATGGCCATTTAGAATTATTATGTGATTAAAGCCATTTTCACCCAACGAAACACAAATCTGACTTAGGAGTTCTGAAAGCAGATCATTACTTACTGAAATATTGAAAAATGGATGATGTTCGAATGATACCCCCGAAGGAATACCAGAAAGAGAATAAGATGGTATTTTTTTTGTAAGTTGATTTGCGAAATACTCTGCAATAATTGTATCTGTATTTACAGGAAGATGAGGTCCGTGCTGCTCTGTGGATCCCAGAGGAATTATGATCTTTTTGTTTCCACGCTTTATCTCATAATTACTGAGATTGTATAAGGACATTTAGTATAACAGATACTATACCGAGTTATTAAACTAATGAAATGAATTTTCAAAGTTTCAAGTAATTGGAATTCAAAGTGTGCTATTTTTTGGGTTTTATCACTACTCTTCCCCAATTGACTTCTATGCGATCCTCGAGAAATAGCGTTACTGCTTCAAGCAATGTTACTGCTTCAAGTTTCTGTCCTCTTCGTTTTATAGATTCTACACTATCTTCCCGTCTTACTCTAAATGACTCCTGACAAATAATTGGTCCTTGGTCTAAGTCTTCTGTTACAAAATGTGCAGTGCATCCAACTATCTTGGCCCCTCTTTCATATGCCTGAACATACGCATAGGCACCTGGAAATGCAGGCAGTAATGATGGGTGTATGTTAATTATTCTATCAGGATATCGCCATACGAAGTTTGGAGTCAGAATCCTCATATATCTGCCTAATACTATCAAATCAACATTATAACGGTCCAAAATATTCAATATTTCATTCTCTGCATCTGTTTGTTGTGAATGCACTATGTGATAAAACGGAATGCCGAACTTATCTGCAATAGAACTTGTTGTATTGTCACTTGCTATTATAACAACAATATTGGCTTCAATTTCACCAGCTGATTTCGCATTTAGCAATTTGAGAAGACAGTGAGTTTCCTTGCTAACAAAGATTGCAATGTTCTTTAATCTTTTAGATTCTTGGTAGTGGATCTTGATCTCCATCTTTAGTTTTCTTGCCAGCGCTTTTAATTCATCATCAAATTTTGCCTTTCTAAATTTAGTCTGCTGGAATGACGCTTCAAGCTGCATCCCGAAAAGCCCATTGATAACATCTTGATTTATTTGTTCAATATTTCCATCGTTCTTGAAAATAAAATTAGTTACATCAGCAACTACTCCTTTTCTGTCCTTCCCCACGACTGTTACTTCAATTATCAGTCTGTCACTTTTGGTCATGAATACATTGGATTAAAATGCCTCAAAATTAAAGGATTCTAAAATTTCCAACGCTAATGCTTAAATAAGCTGATTTCAATTGTAATGCGATGATAAATACACGTTTAGTGAATTTATGTTTAAAAGACTAGCATAGATATGTTCTACCACGTTTTATCTTTCCAATTTGGTTTGCAAGAAATATGAGTCCTGAGCAGAGACAAAAAATTTCCAAAAAATCAAGAAGGGATTTTGATTATAATAATCCCACACGAAAATGCTCGGTTTGTTATACTTTGTCAGGCTGGCATTGTTACAAGTGTAATGAAGATTTCTGCGATACCCATTTTCATGATGAAAATCACAAAAAACTATGCAGTTTCTGATTCAATCATTTCCATATTCTCTACGTTTTTAAAAAATAATTCTGGCATGAGTATTGTTCAATCAGGTCTACATGAGATTTTTTAAAATGGGTGCGGGGGGTGGGATTTGAACCCACGAATCCCTAAGGAACAGGGATCTAGGAATATTGAATGTTATCCATTCTAAGCTTCGCACTCGCTTGTCGCGAGACCTGCGCCGTTGACCTAGCTTGGCAACCCCCGCATCTAGTTGTCTGCCCGCTGAAAGCTGGCCGACCAAATTTATCTATTATTTAGAATATATTGGTGTTTAGTTATGATGAACAAGAATATGCGACTTTTTGGTACTAACGGAATTAGAGGAGTATTCGGCAAAGATCTCACTCTTGATTTCTTGGTAGATATTACTCGATCTCTTGCTGCATACTACAAGAAAGGTCCCATATTGATAGGAAGGGATGGCCGAAATTCAAATAATATTATGTTTAACATTGTTACTGCTGTACTGAATTCCGATGGTCTTGACACATTAGATGCAGGAATCCTACCTACGCCCTGTCTTCAGTACGCAACCAAGAAGAATCATTATGAGGGCGGCATTATGATTACCGCATCACATAATCCTCCTGAATACAACGGTATAAAACCAATTGCCAATGATGGAGTGGAATTACCAAGACAGGATGAGACAGTGGTAGAAAATATTTTTGTAAATAAAAGTTTCATTACTTCAGAAATTGTGGGACGTAGTTTCAAAGAAGAAATGGTTATCGACAGATATATTGATGATGTTTTAGCATTAGTAAACGCAGACAAGATCAAGAAACGAAAATTCAAAGTGACTATGGATTTAGGTAACGGAGTGCAGGCATTAGTGGCACCATTCCTTGCAAAAAAACTTGGGTGTGAGGTAATAACTCTTAATGGAACTGTGGATGGAGATTTTCCAGGAAGAGGGTCTGAGCCGACCCCATCAAACTTAAGTTTAATGAGTTTTGTCGCGACCGAAACTAAATCCGATATTGGTGCAGCTTATGATGGAGATGGAGATAGATCTATATTCTGTGATGATAAAGGAATTGTTCATTGGGGTGACAAGACAGGAACGCTATTGGCCAAATTTTTGATAACAACTAAACACCCAAAAGCGAAAATAGTTTGCCCAATAAACACCACTCACATCCTGACAAAAATTGCACGAGAAAATGGTTCAGAGATTATTCATACGAAAGTTGGGAGTGTAGAAGTTTCTCGGGAAATGGTTGAGCAAGATGCGATAATTGGAATGGAAGAAAATGGGGGTTTTATGTACGGAGTATTAAATCAAGTAAGAGATGGTGCTCTTACGACTGCATTGATGTTGGATTTAATGGCATCAGAAGAAAAGAGATTGTCAGAAATACTGTCTTGTCTTCCAAAGGTTTACCAATACAAGTCGAAATTTGAATGCGCTGAAATGGGAATGATACAAAATGTAATTGATATCGTCAAAAATCACGGAAGTCCAATGAAAATTGAAACACTTGATGGGGTCAAAATCTGGTTTGATGAAGAAAGTTGGTTGATGCTTCGGCCCAGTGGGACAGAACCCCTAATCAGAATTTATGGCGAATCGACTGACGAACTACTCATTAATTCGAAGGTAAATGAATACACACGACTTGTCAAGGAGTCCCTCCATTAAAAGTAATATTTGCTCGGCAACGTTTTTAATACGCCTCTACTTCTATTCAGTAGAATAAGATGATCCCAATGGGTGATGGATTATAAAATGAGTAAACCGTTTTATGTAAAATTTGAGACTCCAAAAGATCTTGTAAATGCAGTATACGAAGCTGTTAGAGTGGCCAAACAAAGCGGAAGTGTTAGGAAAGGAACTAACGAAACAACAAAGGCAATTGAAAGAGGAATAGGCAAATTGGTGGTAATAGCAGAGGACGTTCAACCGCCAGAAGTCGTAGCACATATTCCTATAATTTGCGAAGAAAGGAACACTCCCTATATTTTTGTGCCAAGCAAACAACAGTTAGGTGAATCCCTGGGGATTGAAGTCGGCTCTGCTGCAGCAACAATAATTGATGCAGGAGAGGGTCAACATATAATCGACCAGGTAGTTGGAACATTATCCAGTATTAAAGACAAGAAGGAGTGATATAACTAATGAGTAAAGCTGCAGAAGTAAAGGTAACTCCAGCAGAAGTTATACAAATAGTTGGTAGAACAGGAATCGCTGGCGAAGTAATCCAAGTTAGAGTAAAAGTTCTAGAGGGAAAGGATAAGGGTAGAATTCTTACAAGAAATGTGAAAGGCTCAGTTAGGATGAAAGATATCCTTATGTTGAGAGAAACTGAAAGAGAGGCAAGAAAGATAAAATAGTGAAATTAAATGAGTAAAGCAGCTACTTCACTTCGTAATTGTTTCTTTTGTGGAAAACATATCCTTACACATGAGGGTATGATGTTGATAAAAAACGACGGGTCCATTCAGTGGACATGTTCACCAAAATGCAAGAAAAATATGAGGTTAAAGCGTGACCCCAGAAAATTCAAATGGACAAGAAAGTACGTTAAGGGCGGAATCAAGGTCAAAAAATAAGTAGTGATTTTCACATTGGAACAAACGCTCATAGTTGTAAAGCCTGATGGTCTTGAAAAGGGCCTGGTTGGAAAAATTATTGCAAGATTTGAAGAGAAAGGCTTTCATATAGTGAATCTAAAATCATTTCAATTTGATGAACAAACAGCCAAAAAATTTTATGATGCGCACAAAGACAAGCATTTTTTTAATGAACTAGTTTCATTCATCTGTTCTGGTAAAACAGTAGGCTGTATTTTAGAAGGAAACAATGCAATTGCCACTGTAAGACTGATGGTTGGAAACACCAAGTCAAGTGAGGCCTTGCCAGGAACAATAAGAGGCGACTTTGGACTGGGCTTTACCGATAATATCATTCATGCCTCTGATTCGGCTGAAAGCTTCATAAAAGAGTCTAAAATCATTTTTAATTAAGTGGAACTTCGCCAACCTGTTGTAGTAGTATTGGGTCATGTAGATTCTGGTAAAACTTCCTTACTTGACAAAATTCGTGGAACTGCCGTACAATCCAGAGAAGTAGGCGGTATAACCCAACACATTGGTGCAAGTTATTTTCCAATTGAGACGATAAAAAAAATAACTGGAACATTATTTGATAAACTTTCAAAGTCAGAGAATCCTGTTCCAGGTTTGCTTGTAATCGATACTCCAGGCCATGAAGTGTTTGCAAATCTTCGTTTGAGAGGTGGTTCGGCTGCAGATATCGCAATAGTAGTGGTTGATGTAAATAAGGGACTTGAAGCCCAGACAATTGAAAGTCTGGATATTTTAAAAAATAGAAAAGTACCTTTTGTGATTGCACTTAACAAGATAGATCAGATATCAGGCTGGAAAAAAAATAACGTGATTTTGATAGCAGAACAACTGAAAATACAGGATAGTTCAATAGTAACTTACCTAGATGAAAAAATCTACACTGTGGTAGGCGCTCTGTCTAGATTGGGATATAATTCTGAGGCATTTTGGCGCGTCAAGGATTTTACTAAAGAACTTGCTATTGTTCCTGTGAGCGCTACAACTGGGACAGGTATACCTGAATTATTGGCTGTTTTGGTGGGTCTGACCCAGCAATATTTGTCCAAGAGACTTGAGCGCCATGAAACTGAAACAAAGGGCATAGTACTGGAAGTAAATGATGAAATTGGGCTAGGTCCATCTGCAAATATTATCCTTCTTGATGGGATATTGAAGCAGGGAGACAAAATTGTTGTTGGTAAAAAGGATAGTGTTACCACTACGAAGATTAAGGCTTTGTTGTTACCAAAACCACTCGATGAAATGAGGGACCCGAGAGATAAATTTAGGCACGCTGACAAGGTCATCGCAGCTGCCGGGCTAAAAATAACTTCTCCAGATCTTGATGGGGTACTCGCTGGAAGTCCGCTTTATGTTGTGAAAAATCAGGATGATGAAGAAAAACTAAAGGCAAGTGTTGACTCTGAAATAAGGTCGGCAATAATACAGACGGAGTCAAACGGTGTCATACTAAGATGCGACACAATAGGATCGATAGAAGCAATCACAGAGCTTTTGAAAAAGGAAAATATTCCAATTAGGGCAGCGGATTTGGGCAGTATTACACGTCGAGATGTCCTTTCTGCTTCTGCAGTTAGGGAAAAAGATCGTTACCTTGGTGTAGTACTAGGATTCAATGTAAAAGTTCTAGAAGATGCGGAGAAAGAAGCCATCGAAAGGAAAATAAAAATTTTCAATGAAAAAATTATTTACAATTTGGTCAGGAGCTACTCTGAATGGGTAGATTATGAGAAAGTCCATGCAGATTCAATTATTTTCAATGAAATACCACCGATATGTAAATTTCAGTTCCTGAAAGGTTATGTTTTTAGAAGAAACAGTCCTGCAGTATTTGGAGCTGAGATCCTGGTCGGGAAATTGAGACAAAAAATTTCGGTAATTAGTGAAGATGGTAAGAAAATTGGCGTAGTACATCAAATACAAAATGAAGGCAAAAACCTAGATACTGCCGATAAAGGAATGCAGGTAGCACTTTCCATAAAGGGACCAACAATTGGCAGGCAGATAAATGAAGGTGATGTTTTTTATACTGATCTTAATAGCAGAGAAGCACGATTACTGATTGAAAGGTTCCCAGAAAGACTGAGTAATGAAGAGCAAGAAATATTTAATTTCATTCTATCAAAAAAGCGCCAATCCGATCCTGCTTTTGGATATTTGTAAAGATAAAGAAATAAAAGATTGTTACTGATACTTTTCTAGTAAGCCTTCAAGGCCCTTCTCTCCAACTGCGCCGACTGCTTTTTCAACTAACTTGCCATTCATAAATACAATGAACGTTGGAATTGCATAAACATCAAATCGCATTGCTACTCCCTGGTTGTCATCTACATTCAGTCTGCCAAAGACAACTTTCTCTTCATATTTTTTGGCAAGTTTATCAAATATTGGAAGCATGAATTGACACGGTCCGCACCATGTTGCCCAAAAATCAACCAGTACTGGTTTATTGCCTCCTATTACTTCGTCAAAGTTTTTTTCAGACAATTCAACAAGTGTAGGCTTATTAGATTCAGAACTCATATTGCTACAATTTATCCTCTTAATTGATATTTAAATCTTGTAAGTAAATACCAAACTTTCTGACATATGGTATGTTAAGATATTCTAAAAAATAGAATCAAAGTTTCAGGACTCTGCCTTGTCAAAGATCAAGGATGAATCGTACTTTATTAAAACCGCTCTCTTGCAAAATTTCCATTTCATGATATGTGATAGCCTTTATTTCAGTTTTATATCCGTGTTTTGATATGTCTGTTGGCTCAGTCATTGCATATCCTGTCAAGTGATATTTCGAATCAAGTTTAGAAATTTCCAATTCAAAATCGGAAGCCACTTTGTTGTCTATTGCAATTAGCAAAATTATCCTGTCTAACCAGTTGAATAGCAGTTCCAAGTAATCATGACCCTCTACATTAAATGCAAATTTGTTTTTACCCCTAATGTCATTAATTTCAAACATAACGTTAATCGTTCCTTTGGCTGCATACGAAAATGCTTCTTCCATACTGTCACCGTATGCCTCAATATATGCATCTGTGACGTGGTCAAGGTACTTGTATCCTCCAGCCAATAAAGTGTGTTTTTCATCTGCTTTATTATAACTAATCGCAAAATCTAAATGATGACGCACGATCTTCTTCATTGTGAAGTTAGATCTTCCCCGTGGAATGAGGGATTTGCAATACGAGGAGTTAGAAAACATATCTCATGTTAGAGATAAATTTGCAGAAACTGCTGAAGTTTTTGATTTTAAACATATAGAACCTTCAACGCTTGAATTATTATCCACTCTTGAAGCTAAGAGCGGACCATCAATAATAGACGAAACATATAGTTTTACTGATAAAGGAGGACGAAATGTTGCATTACGTTTTGACCTCACCATAGGACTTTCAAGATTTGTTTCCATGCGTAGAGACCTAAAACTCCCAGCCAAGTTATCATCATTTGGCGGTGTCTGGCGTTATGACGAACCGCAGTTAGGAAGGTATAGATACTTTCATCAGTGGGATATCGAAATATTTGGATCTCCAGAGGTAGATGCAGATGCAGAAATCATAGAATTTGTTTCGTTCTTTCTGAAAAGATTGAGTATTGATTTTGTTATTGCAATTAATGATAGATCCATTTTAGAAGAATATTTGGCAAGATCACTTGGAATTGCAGACAATAATATCGTAAACGAAATGATGAGAGCGATAGACAAACTTGCCAAAAAGAGCACAGAGCAGATCATAAGGGAATATAAGGATAGACTTGATTCAGATAATTTGCGGAGATTTATTGATTTTGTTTCATTTAGCGGTACGCCAGAGAAAGTATTAAGAGAAAGTAAGGTAGGCGAATTTGATTCATCGAAAAGCCTTGTTGAACTTTTAGACTCCTTGAAAACAAGACAGGTAAGTAACTTGATGGTAGATTTTAGAATAGTCCGTGGTCTTGATTACTATTCTGGTATTGTGTTCGAAGCAAAAGATCAAACTTCTCAAATAGGGTCACTTGTGGGTGGAGGCAGGTATGATAGGTTGACAGAAGCCTTTGGTAGAAAGGATTTGTTTGCTACTGGTGCCGCTGGTGGTGTCGAAAGGATACTTACAGCCATCAAAGACAAATCAAACAAAAAAGTCCAAATGCCACTAATTTATGTTGCGTATAACTCAAAACAGGAAAAGATGCAAGCAATTGAAGTTGTTTCAAAATTAAGGAATTTAGGGTACCCTACTGATTACGACCTGAATGCAAGAACGATAAGCAAACAATTTCATGAAGCTGCTCTGAAAAAAGCAACTGCCATTATCATAATAACTCTAGACGAATACAAGAAAGGCATCGTTACTGTAAAAACGGAATCGAACGAACAGAAACAGAAAATTAATGAAATTGGCAAGTATTTGGACCAGATAATCCAAAGTTAATTGAGATTTGGGACTTAAGTTAATTCTTGTCTAGATTTTAATCATCTTGATATTCTTCATCTTTATCATACCATTTGGTTTCTTGTCATAAACAAGTCTTACGACCAAATCTGGGGGATCATAACTAACATACAAATCGTCTTTTTCAAGTACTTGAATGTCATGCCCCAACGTTATCTGCGATTCTTGTATACCGTTTTCTATCAATTTTTTCTTGGCTGCATGTGCTATGCCATCATCTGATGTATTGGTAGTAAGGAGCACCTTGCCAGTACAATTTAGGCTCATCTCAATTGCAAGAATATCTTCTCTCAATTAAACTGTATCTTAACTTGTGTCTTTTACAAATTTTATTTAGTGCAAAAAAAGAATAATATATTTACTGCTGCATATAGAGGTCATAAAGGTTAATGGATGGAGAGATGCAGAGATGGATGAGGTTGCAATAATTATTTGACAGATCAAATTTCTCACGATATACTTATAATAGGTACAGGTTTGGCAGGCTTGCGTGCTGCCATATCTGCTGCCACGACAAATGGCAAGTTAGACATCGGAGTAATTTCAAAAGTGCAGGTTATGAGGTCACACTCAGTGTCTGCAGAAGGTGGTACAGCTGCCGTACTTTTTTCTGATGAGGGAGATAACATTGAATCCCACATTTATGATACCATACGCGGGAGTGATTTCATGTGCGACCAAGACGTTGCTGAAAAACTAGCCCATGAAATACCAAATGAAATTTACCAAATGGACAAGTGGGGGATGCCCTGGTCTAGGAGGGATGATGGTAGAATTGATCAGAGAAAATTTGGAGGTTACTCATACCCAAGAGCCACATATGCGCAAGACAAGGTTGGATTTTATGAGATGCAAACACTGTATGATACGTGTTTAAAATACGATAACATCCATTTTTATAATGAATGGTTTTGCACATCAATACTGGATGATGGTAACAATAATTTTGCTGGTGTTACTGCAATAGAGATGAAAAGTGGAAACTTTAATATTTTTAATTCTACTTCGGGGATTATCGCTACCGGTGGCGCTGGACGGCTTTATAGCTTTTCTACTTATGCATACTCCTCTACTCCAGATGGTCTGGATATGGGGTACAGAGCAGGTCTTGCCCTAAAAGACATGGAATTTGTTCAATTTCACCCAACTGGAATTCTTCCTTCAGGAATTCTAATTACCGAGGGAGCCAGAGGGGAAGGAGGATATTTGATAAACAATTTGGGCGAAAGATTCATGAAAACTTATGCACCAGAAAAATTAGAATTGGCACCTCGCGACGTTGTTTCCAGATCAATGATAAAGGAAATTGATAATCGCAGGGGATTTATTCACGAGACTGGGGTACCCTGTCTAAAGTTAGATCTGACTCATCTGGGTGAGGAGAGAATAAAAGAAAAGTTAGCTGGAATCAGAGAAATTGGTATCAAATTTTCGGGCGTTGACATAATAAGTGAACCCATAGAAATTAGACCTGTTTGCCACTATATGATGGGCGGCATACACACCAACATAGATGGTCAAACAGAGATGAATGGTTTGTGGTCTGCAGGGGAAGCTGCATGTAATAGCCTGCATGGAGCAAACAGGCTAGGAGCAAACTCAACATCAGAATGTTTGGTATGGGGAAGCATCACGGGCAGATTAGCAGCTCAATATTCGGAAAAGAAGAAAGAAAAGGGTACAACCGTAACTTATACCCAAAGCAAAATCCAATCAGAAGAAAAGAGAATTTTTGACGGTATTTTCCGTGGTAGAGGTGATGTAAATCCATATGATATCAGAAAGGAGTTTACAGATATGATGGACGTCAAGGCCTATATTTTCAGGGATGAAAACAAGCTACTTGAAGGATTGAAAAAAGTAAGAGAGCTTAGGAATTTGACATGGAAGCATGTCGATGACAGTGCTAGAGAATATAATACAAATTTCATTAATGTAATGGAGATAGATTCATTATTGAGAGTAGGAGAAATAATAATTGCTGGAGCTTTGAATAGAAAAGAATCACGCGGTGCCCATTCTAGGACGGATTATCCTAATAGAGATGATGTTAATTTCCTAAAGCATACACTGGCATATTTTAAAGGTGACGGAGAGCCTCAATTTTCGTGGCACCCTGTAACATTAACCCGATATGTCCCGGCAGAGAGAAAATACTGATGAAAGAAATAGAACGGCCAACTCGTAATAATTTGGAAGGTATAGGAGGATGGCTAAATCCTTCAAGGTATGGGTGGGAGCGAATTTCCTACTGGTTTCAGAGATTAACAGGAGTTTTTCTTTTAATATACTTTATCGGACATGTGTATGAGACAAGTACTATAGTAAATGGGCAGAATGCATGGGAATCCTTCTTGCAATTAACTCAAACAGTGTGGGGACATTTGTTTCTAATTATGGTAATTGGAGCCAGCACATTTCATTCTGCAAATGGGATTCGACTCATCTTTACCCATGCAGGTATTGGATTGGGAACCCCTGGTAGACCTGATTATCCATATTCACCAGCATCATTGAATTACAGACAAAAATCAGGCATTTGGATAGCATTAATCTTGGCTGCAGCTGCAATGTTCTACGGATTTAATGTGTTGTTTGGAGTGTAATAAATCAAAATGACAAGCCGCACAATATTGAAAGAAAGTCAAATAATGAAAATTCATTACGTCACAGGTGCTGCTGCAATATTCGTTGTAGCACTTCACTTAATGATGAGACTAGTAGTTCCATTTGAGCAGAGTCTTGAATACGATTACGTTATTGCCAATTATAAGAATATAATTTATGTTCTAATACTAGAGTCAATTCTTGTTTTAATTTCCGTGCATGGCTTTAACGGAATAAGAATAATATTACTAGAGCTAAGACAGAGTAGAGCCTGGGAAAACATGGTAACTGTTGTTACAATCTCAGCGATGATGGGCTTGATTGCGTATGGCACTAGAACGATAATATTGGCTAATGGGTTGTGATTATAAATATTGAGTAATATTATAGAAAATAAAAATGATAAGATAATAACCCTAAAAGTGTATCGAGAAAACAGAGAAAAGAACACAGGTTCTCATTATGACACTTTTGAAGTTCCATATAAAAAATGGACAACCGTTCTTGATGCCCTATTGCATGTAAAAAGTTACATGGATCCCAGCGTTGCCATTAGATATTCGTGCAGGATGGCTTCATGTGGTTCCTGTGGAATGAAAATAAATGGTATGCCTAAATTGGCCTGTTATACCAAAATCTCTGAATTGGAAACATCTACAATTGAATGCGAGCCATTGCCGAATTTCCCCATAATAAGAGATCTCGTTACTGATTTTTCTCGATTCTTTAATCACCATAAAAGCATGCAACCCTACATTCAAGAAAACGATGCAATTGAAGCAAAAGATGATACTAGCAAAGGGACCTTTTCATTTTATCAATCTCCTGAAGACGTAGACAAATATCTACAATTTTCGTACTGCATAAAGTGCGGATTATGCTATTCTGCATGCCCTACTGTTGGGACTGATGTGAATTTTCCAGGACCGCAGGCATTGGCACAACAATACAGATATTTTGCCGACACGCGAGATGAATCTAACAATAGGTTGAATATTGTTGATGACAGACATGGAATATGGCGATGTCATTTTGCCGGTTCTTGTAGCAAAGTCTGTCCTAAAGGAGTAGACCCTGCTTTGGGTATACAGCTATTAAGATCCTACATGCTTGGAATATCAAAGAACAATAAAGTCCCGGCCAAGAAAATTGAAATCGATGGTATCGACAATAAAAACAACAACAGCAAAAACACAGAATAAGTCGCTATTGTTTTGTTAGCAAGTGATAGTTGTCAATTATCAGAAAATTCTTGAGTCCCAGTATCATCAAGACAAACTTTGAAAATCAACTATTTAGAAGGTAATTTGCTCTCGTTGACTTGTTTGTTTATCGCATCAGCCATAAAGTGATTACTTACGTTGACCTTTGATTCAGTTACACCCTGTATTTTGTATACATTATCCCGAATGTCCTGAGCTATTTTGAAACCAAATATGGCAGGACAAAACGGACTTGTCAAATGTAAATCGATTTTTACTTTACCTTCTTCAATGTCCACTTTATCAATTAATTCTAATTCCATGATGGAAACTCCTATTTCAGGATCTACGATTTTTGTGAGCTCATCAAATATTGACTTCCGCATTTGCTGGATTTCCTGACCCATATCAAATGAATTTATTTTTATACTATATAACTATTGATTTTTGATCTTGAAATGGACGCCAGTTTTAATGTTATTATTTATCATGCCACAAATATTAATAATCAAGTCCAGCAGTAGTTTGTTTTAATAATGTATAGATCGCGTCACAAAGAAGATCTAGATAAACGCACATTAAATTTTCTCTCATCCATTGATATAGATGAAAAGATTCTCTATTATGATATTTTATGTACCAAGGTCCATGTTATCATGTTATACAAGATTAAGGTTTTAGAAAAAAATGAAGTTGCTCGCTTGGTAGCAGAACTAAATAATGTTTTGCATCATCCGGAAAAACTTTCCAGGGAAGGCTATGAAGATATTCATGAAGCACTTGAGACTCATTTGATAAAAAAATTAGGGATCAGTATAGGGGGAAAAATTCAGACAGGTAGATCTCGAAATGATCAAATAATTACAGATATTCGAATCAAGGCAAGAGATGACCTAATCAAAATAATTATTCACCTGATTAGATTGACAAAACAACTTTTAGGAAAATCTGAAGATAATCTAGATTCAATAATGCCTCTTTATACACATTTGCAGCAAGCACAGATTGGAAACTTTGCTCACTTTCTGTTGTCATATTCTGAAGGGATGCTACGTGAAATCGATAGGTTGTTTTCACTATATGAAAGGATAAATCAATCACCTTTAGGTGCAGGTCCTATTGGAGGGTCTATATTACCAATCGACAGAAACATGACGGCGAAACTGCTTGGCTTTGATAGTATAATGTCCAATTCAATTGATGCTACATCTTCAAGGGATTTTATGATTGAATTTACATCAAATATGGCCTCAATAATGATAACGTTGAGTAGAATATCCGAAGACCTTATTATTTGGTCCTCCCAGGAGTTTGGTTTTATTGAAATCAGCGATAAACATGCGTCAACATCAAGTGCCATGCCTCAAAAAAGGAATCCTGATCCTCTTGAAATTACAAGGTCCAAAACAGCTATTGTAATTGGAAACCTTACAACTATTATGGCAATACTGAAATCACTGCCTTCTGGCTATTGTAGGGACTTGCAAGACACGAAGATTCCATTATGGAATTCTGTTGAATTGGTAGTCTCGTCACTAGAAATTATGAATGACATCATAAAGCATCTTGTAGTAAAAAAAGAATCAATGAGAAAGGCATCGATGGAAAGCTATGCAATATCACTCGATATTGCAGAAGTATTGGTTACAAAATACAAGGTACCTTTTAGAACCGCGCATCAGCTAGTCGGAGCGCTAGTAAACCTTTCTGCGAACAACAATGATAAGATACCTTTCAGGTCGCTATCGAGTGGTGATATTAGAAATGTATTGACAGAGATGAAAGTCAGTATAATGCCGGATAAAATAATCAGTGCAATCAAAGATATTGATTCAATCAAGTCCATAAGAATCCGCAGTTCTAAAGGTTCCGTGAATCCAAAGGAACAGACAAGAATAATAAGAAAGAGTAAATTGCAATTACAAAAATATGCAAATGAAGTTCAGAAAAGGAAAGGAGAAATGGATCTGGTAAAACAGAACATAGCAAATACTATAAAGAAATTAGTTGCGGCTTGATTGCGTTTATGCTGTCAAGTGATATTGGCTTGCTCGTTGCTAAATCAACGCCAGACATTGCGCTTCTCATATTTGCTGTAAATGTTGCTTTTGCAAGTAATAATGTGTCACTCAAATTAACAAATGCAGTCTTGTGTTTTCCTCTAATAGTATGTATATTTAGTAACACTAGTTTAAGGTGTCCAAGATTGTTGGCTTAGGTGTTTAGGAGTGTATCAAAATTGCTCCCTTCTATATTCGTCCGGTCGATTAAAATATGCGTTAATAACCTTCTCAAATAACAATATTTTCAGAGAACGTGCAACTCGATGCAATAAAATGCATATTATCATTTTCTGAGTACAATTAGTAACTAGTGCAAATTGTGTATATTATGATACTATCTTACCCTACCAAAAAAATAATGGATGACATAAATGCTTTTGAAATTCACACGTCGCAGCCAGGATCAATACCACGTTTAAGTATCAGCCGACATCGACTAATTTTGTCTGCTATCAATTATAGTCTAATTAGTGTTGATAATTTGATAAAAATATAAAACATGTTGAGAAGATCAGATTCGATGTCTGAAGGCAATACAGAAGGAAAGTCAACAATATGTATCAAGTCGGAACTCTATGAAGAGTTAATGAAAGAAGCAGAAGAAAAGCTCTTTGACATAAAAGATCACATCGAGAATATCATAGATAGACATCTGAACAGGAATAAAATGATTAGTAAAATGTGGCCGGGATTGCAAATTGCAACGGTTGATGATAATACGATTGTTGTGATTAATATTAGTAAGAGAAAATTTTATGATGTGAAATTACACGACAAATTCATTCGCTGTGAACAGGACAAATCCGCAGGCTGCGACCATACGGCCTTCGTTTGGATGCAAGCTGAGGACCTGGAACTAGACTCTAAACTCTAAACCTAATTCAACTTAGCCTTTCAAAATTAAGTTCTTTGATATTCCTTTTGTTTCAGTTATATTAACAAAAATTTATTTGCACTTTCCTAGTTAGGAGAGCAAACCTATCAATACTGATTTTTGTACATGGAGTCTATTCTCGGCCTCATTCCACACTACTGATTTTTTTCCATCTATAACATCAGACGTAACTTCTTGGCCTCGTTTTGCAGGTAAACAATGCAAAAATATTGCATCGTCCTTTGAATAACTCATGAGATTTCCGTTTACTTGATATTTTGGAACAAAAGCAGATCTTCTCTTTGCGTCTTCTTTTTCATTTCCAATAGAAACAAATGTATCAGTTACGACAATATCTGCACCCTTTACTGCATCAATTGGTTCTCTCACTAGAGTAAATTTAGTGTTTTTAAACTTTGCTTCATTTGTTACTAAATCAAGTACTGTTTGAGGAGGCTCATAGCCTTGAGGAATTGCAGCTTTGATATCAATCCCCATTTTTGCACATCCAATTAGCAAGTCATTACAAACATTATTTCCGTCTCCAACCCAGGCTAACGTTAAACCTTCAAAGGTTTTCTTGTGCTCTAAAATAGTCATGAGATCAGCAAGAATCTGACATGGATGATACAAATCAGACAAGCCATTAATTACAGGAATCTTGCAATTCTGTGCCAGATCCATTATCGTGTCATGAGAATAAACTCTTGCCACTAAACAATCTACATATAAAGAAATGGTTTTTGCAGTATCTTCGATAGATTCGCCTCTAGAGAGTTGAAGATCATTGGAATTTAGATAGATTGTATTACCACCCAGTTGGAACATTGCCGTTTCAAAGCTCAAACGAGTCCTAGTTGATGGCTTTTCAAACATTAGTGCAAGCGTCTTTCCGGTCAAAAACTTATTGTTACTATTCCGATCTTTGTTCTTGATTTCGATCGCATGTTTAATTAAACTTTGAATTTCGTTTTCGGTGAGATCTGCGATACTACGCAGATATTTCTTACTTAATGAGATCATTTATATCATCATCAGTCAAATAAACAACTTCGTCGTCTTTTTCATTTTCTTTCTCAGGTTTGGATTTATTTTTACTCTTATTTTCCTTTTTGTTCTTTTCTTTAGTGTCAATTTTATCAAATATACTCTGTTTACTATCATCAGTATCCTTTTTGTCTTTATCATCCTTAAAGATTTTTTTAAACAAACCACCTTTCGGCTTTGGTTCATTTATCTTAGTTTTTAATTCCGGTTTTTCTCCCGTAACATGATTTAATCGGTCATCGTTAAACTTCTGGTTATCTTCAGATTTGGTTGGTGATATTTCTGAGCTTTGTGACATAGTTTGTTTCTCTGTCTCAACTGTCTCCAGTACTTTGTCAGAGTTACTAGATGTCGATTCAAGCTTTGCAATATCTGATGCCGGATTCATATTTGGAATTTCAATAACAGGTTCATCCTTACTGGTGTTCTCTACTGAAGGATCGTTTGTTGGTGTCAAAATTTTACCAGTTTTATCAAATACTTTATCTTTGAATATAGAATCAAGAAATCTGTTGTGATCAAACTCTTCCAAGTCGCCATAGCCTTGACCCATTCCAAGGTATAGAATAGGTTTATGCGTAAGATAAGCGATAGAAATCGCAGCTCCCCCTTTAGAATCGGCATCACTTTTTGTCAAAATCGCACCGTCATATTTTGTGTACTCGAAAAATTCTCGAGCCTGGTTAACAGTATCGTTCCCTGCTAGAGAATCACCAACAAATATTTTCATATCTGGTTTTATAACTCTAATTATTTTACTAACTTCCTCCATTAGATTTTTTGACGTCTGCATTCTACCGGCAGTGTCAATTAATACAGCTTCAATGAAATTCTTTTTTGCATGCTCTAATGCATCCCTTGCTACTGCAGACGGATCAGCGCCATATCTTTGCGAAATTACCTTAACATTTAGGTTGTTACCATGTTGGGTAATCTGTTCAATAGCCCCAGCTCTATGTGTGTCAGCAGCTGCCAGAACAACTGAAATACCTTTGTCTCGTAATAATTTGCAAAATTTTGCGACTGTAGTAGTTTTTCCTGTACCATTGATACCAAGAAAGATAATAGAATATGGACCAGCTTTGGATTTTTTCTTATCCAATATAGCCTGAATGATATCAGTCTTGACGTTAGTCGACATAAATAACTCATGTAGGAATGAGTACAATTTTGTCGTGATAACTTGATCAGAATTTTCATCTCTTTCAAGCTTTAACTCCAGTATCTCGCTCTTTATTTTTGAAGTCAAGTCATTTACAATTTCATGAGCGACGTCATTTTCCATAAGACTGATCTGTAACTCGTCTAGGATTGAATCTATATCCTTTTTAGAAATTGATTTTTGACCAAGATTCTTTGCTGTGTCAGAAAATATTTTTCTTAATTTTTCAAACAACCGGAGCGCAATCCTACCTCTTATCAGTTCGTAGTTCTCTGAGATTTTTGCATCTCAACATTTACTTCATTTTGGAGTTGATTCATGCGCATTGCAATCTGCTCTTTTTGTGATTGTATTTGCTTTAATGCAAGTTCAAATTCCTTGATTCTTAATTCTACGTAATCTTTCGCATTTTCCTTTGACTTTTCAATAGTAACACCTGAACCAAGGTTAACAAGTAGATTTCTTACTTGAGGAACCGTGACCTTAAGAAATACACCAATCCCTATTGGGACAAGAGATTCATCTTGATTAGTAGAAGATAATTGTTGTATTGCCTCTGAAGCTAGATGGGCCTCTGTTATGAGTCTGGTGACAGTAGCTTCTTTTGTTAAAATGTCATTCATATAAGCTTCGAGGATTTTTGATTGTTGGAGCATCTCACTGATTTTTTGTTCAGGTGAAATTTGTTCGTTAGAATTTTCTCTTGAGGTCATCTTGATACATTTTCTGAGCAAAAAACGGGCATATAACTTTGACTAAAAAAGTTTAGTCGTCCGTAAGAAGTTGAAAAGTGTATGGAATAGAAATTAATGATCTATTCCTTGCCCTTCTTTGAAATGATGTAGAATCCATGAGTAGAAATCAGGAAGGCGGCCAAGGACATCTTTGTTGCAAAGACTAAATTCCAGGGTGTATCAGGATTTGGATAAGGGATACTGATGCTATCCAAATTAATGCTTCCACCAAGTGCATTAAGTGTTATTAGCGAACTCCATACAACAAAATTATAGACAAATTCGTAAAGTGCAACTATTGCTATTGCCAACACTATCAATTGAAGAATTGAACGCAGAGCCGGCGAAACTTCTTTTACCTTCTCACCACCTAATTTGGTAACACAATACCACGAGATTACTGAAACAATCATCAGGTAGGTAACTAGTTTTGAAAGACCCTTGAATGGAAATTCAGTTTTTACCAAAATCTCACCGATTACAATTTTTCCAGTGGCAGCATATTCAACAATGCTAAGATATAGGGCGTAAAATGTAATTGCAGTCATCAAGATTGCAGAGATATAGAAAACTATCAGGTATACGGTTCTTGCTGATATCGTTTTTTCAGTTGAATAGTACATGATGGG
>DATFBL010000154.1:0-6909 GCA_035253865.1 Nitrososphaeraceae archaeon | reverse complement strand
CAGATTCTCAAAATTTCCGACCCCTACAACATAAGTTCCTTTTGCAACATGACCGTCATCTAGGGATAGAGTCAACCATGAAATTGAATAAACTCCTTCCCCAATGAGATTTTTATCTAGAGAAATTGACCCCTCTCTTCCATCTTCACCAGTAATTCTAAAATCATCCTTGTCTATTCGTTGGCCCTTTGAATCTATAATATGAATGTGACTTACCTTTGGATCAGGCCTCTCAGAAAATAGAATGGAAACGTTGCTGGGAAACACTTGTAATGTGTCAATTAGCGAATTAGGCTGCAAAGAATATCTATCTGGTACTGCATGACCATACACAACGCCTTGGAAACTAAATACCAATTCAAGGACTATTATCACGAAAAGCAAGAAAATGACGTGTGACTTTTGTAACCAATTTAGGCAAATAGGACTACTGAAATTTTTATTTTGATCTCTGAATGTTTTCAATTTTCAAGCATATAAAAAAAGGAATGCTCCTGCTACCTTCCTATCTAAGATAACTTAATTGGAGCTAGAATTTCCTGTTTGATTTATCATATTAACAATTTCATTGTTTGATATGTACGGTTCAGGAAATGAGGCATCTGTTCTTGCAGTAATGCATCCAAAGTCACCATGCTGAGCCTTTTGAGTTACTCCTTCAGATATCTGTTTTGTAGAATTATTTTGATTACCTTCTCCCTCTCCGGTGCTACATTGGAAGTCAAGAGACAAACTGACATTGTTGAGGGTACCAAAGAGTCTGTAATTATAAGTAGTTTCAATTGTGGGATAAAATACAGCTTCATAATGCCCAGGGTCATTGAAAGCTGGTTCAATATCTAGTACCTTTTTCTTGTCTCCAGCTGAAATTTCGAATTTAAGGTTTTTCTCCAATCCTTCAATCATCTTGGTACCATTGGCATTTCGGTCTAGAGGATTTGTAGGATCTGCCATCTTGATGAACGCCTCAGCTCCTGATTTGTCATCGACATACACGGGCTCATTCATAGATCCAACTGTTATCCAATAATCTTGATTTCCTATGGTATACAATCTGCTTTCGTGGCCAAATGAATTCTGTACTCCTGCCAAGTAAAAGCTTCCAGACAGGAAACAAACAAGGGTTGAAATAGTAAATAATTGCTTTCTAATTTTCATCCATTTATAATAATTTCGACTTTATTTAACATCTGTGGTACATCAATCGAAGAGTACGAAAGGCTTAGTATTTGTAGTAAGAATTAGGCAACTTTCAATATGCAAATGAATCAATATTTAATGAGAAGAAAATATGTATACTGAGATCTTATCATATAAAACTAGTGGTGTTAATGGTACTAGTAATGATAATGGTATCTTTTGTTATTTCTTTTGTGTGACAATTGATAAAGTAAATACACTACTTTGATTTTTTGCATGCGTATCAGATATTGTATCAACTGTTACTCTGAGAGAAAACTAACCTGTAAACTTATCCCTCCCTCCTGGTTGGGTGATCTAGGAGTTTTATAATCGGCCCTACAAATAACCGTAGAGCAAAAGAAACTGGTGGACAAAGGTTGTTTTTATTATACAATCAACCCTACTCCTCCCATCAGTTTTCTTTTCTACCTTAATACCTCCTTTTGTAAATCAATAGCAAAAATCCAACCGACGTTGCATATGACATGCGGCCGGTCAATCAATGCAAGTTAGAGTTATTGAGAATTATGTGTAGTAATGTGCTATCTCATCCACTAGATTATTGAGAGGCATCCACATGATAAAAGTTCTTTTAACTATGTAGTTAATATTACAATATTGGCAAAAAGCCTAGCAATCATCATAATTCTAGCAGTCATTTTTGCGGGTCTAGGTCATATCTATCTAGGGTATAAGAAAAGGGGAATAATAATCTTGGTAGCACGTGTGGCTATATGGCTTGCTGTAATTTGGCTTGTTCCATTTCCTACTGATTGGATAATTGGACCAATAGTTGGAGGAGGGTTTTGGATCTGGCAACTTATAGATGTAGTCAGATTGTTTAATAAAAATAAATCCACAAATATTCATGGTCAAACACAAATTAAACTCTAAGATTAATTTGTAATATTGCTTTTGCCTTTTCAAATATCAAGAGAATTTTGAAAAAGAATTAAGATAATTTTAGTACCTAATTGAGGTGTTAAACAATATGACCATGATTTGATACTTTTTTTGATACTATTTCTCCTCAAAATATCAATCCATATAAATATCCTTGATGCTTTACTCATAATTTTAATAATTTATTATCAACTTTCAAATTACTTACATCTAGAATGTTTTTAAGCCATGCTCTCTTAACTGTTATTGTTCATTATGAGAAGAGGTGTAGAAGTGATGGCAAAATCGAGATCTACCAAGAATGGGCAGGAACGAATTGTTACAGACAGAGATAATTCAAAACACTTGCAATATTTCAATAATGGTCAATGGCGCCATAGTGAAAAATGTAGACAATTTACAAATAAGGATTGTAAAATAAAGAGTTCTAACAATTAATAACTGTTATTTTGATAATTTTCATGATAGTTATCGGTCAAAAATCAGTGTCCTTCACAAGTCGATGAATCCTCAAGGATTGTAACTTTTCAAAGATTTGAGGTAAAAAGATAGAACATGAGCTGCCTTAGCTGGCGAGTATTTAAACTAAAGCCAGTATGCAGAAATAAATTGGGAGAGTAGAGTTTATACTCCTATCTCTCGGGCTAGTTTTACGAGTTTTTTACCGTCTTCTGTTAGGTTATTGTATACTTTGTTTTTTACGCTCTTCCGGGCCACGAGTCCACGCTTCTGGGCCTTAAGTAGCTGTTTATGTCCATATCCATAGGCACCCAACTTGGTTAGCAGTTCTCTAGTGGGATACCCCTTTCCAGTACCTAATGTCTTCAACAACCTTACCAGAGACTTCTCTTCGACGAGTATTTTTAATAATTTTGCTTCTTTCATCGCATATTACTATATATTACTAATTATATAACAGTTACTCATTGTTAGATACAAATTTCTTTCAGAATGCCTTTGAAATGATGCTCTGAAAGAGATTTAATTTATTTACAGTAACAATTTGTAATAAAAGAATACACTATTTTAACCATTCATAACGTACGCTTCGAAATTCGTTGGCATCTGGCATGAATTCACCTTCCAAAATACAGATCAATCCGTTCATTCACTTTAGGTTATCAGAATTAGTAAAATAGGCTCTAAGAACGACAAATTTATTATTTTTACTCATATCACGACCATTGAATAATAATTCATGTCCATCATTTGTGGTAAAATCTTTCCCAATGTGATATTGTAACACCATTTTTGTTTTGCACAGAAATACCAGAGCCTACCATCTTCCCATCTGGAAATCCATTAAAACCTTTAATCACCGGTCCAACCTGCTCCCATTTCAATTGCCTATGCCTTTTCTGAAAGGATTTTCATTCGTGTGGGTTTATTGATCTCCTCAAACAGTTTTCTTCCTCCTAGTGTAATCATCCTGATTCGTTGTTATCCTATCTGTTACTACTCGGATATATTTCAAACTCATTCTATAGCTCAATGTGTGGAACTACTCATTGGTTATATACAAAATGGTACTTCTGATATATTGCTATTATTGAATGGGTAAGTATACCTATTTTGGTATTTGACTATCGGAAGTTTAGCATCTACAATAGGAAAGGTAGTATAGCAAGTATCAATTTTCCAAGATTGTGAGTTGATAGTTAATTAAGTTTAAGTTTTCTATTGGCACATACACGTCAGTTTTGTCTCTTGGCATCTTGGTCCTGTCCCTAATATCAACATCGATCCCTACATTTGCACAACAACCGAGTTTCACAGCCAGTTTATCGGGCCAAACTCTCTCACCATCAATCAATACTCCAGCTACTGGGACGGCTAAAATTAACATAGATCCAGATGGAAATCCAGATGGAAATATGACTTACCAGATAAATACAAATAGACTTGATGGAGTTATTGGAGCGCATATTAGCTTGAAGAATGGAACTGATTTAGCATAGGTATCAATTCATATATGGAGGTTAATGGGAAATCTCAGATTCCTACTAGTGAAGTGAATGGATTTTTATCTAAAGGAACTATTACATCATATGATCTTAGCGGTCCACTAATTGGAAAGACAGTAACTGATTTAACAAATTTAATGAATTACGATTCAGTTACGTAGTAGTTCGCACCCAAGCTCATGAGAATGGGGAATTACAAGGCCTCGTGACTCCTTCAAACTCTGGCAATACGCAGACATCTGCTTTTTCTAGCAGATGATGAGTTGGACTTGATAAATTAGAGCATACCCGCATTTCATTTTTTAGCCTCAATTGCTTTCCTCTAATATCTAATTTAGAAAATATATTCGATAAAAATAATCAGAGTAAACAAGGGTTGAAAGATAGTACGATTACACTATTTTCCACGGACTAGGACTATAGGCCTGGGCTGTCAAATGAATCCGGGCACAGTCTTTAATTTAGTATTAAAATAAAGGGAGAATCGGATTATCTAATATCTGTTTTCCCCTAATCCACAAGACATGATCTCATATCCAACTAAACCATCCTTTCCATTGCCATCCTCTTCAGATCTTTCAAGACATTCCTGCTGTTCCTCATAACTAAGCTCGTACGCAGGTGAGCCCTTGAACTTATCCCAATCTACTGCGTCGCGGTTTGTACATTCCTCATGGTCAATGCATTTTGTGAGCTCGCAAAGTGAGCCATGGTATGCCAGCAATTCGAATTCCTTAGAGGAGGGATTATTAGGTTCGTGGTTCTTTGGATCCCAATCCATATCTGTGAAAGTATCGGCGCATTCAACTTCTTTCGCAAATGAATAGTTCATTGATAATAATACCGTGAATACCATTGTTGTGACGAACACAACCATAATTTGCCTAAACACAAATCTTTTGAGAATTTGCACTTAATAAATCTTATTTTCGGGGATTGGAGATAACTTTCAATAAAAATATTTTTTCCAGGATTAGAGGTAAAGGCGATCGTGTACAAAAAGTATTTTGTTAGAATTTCTTAGGCTAATAACATGATTAAGACAGAATTCTAATAATATTCGAAATTGAATCTTAAATTCGTTACTTTATTGAATACAATCAAGATAATTTATCATTTCACCATACATTTCAAAATACTATGATTTTAATTTCTATTGGCAGTCCTTTCCAAGTATCAATCTCGTCCAACATTTACATCAGATAGGATGCTGGTCCGAATCCTAACCTCAATCATTTTGGATTCAATTTCCTATTGCGGGAATTTACTCCTCCGAAAATGGCCCCATTGGGATCGAGTTTTTGCATTTGGGACAATGCTTTCGCTTCTGGATCCCTTTCAATAAAATCCTGGTAATCAAGATCGCATACTGTTGTTTTCATTTTTAAGTATGATTCAGGCCCACCGATCACTCTTTGTTGACGTTTTTCGTAGGCTTGCATCAAAAGTTTTAGCTCTCATCTTTTTTTGGGGATCACAGGTTTACTCTAGAAAGGAAAGAAAATGACGGATAATTTCAGACGTGCTATATTAACTCGAACAGAAACCGATTGGTTATCAGGAAGAGTTAAGGTTTCAGAACCATACGAATATAGAATTAAGGGCGACATTCGGAAAAAAATAAAGACATTTACGGATTTAGAGTTACCTTTGATATTAAATAAAAAAATGATTGATAATTTTGATCTGAGTAAATATAATCAGAATCTGATGATTAATTATCAGGTCAATGTATCCAATAGTTCAGAGAATACTCCAAAATTGGAATTTCAAGATCAAAATATGGTGGGCCGGAAGGGATGGATCTGGAATTTCAGACGGGCCTAATTAGAATATCTAAAATTGCGGTTACGAATTACACAGACTTTCAAATATACATATAAGGTTGTGGTTCGGACCCGTCGGGGCGGATCTGTTTTTTCAGATCAGTCACAGTTAGAATTTCTAGCATCCTAGAAGAGATTTAAGTTCACTGGCGCTTACGTATCAATGATATTATTTTGCTCTTCATCTCAGGAGTCATAATGTCCTCCTCCTTGTAGCCATGTTCTTTCACTGCATGCTCTCCTGCATTTTTGAGAATCTCTTCTTCCGTTTCTCCTTCAACAATGCAATCACAGTCTCGACCTGCATCCCGACATGAAATAGTATACACAACGGCATTTATGCAAACTGTATACTTAAGTTTTTATTTTGCCAAAAGCGATAAAGGAGTGTAAGTAATGAATCTGGAATTTAATACCGAATGAATCTGTTCCAGTAACTTCCTGATTGCGATTATGTGATGCTTATAAAAGACATATCCCAAAGGCTTTCGTTTCGAAAACTACCTGGCCACACTGATAATGGTGTATTCGCTCAAAGACTCTCTACATATACTTCAAATTCCAGAATAGATCACAAAGTTGTTGGTCGTGCGGATTTTGGTTACAATAATCAGTAACTGATACGTTTCCACCACGAAGACTAGCTAATGATTGATTCCATGCAGCTTTAGAATTCTCTATTTTATCCGATTGATCCCCATTTTGGGCTAATGCGTAAAGTAAAATACCCACTAATATAACCGCGCCTATAATTAATACTGTTACTATAGGTCTCCGCGTCATCATATTATAAACACGTTTACCTTTTTCAGTAGTCAATCGATTGATCTTATGCTGGCTAAAAGTATCGGATTCTTGTTCGATTTTTTCTGACTTGGGTTCAATAGACTTTCGGTCATAAACAATCTCATCCGCTTTTTCTCGCAAGTTTTTCGCCTGTTCAGTAAAATACCTGTCCTCTCCTGAATCCTCTGCTACAGTATCTCTGATGTCTTCTTTAGTTTCTTCTGCTACAGTATCTCTGATGTCTTCTT
>DATFBL010000153.1:0-2627 GCA_035253865.1 Nitrososphaeraceae archaeon | reverse complement strand
CACCCGCCTGATTGTCAAAATTCAGCTCATTAACATATCCTTCATTGTTTGTTAATGTCAAAAGATTACGGATTGCTTCGCGTACGTCAGACTCAATCGTTTCCACATTATCTGTACTTCTTTTTATCTGAATAAATTCCGTTAATGGCACATTCATCAAACTTCCCCTAATTTTGGATCCTGGATAAATAGATTTTATAGTTTCATCAATTATTGACTCATCTAGAATATAGGAGCCTTTTTTTGAAGCATGTTCTGTAGCATGGTAAAAGATATTCAGCATTGACCGCACGTTCCTAAAATCAGGAAATTCATCATAAATTAGCTTTATTCTTGATTCAAGTTCACATTCTTGCTCAGAATTAAAATTTCCGTTCTTATCGTAATGCTTTATGTATTCAAAGATAATGTCTTTTAATTCACCCAGAGTATTTGATCCTGCCAGATCAATTTTATAATTTGCCTTTTCAAGTCTATCAAAGACTGATGAATTCTCTTTCTTAATTTCATCGTATGAGGAAGGAGTTAGAATTAACATGAGAATTGATGATGGTATGTGTGCGTTAATTATTGCCTTTATGAATTCCAATGATTCTTTTTTTGAATCAAACTCATCGAATTGAAATATTGTTACTTTGTTTAGAAGTTTTAGATTAATATCTGCAATTGCACTCAAACTATTTATTACTCCTTCAAGCGACCTAATTTTCTCAACATCTGATCTTAATCTATCCTCTAGTAACGACACAATTATTTCATTTTGTAAATCAGAAAATTCAGTAGCAAGTACCTCTGATACGAAATGAAAATTTAATCTATGTTTTCCTTTTAGTATCTCCTCAGCTCTTTGTTTAAGATGTTTGTTTCCGCTTAAATTATCCAAAAATCCATAATTAAACGCCTTTCTTACAGAGCTACCATGATGATCAGCTTTTTTGCACAAGAAATAGAGTAAATTTCTTCTCAAGCTTTCGACATCATCATGACTAAATCCGCCAAGAATTGAATCATAAATATTCTGAATATTCCTGGGAGAAACTTGAGAGAGATCAACATATGCGGTTACGGCCTTTTCAACTAAGTCAGGAAGTCCTTTAATGTGGAACGCAAGATGAGTCTTTCCTGAACCCACATCTTGAATCATTGTTATTAATCTAAAATCTCTGTCCGTTGGCTCTGTTCCTTCGAGTTTTGAATATAAATCAGATATGCAGGTTACTATCGCGTGTCTGGCATCCTTGTGCGTATTTCCTCCAAGAATTTGACTGTCAACAAATGAAGGTGTAGGACTGCTTGGGTATGGGTTTAATCTTAATCCATATGGATACATTCTCAGATACCCCTCACATATCCATGGAGTAGACCTCTCAATATTACGCCCTCGTTCCCGCCGGTTGAAAGCTCATATTCATTTTGATAGGCATTTACGAGTTGCTCGACCAATTCATAAAATTCGTTTTTGCTTAATTCGAATTTTTGACTTAGCTCGTTTCTTACCTGTCCAAGCTCAATCCAGCCTATTGAACTGTTTGCCTTTGACAGAATTGTATCAAACTCAATTTTGAAATTGTCTAGATTAACTAGGGCGTTATGATCCGCGCCTTCGGTCTTTAAGAGATCAATTAAACCATTTAGTGCATCTTTGATACTATTTGACTGAATGTCCAATTTTCTCTCAATAAGCTTCATGCGTTCAACAAGAATCCTGAATTTTGGATCGACACTATTGAGATGTTTGAGGTAGACCTCAGATGTCCAACAATGATAAGCCGCCCCTTTTTTATCGATACAAACCTTTCCTTCACCAACTAAATTTTCCAAAGTTCTGTCTAGATCAAATGTAGTAAATTCCTTTTTTAAATCAGATTTCCTTATTCCGTTTGTACCAGTCGAGAGTATCTTCTCTAAAACTAATTCTTCTGAAGACATGAAAAATTATCAAATTATTTTTATTTAAATTGCTGTGTAATAGAAGTGATTACCCATTATCAAGAATTTTAGATTAAAGATAATGTTATTAGTTTATTTTTTAGATAGTTATAATGGGATGAAGATTACTCTTTACTGATTACTTAGATGATGAAAGTACTAGGGTAACTGACCATATCATTTCAATAGAGATCGATGGAAACATGTGAATGAAGATATTCAAAGTCAACACCTGCAAATTGCAGTGGATGAATTAATGAATAAATAGGTTTGTCAATTGTTTAATACATTCCATAAAATGCCAAAGAGATATTTCAATACTCTGGATGATTTTAGAAATAATTTGCACAAATATGATGCATCTTTGATAGATTACAATGGAAATCCAATACCATGTATTCAGATTGAATCTAAGAGATATGACGAAATAATTAGAAAGGTGGCGGGTAAAAAACTCGCAGTGGATGTTCTGTTGGATTTATTTCATGACTCAAAACACATATTTGTTGATGTGCTGATGACATACCTTGATTATGGCTTTGATGAAAATTACCTTTTTTATGCAAATAAAATGCCTGAATTTTTTAGAGCTTTAGCAAACACAGGATTAATTGCGATAGCTCCTAATGATTCTCAAAGTGTTTCTCAAGGTAACCTACTTGTAATTCAGCTTCCACACAAAGATAGTGCCGAGAGTG
>DATFBL010000152.1:0-8726 GCA_035253865.1 Nitrososphaeraceae archaeon | reverse complement strand
ATTTGAACAAAAATCCTCACAGGTCAGATGAAGATCAAAATTCTGATCCAAATGAACCACCTGACGAAAATAAGCTAGTAAACAGGTGTGAAACGATAGAAGACGGGACGGAAGCATTCATGCAGTGGATGGGTTCGGCTGATAAGAAATCCCTAAATTCAAATAATCCTATTGTCTTGGTCAAGTTTATCAATGATGTTCATACAGTACTGTTTGACACATCATTATCAAAGGAAGTTGAAGTAAAGTTATCCTCAGGTATACCATACTGCAATCACTGCAAGTCAGATGATTGTGCACATGTTGGTTTTACTATCTGTATAGAACAACTAGGAAGGCATAGGCATGATGGTAAAGAAGAAACCATAGAAGAGATAGTCGATAGTTAATAACAAAAACAAAAAAAGTTTTGTTCCAAAAGCGTTTTACTTTTTGTCTCCTTTGAGTCCAAATGAAAATTTTCCATCTGTACTTTGTTTCATATCAACAAGTTTCCATCCTATCTTTATCAAATATGGTGTGATAAACGTTGTAATAATGGTCATAGTTCCTACCATTGGTAGCACAAAGGAACTTGTGGTCCCGACATCGGCACCACCTTTAGCTACTACAAGTGCCAGCTCACCTCCTGATGATGAAAGGCCAAAAGCAGCTTTTAGTGAAGTTTGAGTGTCGTAACCTTGGGATCTTGCAGATAGATATACTGTTAGGAATTTTGCTCCTATGGACACCAAAATTAGCATTAAAGCCGGAACTATGAGCGCGGGTATTTTGGTAATGTCCATTAGGGCGCCAATAGAAACGAAAAAGATAGCGCCAAACATATCTTTGAGAGGACTAGTCAAGACCCTAGTAACAGAGTGAACCTTTGATTCTGCAACTAGCACCCCAGCAAAGAAAGCTCCAGTGGCAACTGATATTCCAATTTCAAATGCCAAGAAGGAAAGACCAAAGGCTACTCCAAGTATGGCAACAACCAGAACATCATGCTGATTAGTTTTACCAATTAGATTTACAAATTTTGGTACTGTCTTTGATCCAATAAATAGGGCACCTCCGATAAATGCAAGAACGGTTACAATAGATGTAACCGGCTCAATACCATAAAGCCCTCCAGTGGAAGAAGCAGATTGTAAAATCGCTAGCATGGATATGATTATGATATCCTCAATGACTGCGACACCAAGAATAATTATTGACGCTTCATGCTTGATCATACCAAGTTCGTCTAGGATACGCATTACAATTACAGTACTTGTTACTGATATGGCCAACGCTAAGAATAGACTATCTGCTAATGAGTAGTTCACGGCTTGGCAAACTAAGAACCCAATTGCAAAGGTACCCAAACCCTCGCTAAACGCAATGACTAAAGCCTTTTTTCCTATCTTTCTTAATTTTTCTATGGGAAATTCCATCCCTACGACAAACAATAGTAAGATTACACCTATTTCAGCAAACAAATTGAGAACATCGAAATTGCTAATTAGACTAAACGGCGGGGTAAAAGGTCCAATAATCATACCTGCAATTATATATCCTATTACCATCGGCTGCTTGAGTTTGTAAGAAACCATTGCCATTATAGAGGCAGCTATCATCATAATAGTAAAATCTTGTAAAATAGGACCAATTTCAATCACCATCGCGAGTAATCTACCAATATGCCTTATATTTCTGATTATAAATATCTTAAAAAAATTATTTGGAAAGTGACCATGCAAAAACTTTACTGTTATTTAGTAATAGTAGATGTTGGCATGAATCGATGAGTTAAGCAAAGTCAGCAGTCTTAATCATCTTTAAAATTTATCTTGCTGTGCTGCCCATCACAAAATGGCTTATTCTCTGATGCACCACAACGACACAGGGTGTAGTGTTCTTTTGAAGCACCTTCCCCGAACTGGATGTCATCACCGATCAATTCAATGCCACCAGTAATATGATAGGGTCCATTTTTCAATACCGTAATGGTTGGATCTCTGTGTTCATCCGGATCCCTGTGTTCAACACCATCAATAGAGTAACTTAATGCACCTGACGGACATTTTCTTATAGTATCGATTAAGTCATTTACATTTGAAGCATCAGAATTAATCCACGGTCTGGAGCCCAATCTAAATACAGAAGGGAGATTCTTAACACATTCTGCTGCATGCGAACAAATCTTTCGGTTATCATGGACAACTATCTTTTTTCCAGTATAATCCCGCCTTTTGTCTTTAATAGCTATTTTTTTTGTACCCTCATTCTCTTCTACAACTTTATTTGCACTAGAAAATCCAACCACACTGTGTGTCCCATCACAAAAAGGCTTGTTTTTAGAACTGCCACATCGACATAAGGCAATGCCTACTATGGTGGATAAAGGTTCTCCTTTGAAATCTTGAAGATTGTAGACTACCTTCGGATTTGGATCGTTTATCAAGTAATACGGACCATTACGTAGTGGCACAATCCTTGGCTTCAAATTAGTATCCTCATTATTGTTAGTTTTCAATGAATCGTCCAAATCTTGTTAGTGTCAATGGTATCAAAACTACTATCTGATGAAAAGTTGATCAATATAACACCATTTCCATTTTTCACCGGCTTCATATGATCTTATGAGTGGATGACCAGTAGATTCAAAATGTTTTGTACCATGTTTGTTTACAGAGGAATCACAACATCCTACGTGACCGCATGTTAAGCAAAGACGCAAGTGTACCCAGTCAGATCCAATTTTTTCACATTCTTCGCACCCCTTAGTATTTCCATTCATGTTTTGGTTAACTTTATTCATGTGATCGCATGAATCGGCAACTTTTTTACTCACTTTGCATCATATACTTTTAGGCGCGATAATATATAACACTTGTGAGATGCTACGTATCCATTTCTTCAATATTTTAGAAAACAAGATCTAAACGCCAAAACTAACTGTCAGTGCCTTGTATTGATGGTCTATAGGAATCGATACTAATGCAAGTATTATCAAGTCAAATACTTCTAATTCTAGTCAGTGTTTATTTTAAATTTCATTAAATAGGATAATATTTATAGAGAGGGTTAACTTGCTATTTATGATTTAATAGCATAATGCTTCAATTAAAGAGATCGAAATATAATCCAATTTTGATTCCTGATCAAACCAGTTGGTGGGAAAAAAAGGCAGTTTTTAACTGTGCAGTTCTCTATGATGGTAAGATTATCCATATGTTATACAGAGCAATCGGGGAATACGAGAACTATGTATCAAGGATAGGGTATGCATCAAGTAGTGATGGAATTTCATTCACTAGAAGTGAGGAGCCAGTATTATATCCGGAATTGGATTATGAGAGGTTCGGTATTGAAGATCCTCGTTTGATAACTGTTGACAATAAAACTTATGTAACATATGTTGTGCTTTCAGATTATGTGAAAAATAATCCCTTAGTGTCTACTGCACTTGCAAAGACTGATGATTTTTCACGTTATGAAAGACTAGGTATAGTTACACTACCTGGATCTCAGGACAAAGACGTTGTACTTTTTCCAAGCACCATAACAGAAAGTGAATCTCAACGATATATGCTTCTACACAGGCCGAGCTCCTGGGTAGGACCACGATATAATACAGAAAAACCAAGTATATGGATTGCTGAGGGTGATTCAGTTACCAATTATGATAAGCATTCTCTTCTAATTAAACCTGAAGAGTCCTGGGAGGCATTAAAAATAGGAGCTGGTGTTCCACCAATTAAGACAGATATGGGTTGGCTTGTTTTATACCATGGGGTGAGTGACGAACACGTTTACAGCGCAGGTGCAATTCTACTTGATCTTAAGGAACCAACTAAAATATTGGGTAGAACCAGGACCCCTATACTATCGCCAGAAGAACAGTACGAATTAAAGGGTGACGTGAATAATGTAGTATTCCCAACAGGGGCATGCATTTTGGATAGCAAGTTATTTGTGTACTATGGTGCTGCAGATAAAGTGATTTGCCTTGCCACAATTGAGTTGAAAGAAATACTTGATTATTTGTTATCAGATATTTGTGCAGTGCAAACTCAAAGGTAAATCCAATCTTACACTGGTCTAATACTAGTCCTGAGATTTGCATTTATGTAATTAACCTTTTTCATGTAAATATGATAGATAAAGCTCTTCTAGAATGGAGGTACCGCTGGTCGTGACCTAACTGAGAAGAGTATTCAAACAATTTCAATTCTGATACTGAGGACCAAACAGAACATTAGTTTGCATTATTTTTACAACTATATTACAGTTGATATCATTCTAATCTATACAATGATAGATGACCACGGCTCAACTGTGACAAAATTCCCTACAATAGACGGTCGACTAGTCAAATTGAGAGAACTTTCAATCGATGATGCAATTGATATCAGTCGATTGATGACTTACAATATATCAAAGTTGTTATGGGAAATTCCATATCCATATACATTGGAAAATGCATTGAGATTTATAGATTCAAGTCATAAAGAATTTAGATCGTTAAATGCTGTAAATTTCGCGATACTGTACAAAAGGAACGTAGAATCCAGTCGTATAGTGGGAATTATAGGACTTAAAAATATTAATATTGAAAACAGGAAGGCTAATTTGGGGTATTGGATTGCAGAGTCTTTTTGGGGTAACGGTATAGCATCAGAATCAGTAGAACTAGTTATTAACTATGCGTTCTCTGTCCTTAAATTGGAAGAGGTTTATGCATACGTATATTCTCAAAACAAACCCTCAATTAGGGTTTTAGAAAAGAATAGTATGACAAGGGTTGGTAAGGTAAAAGAGTATAGTAAAAAGTTAGCCAAAAATCAGAATACCATTAAATTTTTTATTAAAAGACAATAAAACAATATTCAAGCCATTAAACATTTATCATGAGATCAGAATAGCGAATATTTGGAACTAAAAAATGTAAGTTGCGGATCCCTTTAAACAAACAAATCTATTTTGGTATTGAGACTCTACCAAAGTACGATTTAATGTGAGGCCTATACATGTAGTAAAGAATTACGCCATTAATAATTAATGTGGGAATACTAGTTATGCTGCCGCTCAGAACTCCGACAATACTGACGACCACAGATATAATAGCAAATATTACAGTGATTAACCATGCCCAACCTTTACCACTAAATAAACCCCAAGCCAGGCCGAACCAAGTTAGCCCCAACGCGATTGCCACTGAGGAAACAACATATACTACATTTATTATTGCATTGGTCAATGCAATTCCGAATTGTGGACTTAGATTTTCAGTATTAGTAAGATTTGACATATCGTTACTAAGTAGTGTAGATACAAGTGTCGGAACTATAAGGATAGACACTATACCACCAACTAAAAGAACTATCCCATTAATTATAGAGAGAATGGTCACTGTTGTGAGATCAGCTGGACGTTTATTTTCCATTTAATTGTTATCGGTTGTATAACCTTCGATAAATACTTTTAAACCCATACTTTATGCGAATCAGGTATTATGTTATCTCAATAGATGACTGTTACGAGATCTAAAGATAATAGAAATTCAAGTAATAGGCTGATTTTCCTTAGTCTTCTGCCAAATATCAGCGATTATCTCATAGATAGTTTCACTAACCGATCCATTAAATTTTTTACTCCACATTCTAGCTACGTACTCTCCTGGAGATATTCTATTTTCCAACCTTTTGTCTAAAATATTAAGAAAGCCCACACTGATACCTAAATCATGCAAACCCTTGCGGGCAAAATCAAGTTGACTTCGAATAGTATCAGTTATATTGAAATGACTTTTAGCATTGAAACCATATTGAACTGAAGCTATTCTCTCCTCTCTTAAAGTAGAAAGTGATCTTAATTCCCTTTCTTCATGTATGGCTCGACTCAAATAGCCAATAAAAAATTCAGCCATTGCCATCAAGCTTTTTGAGGTGGGTTGTACGGACATGATCCTAGTTTCTACTCGGTAGGAGTCAGGTCCAATACGAATTCGTGCATCGTCGTGTCTTTCTTTTTCTAATGTAAAATAATCTTTGGTGATGTTTTGTTCACGTGACAAAATATAATCAATATAATTTTCGATACCTTCAAGGTATCTTGATATAGCGGGGAATCCAGAATTCTGTTGCTCTGATTGATCGTAAAGATGAATTCTTGGTTCATGTAATGAATATACTCTTCCTGCAAATAATCGACTATTGGCGCCCAGTACTATTGCAGAAGGTAATATATTCAAAATATGGTTGAACATTGTTGCAGTATTCTGTGGATTTTTTCCCTGCAAATGAAGATGAAATCCTTGAATAGCAGTAGCGACATGAGCTGCTCCAAATTTGTTACCATCGATTTCAACATCGGGCAATTTACTTTGCCAAGAGGCCATCTTATTATATCGAGGTTTGTCTGTTATCGATTCATCTTTCATAATTTCCGGTGAAGGATTGCCACCGAGAAAAACGGGAATTACTTCGTTCTCTTTATACGCCTTTTTCAAACACTTATCCAAAATCTCGATAAATTGTTCAAATACAGTATTCAAATATTCAAGATTGTCCATTCTCACTGGTAAGGTTTTAAATTCAAATTGTGAACTGCCATACTCATAGTCAATTTCATAGGCACTTCCTTCGAGTTCCTTTATTAACGGCTCTGCATTTACTGGGTTGCCCTTTTTATCAAGTAAGCATCCTTCGATTTCAACACCTACTTTGAAAGTTTCATCAATCCTGTCGCTATCACGATGAACTTTTTCTCTTAACTCTTGATTCTGTTTTTCAAATGTATCGACCAATTACTGTATGTCTTGTTTCCTTGTGATTTAAGTTATCTTATTGATTTTACGACTAATCAATTACATGAAAAATAGGAAAAAGCCACGCAATACTTTATAAATTTCTTTGATTGTACCAATTTAGAGTACAATTAGATGCTTGTATCGAGTTGTTTATTATTTGCCCGAAAAATAAACTTGTATGAAATTATCTGAATTTCTAACTCTTCTTTTTTGTGTCCTAATTATGGTATTAGCAACTCCATATATCTCATTTGCTCAAAAGTCTGAAATACAAAATGAATCAAGTAAATCTACAGATCAGGTACAACCCGATGACATAATGGGCAATGAAATTGGTTTACTTGCAGAAATGTACACTCCAGATCAAATAAACGAAATGGTATTCCGACTTTATAATGATATTCAGAATAACAACACTGAATCGGGACACTTTCAGGCCATTAGTGTATTATTAAATCTTATCTGTTACGACGAATACTATGAGAATATTATTAATGCATGTGAAATTGTTACAAAGATACCAATTGAGTGATCAGGAACACTACACACTTTTAGACAAAGGTACTATAACGCTTAAACCTATTTATGATCTTAAATACTGACTTACAAATGCAAATGTTGGACCTTTTGATTCAGCAAATTCCACTCGAAATTATAGAATTGCTGCTATATATTGGAGGTTCAATTTTAGCCGCACTTTTGGTTGCCCTCTCCATTTATTCGTATTTTAGGACTGGATTGAAGAAACTGATTTACGCTGCTATTGCATTTGCATTATATGGTAACTTTTTAGTTTATGAAAGTTTAGAACATTTTTACGGATTGGATAATGCGTTTACTGACTTGGTGGTTCCCTTAACTTGTTTAGCAGTAATAGCGTTTTTCTTTTTAGCAATAAAAAAGAAATCATAATCAAATATTCTTATTTTGGCCTTAATAGTATAACTGCATAATACTCATTGCTTCTGTTAGGGCTAGTTTTGTATGCATATATGCCTTATCACAAGATGGAATATTTGTATATTTTTGCAGAATATTCATTTTGATATTTGTGGTTGTACGGCATTCATTTTTTTATGATGTTTATACACATCCCATATTTGCCAGGCCCAATAACCAATTATTATTATCCAACTAATCGGAATTGGAATAAACCAAGGCATAACAAATGCTAGCACTACCCCAACAATAAGAATAGTTAACCCTCGTTTTACAAAACCTAAGTAAATATGTCCAATTCCCCAAACTAGCACCGCGAGAAGAACAGTTAGCATAAGTCTTTCTGCCAATTCTTAATTATGCATTGCTTAAACGAGTAAAAAAGTATTTCGAGATTACTTCTAATTCAAAGTCCCATTAAATCTCATGCATTGCAAATATTAGTTTTATCAATATCATCTTTATGCATGACAAGTTATCTCAATGTAAGTACAAATATGATTTAATTGCTAGTTCTCGTGTTAAAGGTCGTGGGATTACATTATTCTAAACCAAAGTTCTTCCTGATAGATTTGAGTGTTTAAATTCCTGCCATAGTGATATTTGTCTAATTATCAAAATGTAGAGGGTCGCTCCAATATAAGAAATTATGGAAAAAGGGTTTGTTATTATATCATCAACCTCGTCATTTACTGCAGGTATCAAATCCATCGAGGTCATACCACCTTGAACTATGGGACCAAAAAAGATACTACTGCCAAGATCGACCAAACTTTAATAATTTTCGAATTGGGACTGTTCTTCCATTCAGTACCGACTATTAAGTTTGTTTTTGGATTGCTGACCTTCCATAATTGTTGAGTAATAATGTACGGCTTCCAAAAAAAGTATACAGGAACAAACCACCAGATGACTGCCTTAACAGGTGAAGTTATTTCCTTGGCTCCAAATGATTGGATGTTTTCCGTTGCTTGATAATACCAATAAAGAGAAAGACTCAATGCTCCTA
>DATFBL010000151.1:0-4055 GCA_035253865.1 Nitrososphaeraceae archaeon | reverse complement strand
GCTTGCGTCTAAGTACAAATGAGAAATCGGATTGGTAACTACAAGACCTTTTCCCAATTTTAAGGTATTTTCAATAGATTTATGTACGTACTGATTTGCAATCTTACATGCATCAACCAGTTGGAAACCCCTTGCTAACAGCGCTGTAATACCAGCTGAAAAATTACACCCAGAACCATGAGATTCCTTAGGAGCTATTCTCGTGTTAGATAGTCTGTACACTGTCTCTTTTCTATCAAATAAAATATCTGTGACCTTGTTTGTATTTGAATGTCCTCCTTTTATTATAACGCTCTTTGCACCTAGTTTTCTTATTTTTCTTGCCGCTTCAATGGCATCTCCTTCAGATTTAATTTTGATACCTGCTAATTTCTCAGCCTCCATTAGGTTTGGTGTAATTAGAGTTGCAACAGGGACTAATTCGGATACTAATGACTCAAAAGCATCATCTAAGAGTAATTTCGATCCGCTTCCTGCTGCAAAAATTGGATCTAATACGATGGGAATTTTCGTACGCATTAATGAATCATGAATAGATTGAATGATTTCCTTTCTGTAAACCATTCCTATTTTTATCGCATTTAGAGGAATATCTGACATGATAGATTGAATCTGTTTTCTGATAATATTGTCGGGGAGGTCAAATACGCTGGTAACATCTCTAGTATTTTGAGCTGTTATAGCAGTAATCGCGGTACAGCCATATACACCAAGAGCAGAAAAAGTTTTAAGATCAGCCTGTATTCCTGCTCCCGCACCTGAATCACTTCCCGCAATGGACAATGCAACGATTGGCATAATTGGCTTATAGATATGCATAAACACCTATTCAGTTTATCGGGTGTTTGCTCAGTCGCCTTCAAAATTATTCATCAATTATAGTAAAATTAGTCCAATTTATCTTAATAATACCTTTTCTATTGATGTTCTGTAATGTCATAAGGATCTGAAAGAAAACAGCATAACTTATATTTTCATGACTTGAATTATATATCTATATCGACATGTCACTAGCATAAATGCCATAGATAGGATAGTTTTAGTATAATAATTCTAATAAGTATTCATGCATATTATGTCTTAAAGCGAGTATGAAAAAATGCTGTATTACAGATTGAAATATCATGATATACTCAATATTTGTAGACGTATGCTATGTTAATTAAAATCCTTCATTCTTAGACTAAATTCTTAGACTAACCATGTTATATTCTACTTTTTAGGAATTTGCATGAAAAATGAACAATGAACCCGAAAAGCCCAAGTATCTTAAGCATAATTCTATAGAGTCATTTCAATTTGAACTAAAATCAATTCGAAGAAATGAGAAGAATTACATGCAGAAAATGCAGTATATTGTTGTATAAAAGGGAAAGATAGATGTCGCATTTATTGTGGAATTAGTGATAGTACACCTCATCTGTTAAACTTCGATATTATATTAATTGTCTATTTTATTAGATTTTTATAGACTGTAATTCCATCGTCAATAATCAGTGAATCAACACTTTTCAGATTTATCTTCTATATGACAGGCATTTTGTGAGGATCCTCAAAAAGATTAAAAGGATGGCAAAACAAATCAGCTACAGAACGATGCGCATAGTTGCAATAGGAAGTCGAGTATTTGTTACTAGTTTTCAGCTTGCAGGTGTACAAGGAATTAAAGCCGATTCCTCATCAGATGCGCTCACTTTAATTAATAAAATAGGTGTGAACAACGATATCGGTCTAATATTATTAAGTGATGATCTAGGAAGAGAAATAAGAAGTCAGCTTACAGACATACGAGCAAAAAAACCTATTCCATTGATTTTTGAACTCCCTTCATCTGGTAGCACGAAACAAAAGGTAGACTATAGAGCTTTATTAAAACAGATCCTAGGTGTTTAAATTTTCTTTCTTTGATCACAATTCTATAAATAGTCTGAATCTTTTCATACTTTGACTATTCGAAAATAGAAATGACGACTTATCAGAAACGTCTCATAATTTTGCTTATTATTTCTTTGTTGGCTGGATTTATTGCCACTATACTTTCCGTCATTTTAGATTCATATTTCTTTTTGCTGATTTCTCTTCCCAACTACAGCTTGGCAGCTTTTTTTGGCTATAGGTATTATAGATATGATTATAAAGCTAGATTACATAGAAAATAGAACAAAGATAGAAAGGGCACTAACCAAGCAGTAGTATAAATATTGCAATTATTCCTAACGAACCAAATAGAATGATTGTAGCTTTCCACATTCCAATACTCGCATTTTCACTGATATCCCACATTCCGCCGCTGAAGTTTTGTCGACCGTATTTTTGCTTAATTTGCTCATAACTATAGATGTGCTCAAAATCGGCAGAGGGGACCCATTCTCTTCTGTGTGTACTTCCATATGATATATAGTATGACGAATTATCATAAGTTTTTCTTGACATCTCATCAGAGAGGACTTCATATGCCTCAACAATTTGCATGAATTTTTTTTTTGATTCTTCGGAATTTTTATTTTTATCAGGATGATACCTTAGCGCTAATTTTCGGAAGGATCGTTTTATTTCTGCCTGAGTGGCAGTTTTTTTTATTCCCAATATGTCATAGTATGTTGACACTTCTTGTATTAACATAATATGATGTAAATAATAATTTTTATATCTATCTTAAAAGATGAATATACTCTCATAAGTATTCTAAAGGAGAAATAAAATTTTATTAAAATTATAATAAACACAGACGTAGAATTAGAAGCTAATGAATTCTATTGCTGCAATGGAATTAGAAATCAGGTATCAAGTACAAGATCTACCAAAATTGATTCGACCAAATAATATTAACCCGGATTGTTGTTTATTTATTGGCTCAGGAGATTCTTTTGTTGCTGGCTTGATTGCTCATTATGCTTCTAGAGGAAGAGCAATAACTTGTAACCCGGTAGAATTTCTCCTAAATCCGAGCATTGCCGATAAACGTCAAATCTATATTATATCCGTTTCCGGAAGAACAAATGCAAACATATTATCTGCAAAAATGGCGAGAAGGCACAAAATAAGAACAACTGCAATAACGAGAAAACCTGAAAGCATCCTTGCGAAATATTGTGATGATATAATCAAATTGAGCTACAAATCGACCGACGTATTAACATCAGGAACTATAGGTTTTACTTCTTGCATGTTGACCTGTCTCTCTCTAATATCAGATGTAAAGGAAAATAATTATATAGATAAAGTTTATTTTCAAGCAAAAATTGAAGCGGATGACTTGCTAGAGAAGCATTCCATGGATACCTCATCTTTTATATTTCTTGGTGATGGCCTGTTATTTCCTGTTGGAATGTATGGCGCATTAAAGATGAATGAAATTTTTGGTTCCAGATCATATGCATACATGATTGATGAATTCTGTCATTCACCTATATTCAGTATTAGACGGCAAGACAATATTATAATATTTGATAAAGGGGACTATGACAAAAAGAAAGCGCGAGTTTTATGTAAAAGACTTGATAAAATCAGTTATTCGTCACTGTATATAGATCTTAAAAAGCTTACTGGGATAGAAGCAGTATTAAAGTCTATCTTCTTAATACAATTTCTCATGCTGAAGATAGCCAAAAGAAATGGATTAAAAGAATGCTTTTTCATATGCAATAAAGAACTCCTCAAGCTTAGCTCAGATTTAATTTACAAGTAGTCAACGGAATGTCTTTGACTAAATTCTGACTATGAAAGCCTTTATAGAAGACTTTCTACTATATCATAAGCAAAATGGATGAAATTTATATATATATCTTAGATTTCAGCCTAGAAGTAATGCCATAACGCAATATAAAAGCAAATAGAAATCCTGTGAATGCTGTTCTAGGAATCATATCTGAAAATTACCTTAAATCTGCAAGATCTTCTTCTCCAATATGAAATCCCTTGGGGGCTAAAGGTTTTCTTCCCATGAAGCCTTCCTGCTTTGAATGCCAGAATTTTATTTCAGTCTCTCCAACTTTCCAACAAAGCCATACTTCCTCATCAAATCTCATTGAAGGAAAATCTAGTAATCCTTCATC
>DATFBL010000150.1:0-42656 GCA_035253865.1 Nitrososphaeraceae archaeon | reverse complement strand
CAATCCGGTACTGTTAAGGCAGTTGACGATGTAAGTTTTAGTTTAGAAAAAAACGAATCGATAGGAATTGTGGGCGAATCTGGATGTGGTAAGAGCACATTAGGTGCTGCGCTCTTACGTTCAGTTCCATTTCCGGGCAAGATAGTCGAGGGTGAAATTATTTTAGGTACTCAGGACATTACCAAAATTTCAGAGGATGAATTTAATAAGAAAATCAGATGGAAAGAAATTTCAATGATTTTTCAGGGGGCTCTTAATTCGTTGGATCCTGTCTTTACTATTGGATATCAAATGAAGGAAATTTTGAAACAGCACGATTATTCTAATGATGATTTTGATGTAATTTCGGACACTTTGGGAAATGTTCTTTTAGAGCCATCTATAACGAAAAAATATCCTCATGAATTGAGTGGTGGTATGAAGCAACGAGTTGCAATAGCAATGGCATTGTTACTAAATCCCAAGATATTGGTAGCAGATGAACCCACTACTTCCCTGGATGTCATGGTTCAATCACAAATTATCAATCTTCTAAAAAAACTAAAAAGGGATCGCGACATGTCCATTGTATTCATTTCACATGACTTGGGAGTCATATCAGAAGTATCAGAAACAATTGCTATTATGTATCGTGGGCAAATAGTTGAATTGGGAAAATCCCATCAAATTTATAGAAATCCAAAACACCCTTATACTGAAAAACTCGTAACATCAATTCCAAGTATCAAAAATAAGGAAAATATTCCACAGACCCCAGACAGAGGAGATGAAAGTTCAGAAAGATTAGAAGGATCAATCGGAAAGGAAACTGGATGTAAATACTTTGATAATTGTCCTTATGCGAAGGAAAAATGCCGTAAAGACCCGCCCTTGATTAATGATAGAAATGGATTTGTTCGTTGTTGGCTGTATGAATAGGGACGAAGCTCCAATTGATATGCCTGAGTTTAACTTAACTGGATCGAATTGAATCATTTTATTGCAGAAACATTCAAACTATACAACAGTAAAGAAAAACTTCAATCATAAGAATTTTAAACTCCATCTATTTAATAGTCTACGGAATATGAAAGTTACACTTTCTGCAATAAAAGCGGATATTGGAGCCATTGGTGGTCATACTAAACCTAGTGATGAATTGGTAGAAGCGGTTAACAAGGTGGTAAAGGAGAATTCTAAGTTATTACTGGACTATTACATTGGGTATACTGGTGATGATATACACATTATTATGACACACACGAGGGGCGCAGATAACAAGGAAATTCATAAAATGGCGTGGGATGCTTTCACAGAGGGCACCAAAGTTGCAAAGGAACAGGGACTATATGGAGCAGGACAAGATTTGTCGAAAGATGCCTTTTCTGGAAATGTGAGAGGTATGGGTCCAGGAGTAGCTGAGATAGATATTGAAGAAAGACCAAGTGAAGTTTTTTGCATTTTTGCTGCTGACAAAACAGAACCGGGCGCCTTTAATTTCCCGCTCTGGAGAATGTTTGTGGACGCCAGAAGTAGTACAGGCTTGTTGATAAATGAACGATTAGCTGAAGGCGTTAAATTTAGAATAATGGATGTTATGACAGGGAAAGTTGCAGGATTAAAACTATGGGGAGACAAGCCGGAACTAGAAGCAGCTTTGATGTATCCGGGAAGGTATGTAGTGCACTCTATCTTATCATCTGAAGGAGAACAGATAGTTTCTGCATCAACTGATAGGTTACATAATATTGCAGGAACCTACGTTGGTAAAGATGATCCGATTGCGATAGTAAGGACTCAAAAAAATTTCCCTGCAACTGAAGAAGCAGGTAGCGCGTTCAACGATCCCCACTATGTTGCCGGAAATACAAGAGGAAGTCATCATATGCCATTGATGCCAGTAAAGCTCAATTCTGCCGCGAGTTTGAATTATGCAATTCCAATTGTGTCATGTCTTGTTTTTAGTATGCATAATGGACGCCTTACCGGTCCACATGATGGTTTTGGAACTTCAGATTGGGATCTCCAAAGAATGCGGGCTTCGGAAAGAGCTATGATAATTAGAAATCAAGGGTTTATTCACCCGGCTACACTGGTCCCAGATGAGCTTGAATATAACAAGGGATACGAGGCTAGAATAGCAAAACTGAACAGCAAGTTTGAAGATCTCTCCTAAATTTCTATTATGTTCACATTTGCAAATCCACTTGTAATAAATCTCAAAAATTACAGTGAGATTTCTGGAGATAATTCATTAAAGATTACAGAAGAAGCAAAGAACGCATTTCTATCTAATCACAAAGATATCGTTATTGCTCCCCCGCCATCTAGTATTATGGCATTATCAAAAACCAAGATTCCAATAGTTAGCCAACACGTAGATGATGTGCCACTCGGGGCAACAACTGGCTTTACCGTACCTGAAATCGTAAAATCACATGGAGCAATTGGTTCCATAATCAATCATAGCGAACACAAAATAGAACATTCACAAGTTTGTAATTTAGTAAAACGTCTAAGAGGATTGGATATGATTTCAATTGTTTGTGCCGATGACTTGGAAGAGGTAGAAATACTCTCACAATTTTCTCCCGATTACCTAGCCATAGAACCACCAGAACTTATTGGTAAGGGAATCGCAGTATCAAAAGCGAACCCTTCAATCATAACGGATTCCGTACAAGTGGTAAAGAGAATATCTCCGACGGTTAAGGTACTATGTGGAGCGGGTATCGTAGATAAAACTGATGTACAAAGAGCTCTTGAACTAGGTGCGGAAGGAATATTGATATCTAGTGGAGTAGTAAAATCAGCTTCTTGGTATGATAAAATTATGGAATTGTCTTCAGTCCTAAAATAAATTTAGAAAATAAAAATTGGAGGAATTGTTCCTTTATACGCCAATATCCTTTGCTATTTTTACGATTTTCTTGCCGTCAGTAGTTAGTTTGTTGAACACCTTGTTCTTGACAGTCTTTCTATCCACTAATCCGCGCTTTTGTGCTTTAAGAAGCAGTTTATGCCCATATCCATATGCACCCAATTTTGTTAAAAGTTCTCTAGTTGGATATTCTCTCCCGGATCCAATTGTCTTTAGTAACTTTACCAGTGCCTTTTCTTCAACAAGGATTTTCAATAGTCTTGTATCTTTCATCGCGCATTAGTATGTAAGACTAATTATATAATTGTTACACTTTACGAGATACAAATATCCACACATTTAACACATATCCTATTAAACAGTTCCAATACGTCAAGATATTAGAAATTTCTAGTATCATGAATATCATAACGTTCTACTTTATCATACGTTTATATTAAAGGTAAAGAACGTAGTCTGGCAGTACATTTACCTAAGCATCTACATCTTTTTGAAGGTATGTTAATGATATTAATCTAATTTGACACCATTATGTCAGAATCGAATCAAATATTACCTCAAAGGTAGTGTTGAAGGGAACATTATTTTATCTAAGATTTCATGTGAAATTTTAATCCTAATGAAAAGATCTACTATTTTATTGCATTTGAACAACAATGGTTAACAGATATAAATATCACAATAATTTGATATTAGTAGTATTTGACTATAATTTGGATAAAATAATTAAAATTCATCGATAATTGATCCTTCTTACTAAACTAAACATTTATAGATTCTTATTTAAGAAAGAAAAATACGTTTTTTCCTCGTAATTCTAAGATAAATCAATATTTAATTAGAATTTTTGAACTTTAAATTTAGTTAACAAGTAATTTCTGATTTCTAGAAAAACTATTGATAATAAAAGAATCTGCTACAAAATAGTAAAGATGGCCTTAGAAAACAGTAAACAAATTAGGAACAATGATTCCTTCGAATCAAGTGGGACCAATAGAATACAATGCAATCAATGTCAAAGCTATACTCTAGTTTTAGACGTACTCTCAAGTGAATATGTTTGTAGTACTTGCGGCTGTGTTTCAAATGAAAAAATCTATAATAATGATTTGCCTTATTTTGAGAAAGGAGAATACAAGGATAAATCTCGTATAGGCATGCCAGAATCATTGACCGTAAGTCACAAGGGACTTTCTACACTTATTGGTCTGAATGACACGGATGGACGAGGTAAAATGCTCGATCCGGTTCAGAAAGAAACGATTCAAAGATTAAGAACGTGGAATAATAGATCTCAACTGAACGATTCGATCTCAAGGAACTTGGATAAAGCGCTAAAATACCTCAATAATTTTGGTGACAAACTCTATCTAAGTCCGGCAGTTATGGAAAATGCGGCCTACATTTATCGTAAAGCTGCAATACGAAAATTAGCAAAAGGAAGATCTACCGTTTCACTTGTTGCTGCTTCCATATACGCAGCTTGTAGAGAAATTTCAATACCAAAAACAATATCAGATATTGCCAATGTGTGTAATATTCCGAGTAAGGAAATAATGTCACATTACAAATTAATCTTAAGAGAACTATCATTGAAGATACCGGTTATTCAAGGGATCGATTATGTGACACTAATTTCAAATAGGTTAAAGCTTACAGAAAAAACAAAAAGGGAAGCTTTAAGAATTTACTCGCTCGTCCAACATAGCAGAATTTCAATAGGAAAAAATCCGCGCGCTTTTGCAGGAGCTATTATTTACATTGCTTCACAGGATTGCAATGAATTTTTACGCCAAGTTGAAGTATGTCAAATAGCAGATATTTCAACAGTTTCCCTAAGAAAAAGATGTAAGGAAATCAAGAACATTCTAGACGGCCAACAATAAAAAAGCACGAAAATTCATTTCCTTTTTCTCACTTATTTTGGCATAGTATTTTACTCTGAAGCTATTATTTTATAAATACTATTTTTGGGATACAAACAAAGGGTTATAACATCTAATGATTCAGAATTCTTATCGAATTATGGTTCCGGAGAGATGTTCAATTATGGTAAGAGGTCGAATTTGTAATTTGCCCCCCTCACACATTGTTTCCATATTGTCAGGCAATGAAGAGTATATGATCGGGCTAGTTTGTAGTGACCATATTTCATTGATGAAATCCAAAGCAATATCGATGCAGAATTCTGGAACAATAAACAAGGGAGAAATAAGGTTTCAAAAAATTAAACCAGTTATGACGGACTGCGTGCTTAATCAAAATAATAATGATCAAGGCGGTAATTGTGTTTAATAATAATATTCAAATAATTTTTTAGAGAAAATTTATTCAAACATTCAGCAGTTTTTTCTTCTGGAAAAAGAATAAAATAAATAAATAGATTAAAATTTTATTCATAATATTGTAGTTGAATCTAGTCATTTAAGTTTCTATTTAATAGTTTCACTCCAGTTATATTGTATAACTTCTGTTATTGGGCAATGAAAAATAGAAGTAAATACGGGGTCATAGCGGCAATATTGCGATCTGCAATTAGGGAAGAAACCAGGACAAAAATAATGTACAAGGCGATGCTAAGTAATGATCAGTGTAGAAACTATATTGATTCTCTTTTGAACTTTGGGCTCATAATGGAAAATAATAACGGAACAAAAATGGTTTATAAAGTTACTAATAAAGGAACAACATTCCTAGATTATTATGAACAAATGATGCATTTGTTACCAATATCGTTAGAAGAAAATGTTGATGAAGAACCCTACAGTATGAAATTACAGAACATGATCTAGTTGAATGCGAGGTACTGAGTCGACAACCTTAATCCCAAATAATGCTGAAGCAGGTGTATAACACTTCAAGAAAAGTGTTCCACAAATTAGTATAAATTTTAAATGAATATCGGATAACGAATAATATTTCTCACGAGCGTTATCCGAATTTAGAATCAAAAATGAAAGTTCAAATTTCCTTTTGATGTACCTGCAATAATTATCAATATCAGAAGTTGTTGACATGAAACTATCCATAGAACTTGATTCCATTACAGCGACTAATTTTTCATTAATATCACTTCCTGAAATTGCCTTGTCTATATGTTTGAAGAAAGTACTTTTCTTTCCTAAATCATTTTTAGAAGATTTTTCCAGTAAATCAGACTTATCTATCAAGTAAAGATTTTTCTGATTTCTATTTTTAGATTTAAACGTGTCTAATAACATAGATCCGAGTGCAGAATCCAAAACTAGAGAATAATTCATTCTTGAAAAATTCTGTAAAAGATCATTCAAAAATAGCAATATTGTGTCATTTGATATTGCATCTTCCTTTTCAATTGTTATCAAGCCATTTTGTGGTAAAGTGGTACCAACGTAGCTATCAAGATCGTGGTACCCTGATTGCAATACTTGCGAATGAGAATTCTTTTCTTTTGAATTAATGTCCTTGTTTACGATTTTGAAATCTCTACCATCGTAGCTATTAAAGCACTGCATGATTCTATCTTTTAAAGTGAAGAAATATACCGATCTTTTTATTGGAACCCCCCGCAATTTTTTGAGAAATAAACTCCTAGTTCGTAGGCCATCTGTAAGTTCATAATTTAATTCCACCACACCATCAACGATATTTTCTAGACTAGATTCTACTGATTCTTCGGTTGTAAAAATCAATTTTGCCTTTGCTCGTTCTCTCCAAGTCTGAAGCACTCTCTCATTGTTTAACCTGGCTTCCCGATCCATTAATGAAGCAACAGAATCCCAACTATCAATTATTATCACGGGGTTCTTGACGTCCATCAACTGATTTGTAACCCTCTCAAAGAGTGATTCAGGTTCGTCCAATCGAGCATCTTCAAAAGCTGAGAGATTTTGTCCAACATCTGGACTATCTATATCTCTACTTGGCTCCTTTACGAATTTTCTTAACCATGGATATTGCTCGAAGATTTGTTTTGGAGAAGCTCTAGTGGAAATATAGAAAAAATTGCTTTTTGCTTTTAGTGAATGTAGAATAGTGAGAGAAAAAGTGGTTTTTCCTGATCCTGAAGGACCCTTGACAAGCAATGAATAGGTATCATTATTCATGAATTCTTTGAGTTCTGATGGAATATCAAGAAGATTGTGATTAATTATGTTAACTTTATTGACCATATCTCTTCTTCATCGAATTGACAATACTCACACTTATAGATATTTAATAAATGTCCAAGATTCTTATCCTTAATTCTTACAAAATTATCGATTTTGTAAACTGATAACAGTCGTTACATGAACTCGAATATCATTGACCTCAGAATAACGTTATTAGTTTTTTAATACCTTTACTTTATTTCTTTTTTGCTTGCTCTCATTGCCCTGTTGGTATGAATCTAAACTTTGGTATTTTAGTTAAACATGAAAAGTTCAATACTTTAAAATAAAGTAATACTTCTGATTTTGAACATGGTTGTAATTGAGGCTGAAAATAATGTATCATCATTGAGAACTAAACTCCTAGTGAATTATGTCTTTACAGATCAAGTTTCATCCTTGTCTCTATCAGATATTACTAATGACTTTGATCCTATCATAAGAGAGATAGTTGAATCAAGAGAATTTACAGCAAAGGAAGGCTCAATCAGTGTAGTTCATAATACTGCAAGATCCGTTATTAAACGTATTTTACTTCTAGGAATGGGAGATAGAAAAAATTTAGATCCCGAAAAAACAAGGAATCTAACTGGAAAAGTGGTCATTAAAGCAAAGGAGCTGGCAGCTGACGAATTCGTAATATCTCCGTTCAAGGACATTGATAATGAGCACATGTCTGCTATAGTAGAAGGAATCAAATTATCAGATTATTCATTTAGTAACTATAAGAAGGATGAAGACAGGACTGAACTTAATCAAGTAAGGATTTTGTCAGAAAAGGACATGGTTTCCATTCAACAGATTATTAGATACTCCTCTGTGTTATCTGATGCTGTGTTGTTCACTCGAGATATTAGTAACTTGCCCCCCAATGATTGTTCTCCAGAGGTTCTTGCGAATTTCTCAGAGAAACTATCAGGGGATCCGAAGATCAAGGTAAGAGTAATTGAGAAGAAGGAAATGGAATCGTACGGATTTGGGGGAATTCTTGCGGTTGGTAGAGGAAGTTCTAGTGATCCCAAGCTCATAATAATAGAGTATTCAGGATCTACAAAAGATGACAGACCCATAGCTGTTGTTGGAAAAGCCGTTACCTTTGATACAGGAGGAATTTCGATCAAGCCTTCCGAAAAAATGGAAGAAATGAAGTACGACAAATGTGGCGGATGCAATGTAATTGGAATAATGAAGGCCGTGTCTGATCTTGCGATTAAGAAAAACGTGATTGGGATTATACCGGCGGTAGAGAACATGCCTTCAGGTGACTCATATCGACCTGGAGATATTATCAGAATGTATAATAAAGAAACTGTAGAAGTTCTAAACACGGATGCGGAGGGTAGAATAATTTTAGGAGATGCACTTGCTTTTGCAGTAAAAACATTTACGCCTCAAGCGATTATTGATATGGCAACATTAACAGGCGCGGCAATAATAGCACTTGGTTCGAATGTCGCTGCACTGGTTGGAAATAATAAAGAACTGGTAACGAAAGTTCTTGAAAATTCAAAGCGGACTGGTGAAAAAATATGGGAGCTTCCGTTATTTGATGATTTCAAGGAACAGTTGAAAAGCCCTAATGCAGACATCAAAAATATCGGGGGAAGAGCCGGAGGAGCTATAACTGCTGCCGCATTTTTGTCCTTCTTTGTTAATGATACACCCTGGGTACATTTGGACATTGCCGGAACCGCTTGGAATCAGGAAGGTACCAAAGAAAAAACATATAATCCAAAAGGAGCTACTGGTTTTGGTATCAGAACGATTGTCAATCTTATTGCTAACCATAATACATCATCATGAAAATGAATTCAGTGATAATGCCGTAACTAACAATTATGATATCCTTGCCAATTCTTCAAATTAAAGAAATAATTGATTTGTTAGGTTTGGATGACATAAAGTGTAGAATTGGACGATACGACATTGATATTCCACAAAAATACAGACCGTATTTTGAAAAGTGGTTAGGCAATCGAGATGGATTCATTCGAATGCTTTCTGGAAATATAGATTATGTAGGTTCAGAGGATGTTGTTAGAATGGGGCCCTTCCATAATATTTATTGTCTTGTCCAAAACCAGAATTTAGCAGAAAATGATGAGAATCATCAAAATCTCTTAAATTCAAAACTTTATTACAGTTTGACCGATGGATTCGTAACGGAGGCAGGTTGGAGTGGCAGCATTTTAGCATCGAGATTGACTACAGACCAACGCATTACAGATTTCCTATTTCAGGGCTTAAAATCTGAAGTAGCAAGAACTGTTTCAGTTCGCGTAGTTAACATGGCATGCTTAATTGAGTGTAGGATATGGCATCCAAGGGAATTTGTCTTTCTATACGAGTTACTTGACAATATAGCCATGAATATACACGAATTGCTTTCAGATGTACACTTTGGAGAAAAGATGACTCGGTAATGTGTGCATTAAACAAAGATGAAATATTTAGTTATAAGAATGCCAGCACTGCTGCTTCCCAACCACTCACGTAGATCAGTAACACAGCAGCGATAACAGGTTTGACTTCCGGGTTCGGAATGGGACCGGGTCGCACCCTATTACTATGGCCGGCTTAATAATGTAAAGCACTGGGGGATAATTTAATCTTAGCTAGGTCATATCCATAATTACGATTAGAATTTCTTACTATTACGGAATTCCAGCATGCGCCTGTAAATTATTGATTGGGCAGAATCAATATCTTGATCAAAGTCTAAAACAATCATTTGATCATCGAAATAATCTCTGAACCGTATTACTGTATAGATATGATTCTTTTTCCATAAGGCGCCTACTATAGCGAGTGGAACAAAAATTAACCCAAGAACTATTACTCTCAATGCAGATATTCTCCTTTCATTGGTGTTCTCGATGTTTTGGATCTGTCTAAAAGGAATTACAAGTTTTGGGTTGTCCATTTCCACTCTATTGTAGTGAAAGTGCATTTTAGTGTTGGTAGGAGTAGGATATGCCTTATGACCTCCCAAATATTTAACATAGTAAAAATTGGGATTATCAGCAGAATGTTGTCTATGTCTTTCTCCATCCCTATTCGTCTGGCACCTTGGGTCATTACAATATGTATATTCATCTCTAGTATCAAATCTTTCATTAACAATCTTCTCATTTGAAACAATAGATTCAGCGTGAGCTTCATGCTTCTGTCCATTCCTATTTCGCTGGCATCTTGGGTCATTGCAGTAATTTTCTCCACGGTAGGTATTTGCTTGTTCTTCCCCCATCACATGTATCTTGTGTCTCTCTCCATTCCTGTTCCTCTGGCATCGTGGGTCATTGCAATATGGTTCACCCATCCTAACTCTGTCAATAATCCGATGCTTTTTAGTATTTCTCGAAAATCAACTCTACATAACAAAAATAACCTATTGAGAAACAAAATCTTAAGTTGACTTTTGCGGCCTCAACAATTATAATATATCATATCATTAACACTTATAGTTACGCATGAACCCTAATTCTACCCACAGAGTAGCCGTATTAGATGAAGAACTCTGTCAACCAAAGAAATGTGGACTGGAATGTATCGTTTATTGTCCAGTGAACAAAACTGGCGGAGAGTGTATTATTCAGAGACCTGAAGATGGAAAAGCAGTCATTTCTGAAGAATTGTGTACAGGATGTGGGATTTGTATTAAGAAATGTCCATTTGATGCAATAGTAATAGTTAATCTGGCAAAAGAAATTGGAGATCACAAGATCCATCAATATGGGATTAATTCATTTAGGCTTTACCACATCCCTTTACTTAAAAAAGGTTCAGTAGTAGGTCTGTTGGGACGAAATGGAATTGGAAAGTCCACACTTTTGAATATATTATCTGGAAATATAAAACCTAATTTTGGTAATTATGATTCTGAGCTAGGATGGGATGATATAATAAAGAATTTTCAAGGGACAGAATTAAAACCTCATTTTGAGAAAATCGCCTCTGGAAATTTACGTACATCGATAAAACCCCAAATGGTTCAATTAATTCCCAAAGCCTTTAAGGGAACTGCACGGGAGCTTTTGAAAAAGTATGATGAAAGAGGTGTTTCCGATTCGGTAACCGAACAACTATCACTCACTAACTCGCTTGATCGTTCTCTCTCCGAATTGAGTGGTGGAGAATTACAGCGATTGGCAGTTGCAATTGCAGTCAATAAGGATGCGGATTATTATTTCTTTGATGAACCATCATCTTATAATGACATCTATCAGAGATTAGCTGTTGCAAGAACTATTAAACAACTTGCAGATGATGGAAAGAGTGTTATGGTAGTTGAACACGATCTGACTCTTCTTGATTATCTTTCAGACTACATTCATATCTTGTACGGCGAACCAGGCGCATATGGAATCGTTGCTCCAATTCAGGGTACTAGAGTCGGCATAAACGCTTTTTTGGATGGATTTATTCCAACAGAAAATATCAGATTTAGAGAGAAGTCATTCAAGTTCGAAGATTCAAATAAGAATGAGGAGTTAATAGTTGATAAACCACTGACAAAGTTTTCGGATTTAACGAAATCATTTCCATCATTTACTCTGAATGTTTCTCAAGGAGAGATTAGAGAAGGTGAAATAGTTGGCTTGGTGGGAGCTAATGCGTTGGGAAAGACCACATTCATGAAAATGATCGCGGGCATAGAAAAATCAGATAGTGGACAAATAGATATTCAGGCTAGTTTGTCATACAAGCCACAATATCTTCAAAACGAATATGATGGCAATATTCAATCATTATTAGATGTGGCCTATCAAGGACCGATTGAAGGCTCCACTATGGAACAGCAAATCGTTTTTCCCATGGGTATCAAAAAACTTTACGATAAGAGAGTAGATACCTTGAGTGGGGGAGAGCTACAAAAGGTCGCTGTTTGTTGTGCGCTAATAAGACCAGCAGATATCTATGCTTTGGATGAGCCTTCTGCATTTTTAGATGTAGAAGATAGAATTAATATTGCAAAATTCCTTCATAGATTTGTCAAATCGCAGGGAAAATCTGCTATAATTGTTGATCATGATATGCAATTGATTGATTTGGTAGCTGATTCTTTGATTATTTTTTCCGGAAAGCCAGGTGAAAATGGATCTGCTGGTTCGCCAATAAAGAAAGAAAGTGGAATGAATAAATTTCTTGAAAATCTTTCCATTACTTACAGACGTGATGAAAACACGGGCCGTCCAAGAATAAATAAGTTGGGTGGACGATTGGACAGGGCACAAAAGAGCTCTGGAGACTATTACATGAGGACTTGAAATTAATCAAAACATGACAAAAATGCTAAAAGAATTATTGCAAGAAAGACTTGATAGCACAGATCTCGAAAAACTGTCATCATCATTTGATATCATCGGAACTATTGCAATAATTAAAATCCCTGAAACACTAACCTCTAAGAGAAAATTGATTGCAGATGCATTGATTGAGGAGATCAGACCAGTAAGATCGGTATTCTGTCAGGTATCAGCGATTGAGGGCGATTATAGATTGCGGAAATTGGAATTAATAGCGGGAGAGAATAGTCCAATTACTGTTTATAAGGAACACGGATGTATATTCAAAGTGGATGTAATCAATACCTACTTTTCACCTAGATTATCAACCGAACGATTGAGGATTGCTAAATTGACAGAACCCAATGAAGTGATTGTTAATATGTTTGCTGGTGTGGGAACGTTTTCTATCATAATATCCCACTTTAACAAATCAGCCAAAATTTATTCTATTGATTCAAATCCAATAGCCACTGACATGTGTAGACAGAATATAGAGAAAAATAATTTGACAGGGAAGGTGATTCCTATACTTGGTGATGCTGAGCAGGCGATACACAATAACCTCAGGGGAATTGCAACACGGGTGTTGATGCCCCTGCCGGAAAAAGCAAGAAATTTTGTAGATGCTGCTGTAAGTTCGCTTGCAAATGGCAGAGGCATAATTCATTATTTTTGTCATGTGGGAGCTGACAACAAGAAAGACGCAATACAGAGCGGTATTAAGGATACTTCAGAATCATTTAGTAAGTATAATTACTGCATTAGGAATGTCAGAGTCGTGAGAGAGGTTGGTCCTAGATTTTATCAAATCGTATCTGATGTAGAGGTAACTTAATTACACCTCATTTGTCTGGAGGAGCGGAGGTCATAGTGTATCCCATCCAGATAAGCACTGTCATTAGTATCCCCACAATGACTATCAAGGTAGTTTTTATCAACTGAATATCCCATTGTGTAAACAACAACAGGTATGAAAAGAATATGAAAAATAAGGACGGCACTATGAGTAGAATTAGTCCAATTATTTTGTTCTGTTTCATGATATTGATTTCACCAGTCCTCAACTCAAGATAATTCTAATGCCATCAAGAAGGCGTCTTCACCATCTCTGTAGTAAGTTTTTAGTCTTGATCTCATCTTAAAATTTAGTTTCTCATACATCTTAATTGCCGCAGAATTGCTGACTCTTACCTCCAAATAAACCTCTTCTGTTCGCCTCAACACAAGTCCGTTTATTGCTTCTTCCATTAGAATAGTGCCAACTTTTTTTCCTCGGTGTTCTTCTAAGATTGCAATGGAAACAACATGTCCTTTTTTTACAAAACCTAATTTTCTGAAATTCGAAAATCCAAATTCAATCTTGCACATGACATATCCAATGATTTTTCCATCATATTCGGCTACAATAAATGATTCAGGTAATTCTTTAAGAATTGATTCAAAAAAATACTCCGTATAGTGTTCAGGTAGTGAGTTTAAGTTAATCTCTATAACTGAGTGTAGGTTTTCTGCACCACATCTATAGAAGACATAATCTCCGTTTTTTCGTAAGCAGCTCTGCAAATTATCAAATAGACGATTTTTAATTATTTTAACTTTGGGATTCTATGAAACATAGTTTGTACTAATACTCCAGTTTAATCACGCTTTTTGAATAGTGCAATATTTGGATCTTGGATTATTGAAATTTTATGACTTTTTCCATTCATCTCAAGTATTCTCTCTGCCGCTTCTTGAATATTCGAAAATACCTTTAGACCGAATATCTCCTTTAGATAATATTTTGGTAACGAAGAAAGAATAGCTATATTATATTTTTCTCTTAATTGATTGATAAACATGATGTGTTCCAATCCCTCAAGGTAAGTTGAATTCTTATAGTCTTCTAGTTTTATTTCACCATATGCAAATTTCTCTATTGCCTTTGCCCCAAATCCCTTGTGATTTTCGGAAACCATGACAACAATGGCATTTCTTTTTAGAGCATTTACTGAATTCCACAATAAATTCAAAGAACCTGACAACGTTGAACTCGAATTCGTATCAGTATTCGTTCCCACTATAAGAGATTTCAATTCCTGTTCATTTTCTATGGTGAGATTCTCAAGTTTCTTGATAGCATTTTGAAAGGACTCGAGAATTTCGCCATAATAGATATTGTTAATTCCACTATTGTTTGAAACAATTTCAATAGACTTTGCGTTCATCCCTTCACTTATTTTATTTGCAACTTCAATGGGTGGTCCAATTGTGGCAGGATGAGGTAAGTCGTCTATTCTTGCCTGGAATGCTTCATTCATCTTGTCCTGCTCAATTTCCCGTATGAGAGTGACAGGAGTTCCACTGTATCCAAATAAAGGATCGATGTGTGTTTTTGAAACAAAGAGAGTATTTTTTTCTCTTATGAGATTTTGAAAATGTTCATCATTTTTCTCAATGGTACAAATACTTTGGCTTTGTAGTTTGTTCGCTAGCTGTTTTCTTGTTTTTAGAATCGACTCGATGGATATTTTAATTCCTCTTGCTTCAGCTAGTGCAATTAATCTAGAAACAATTTGAACAGTAGAATTTGAAGCGTCGAGAGGCACAATTGTGCTATTGTCCTCTATTTGAATAGATTCAATTTCTTGATCTAGGATTTCGTCGTTGAGTATGTCAAAATTTGAATTCTCAATTAGTGAAAGATTCTCTACTTTTAAATCTACTATTATGTCAGTGCTGCCATAGTTTAGCCATAATTCAGGCATTTTAGAATCGAATCATGAGTACATGTAAGGTCAAAGAAACTAACCTTCATAGATCATTAGATTCTTTTCTTCGAGAAGATCATGTAAATTGTGAACCGCTCGGTATACTTCTGATTCTTTCTTAGCTCCCGTACAGACTAATTTTCCGCTAGCAAATAGGAGTATTACAGTTTTAGGATCCAGCATCCTGTGTATAAGACCTGGAAATTGTTCTGGCTCATACATGCTACGTGGCAATACCCTGGCTGCCAGTTCTAAATGTATTTTACCACCTAGACTTGCAGATGCAACTATATTCTGTATCTCTATCTGTGGTTCATTTTCAATTGGAATGCTTCCTTTTCTGAGCTTTTGTACCACATTTTTTACCGCCTTAATTGCCTGTTCTTCGGATTTTGCGCCAGTGCATACCATTTTCCCTGAACTGAAAATCAAAGTTGCTGTTTTAGGTGATTTCAGCCTAAATACAAGTCCGGGGAACTGATCAGGGTGGTATTCGACATCGGGGAAAATTTGAGTTATTAAATTAAGGTTTACAGTTTGATTGACAGTCGCAGAAGCAACAACGTTTTCTATGCTAACAATGGGCTTAGTTTCTGGCATACTAGGTTGGCTTTATAAATGGAAGTATATATACATGTTTGGAACAACGGTCAAATTACGCACGATATAAAAATACGATGTAAAATAATTCAAAATTATCGACAGATAGTTAGAGTAATTTAAGTTCTGAGGTCACTTTATCAATAATATCTGAAGGTGCGGGGCCAATGCAGATGCATGTAAGAGTGCCACTTGGAATTTGAGTAAGGCCTCTATCTTGCACAACAATGACTGGGACTCTAAGATCCTCAGCGTCTTTCAGTACTTCCAATAGTTCATCGAGGTCATTTACTTTGACAACTATTTTTGGTTGTCCTTCCTCGAACCAATTTTTCAACCACAATTTGTTTGATTTTCTAGATTCTTCGACTCCCAAAACGGCTGCATGACCTACCTGAGATGCTATTTTTCCCGTACCCATTCGGAGATCTTTTCTAACAACGATGACTTGTTTGAATTCCACTACAGGTTAGTTAATAAAATGATGAAATAATTGTTTCTTTATAGGGTATGGAATACTGCGATGTATTAATTGCGGGTGGGAGCGTAGCAGGACTTACAACCGCAAGAGAATGTTCTTCAAACGGACCGTCTACAATAGTTATCGAAGAGGATCATGAAATTGGAACGCCAGATCATTGTGGCGGGATGGTAAGCCTCGGCGGTTTACAAAAACTAGGTCTCATAGTTGACTCTAATAACTTTCAAAATGCTGTCTCCATGGCAAAGATCAGTTCGAGATCCACTAGTTTTGAATTACCTGCTGAAAAACAAAACGTGATAGTAGTAGATCGTAGGGGACTTGACAAACAGATTGCCAAACAGGCGCAATGCGCGGGCGCTGAAATAAGAACTAGGTGTTCTTTTAAAAGTATATCCAAGAAACAATCCACCTATGTTGTAAAGACTTCGGATGGAGAAATTGAATGCAAGTACTTTGTTGACGCAAAAGGGTTGAGTTCTCTGAAGGATGCTACTAATAATGGAATTCTAGCTTCTGCTCAATTCGAAATATATGCAAACTGGATTGACGGTAAAACTGTAGAAATATTGTTTGACTCTGAAAAATACCCAGGCTTTTTTGTCTGGATAATTCCTACTGGCGAAGGAAAAGGCAAGATAGGAGTTGCAGGAAAAGGTATTAACACCCTAGTTGCTCTGAATGATTTCATTAATTCTAGAGGAGAGAAATATTCGATAATCAGGAAAATATTTGCTCCCATTTGGATTGGAGGACCAAGACCGCCATTCATTAAGGAAAGAGTTATTGTCGTTGGAGATGCGGCAGGACAGACTAAACCAACAACGGCGGGAGGCATTTTTAGTTGTGGAATGGCTGGTATCCTGGCAGGTAAAGCAATTTCAAAGGCAATATCAAGCAAGGACAATGGGGCACTGAATGACTACGAAAAAGCATGGAAATCTATGTTTTGGAAGGAATTCAACTCCATGTTGCTTGCAAGGAAGGTATTGGAAAGATTGGACAACAAGTCCATTGATTCAATATTTTCGTCTATCTCAAAAATGGCAATAAGTCAAGTGTCCAATTTTTCGGATTTTGATTTTCATTCTAGTGCCCTTGATCTTTTCCTAAAGTCAAAGATAGCTACAAATCTGACCAAAATATTGATTGGTAATGAATTTCGAAGAGTTTTCAGTACCAATAATGATGCCTAGGTGTGCCTACTTGTAACTTGCGGTCTAAACTTGGAGAGACACACATCATCTGCATTCAAGCAAGATATAAATTCGGATAAATGTTTGTGCTCTATGTGTCAAAATCATTACAATTACCAGTTTGCACTTCTTGCAGCCGACCAATAATCGCAAATGACGAATGTGTGAAATACTACTGTCCTAATTGTGGCTATGTATTAATTTGGAGATGTCAAAGTTGCAGACAGTTTGCTAGGTCATACAAATGCATTGGATGTGGATTTGAAGGTCCATAATAATGAGCAAATTAGTCGCGAGAATCAAGATACTTCCTTCCGAATCAGATTCGGATATAGATTCAATCCCTAAGATTCTGAAAGAGACACTTCCAGAAGGATTCAAACTACTAGCGCACAAGAAAGAACCAATTGCTTTTGGTCTGTATTCTGTTTTAGGAGATTTTACCTTAGATGACGCCGAGGGTCAAATGGAATTATTGGAAGAGTCAATAAGAAAGGTAGAAGCAGTTGGCGAAATAGAAGTAATTAACGTTAGCAGACAATCAGTCAACATAAAGTAGAATCTAGTTATTTCTTCCTCTTATTTTCATTTAGAATGTGAATTTATAAGAAGGTATTCTCAAAATCGATAATAGTAAAGAGAATCGAATGCCAGCGAGATAAATATAACCACCAGATATGGCGCGGTTATCTTGTATGCCTTCCATGCAAAGTCAGGAGAGGGGTCCTTTGTCAACTTATAATGGTAAATAAGCATCAACGAACCTGAAATTGCAGCAGTTATAAAATATAATGTTCCTAGACCGAGAAGATACAAAGATAACGAATATGGTAACAGAATTGCAGTGTTTGCAAAAATATAGCCTGCTGTTTTTTCATTTCCGATAAGAACTGGTAACATTGGAACCTTTACACTTGCATACTCTTCCCTTGATTTTATAGCAAAAGACCAAAAATGAGGTGGGGTCCATAAAAATACTAACCACCCTATCAGGAACCCCAAGATATCCATCGATCCTGTGGTTGTTGCCCATCCTGCCATTGACGCTGCACTACCAGCGAAGCCCCCCACTACAATATTAGAGACATTAGAGCGCTTTAGCCATAACGTGTAAACAAATACATAAAAAAATATTCCCAGTGCAATCATGCCCATTGCCATCAAATTCAAAGTCAAGAAAGAAATGATGACTGAGCTGGCGCATAATATGATACCGTAAATAAGTACGTTTTTAGGTTCTAATCTTCCCGCCGGGATTGGTCTTTTTATTGTTCTGGACATTATCTTGTCAATATCTCTATCAAAATAATGGTTCAATGCGCTAGAGCCCATTGATGCCAAACAACCACAAATTCCTAGAAATAACAGATGAATTGTTGAAATGTCCCACGAAGTTAGTGGAGTTGAATCAAATCTGGTTGCAGCCAGAGAACTTGCAATTGCTGTAACAACCAGTACTACTACTATTCTTGGCTTTGATACTTCGATATAGTCAGATAACATTCACAGCTAATTTAATGTCTTATTTGTAGCATTTAACTCATTCGCTGTTATTTTAAAAATGAAGTTTACAAAAGTTCTCTTGCTAGTTTCCAGGTACCGGTTGAAATAAGTTATGATAGATAAATAACACTTCTAATATTTAGTCCATAGCACACGAATTCGGAAACTCGACACGATATTTACACGAATTATTTGTGTTATTATTTTTACGAAATTCAATGTAATTTATAAACCAGTTAATTACTATCCAAATAGGATCATGGGAAGAAGAAAAAGTACTTCAAGACCACATAAGACTAGAAGAACAGTAGAGGGCAGATGCCCAAAATGCACTACAATTGTCAGATTCAATGTAAGTGGATCTGTCGGAAACGAAATCTATGAATGCATTGGTTGCAGGTCCAAATTCCATATCGACGAATTATAGACAAAACATTATTCAGATAAGAATTTAATGCATTAACAACTCTATAGATCGAAATGGATTCTAAGATTGATTATATAGATAAAGTCTATCTTTATAGTAGTGGGATGTCTTCAGAACTTGTGGAAAGGAGCAAAGTAGTATTAAATGAACACGGCGTTAATCCCAATGATATAATAATCATTGAATCTCCAGAGGGGGTTCCAGAAGGCTCTATCATGATTACCATATGGCCACACTATTTATCCGTAGCAAGAGTAAAGAGGGTGAGGGAAGGGTCGATATATGCCCCACAATTATTCAATATTGATATTTGATATTTAGGGTCGAATCTGACTAAATTTAGATTATTGTTACCAAATATGAATGCTATTACATCTGAAGGTACATGTTACTAGTTTAGTTACTAAAAATAGAAACAGGAGCTGAAAAACTTCTAAAAAGTAATCCTACGCAATATGCGTTCTTACCATTTCATCTATCCTACTTTTCGATACTGATCCAATAATATTATTAACGGCTTGACCTCTTTTGAATAGTATCAATGTTGGTATACTGGATATTCCAAACTGACTTGAAATATTTGGATTTTCATCAACGTTTACCTTGCCTATAACTAATTTACCTATGTACTCTTTACCAACTTGATCAATAACAGGAGACATCATTCTGCACGGTCCACACCAAGGAGCCCAAAAGTCAACTAAAAGTAGTGGAAATTTGTTGATAGTCTGAATAAAATTGGAGTCATCAAGATCTAATGGTTCTTTGATATTTTTTAAGAGTTCCTTTTCATTTATTATCTGTTTTAACTTTTCCATTCTTTTTTCGTTAATGATTCTTAATTCTTCGTCTTCCAATTTACTTTATATTAACAAGAGACCATGTTTTGGCTTATTATGCTTTTTGATTTGTAGATTTCTGTGCCGATATCTAATTATCTGAGGTAGGTCAAAATATTTAAGATCTTGTCCGAAAAAGTAAATGAGGGTAAAGAAGAAAATTCTGAAGTTATTGACAGTGCAGTATTGGATAATGACACGGATGACACTGTCGTTGAGGAAGGAGAGAATTCCGAAATTGCAGACAGTGAAGTATTGAGGAGAGAAATTGAATTCTTGAATTCTGAACTCCAAAAGGAAAGAGAAATATCTGAAAAGAATTTGTCAAAACTAAGGTATCTTATGGCAGATTTTGACAACTATCGCAAACAAATGCAGAAACAGGTGGAATCAAAGATCGAAGAAAACAGGAGTCAACTTTTTATAAAAATCATAAAGATTTACGATGATTGTGTGTTAGCACTAGAAACTTTAAAAAATGGTCAATATGATTCAACTGTAATTGGGGGAATCCAAGGAATTATGACTAATTTTGAGAGTTTCATGAAAGATGAGGGCATGGTAGAAATAGAAACAATGAACACACCATTTGATCCTAACGTACATGATGCTATTGGATTTGTAACTAATGACTTGGCACCTGATAATACAATAGTGGAAGTAGTAAGGAAGGGATATCTGCTAAACAATAAAGTTTTAAGACCTTCTTCCGTCATTTTATCTAAAAGGACAGTTACAAATAAAGATATCAATGAAAGAGATAAGGAGTAGTGAGTAGAGATTATGGGTAAAATTATTGGGATAGACCTTGGAACAAGTAATTCTGCAGCATCTGTGATGATCGGTGGAAAGCCTACAATAATACAAGCCGCCGAAGGAACGTCGGTTGGTGGAAAAGCCTTTCCATCATATGTCGCCTTCACTAAGGATGGTCAGTTGCTAGTTGGCGAGCCTGCAAGAAGGCAGATGGTAACAAACCCTGAAGGGACAGTCCTTGCTGCAAAGCGCAAAATGGGTACTGATTTTAAATTTAAAGTGTATGACAAGGAGTATACGCCACAGCAGATTTCATCATTTATTTTGCAGAAAATTAAAAGAGATTCTGAAGCATACATAGGTGAAACTGTAGACAAAGCGGTGATAACGGTCCCCGCATATTTTAATGATAATCAAAGACAGGCAACAAAAGATGCTGGAGAAATCGCCGGTCTGGAAGTTGTGAGAATTATCAATGAACCCACAGCTGCCTCACTAGCTTATGGCCTGGATAAAGTAAACAAAGATTTGAAGATAATGGTTTTTGATCTCGGAGGAGGAACTCTGGATGTTACCATTATGGAAATGGGCGGTGGAGTATTTCAGGTAAAGAGTACTTCTGGTGATACTCAGCTTGGTGGTACGGATATGGATAATTCCGTCGTGGAGTATATTATTCAAGAATTTAAGAACCAAACTTCCATTGATATTCGTAATGATAAGGCCGCGATGATGAGAATTAAGGAAGCGGCCGAAAAGGCAAAAATTGAATTGTCTAATGTAATGAGCACTGAAATAAATTTACCTTTCTTGTCTTACGATTCATCATCTGGTCCAAAAAACTTGGTCTTGACACTATCAAGATCAAAACTCGAAGAATTATTGAGACCGATAATTGAAAAGTGTAAAGCTCCGATGTTGCAAGCAATTGAAGATGCAAAGTTAAAGCCTGCTGACATTGAGAAAATTATTTTAATTGGAGGACCGACTCGTATGCCGATTGTTAGACAATTCATCACAAGCGTAATGTCAAAGGAGCCCGAAAGAGGTATTGATCCGATGGAAGCCGTAGCAATGGGAGCGGCTGTTCAAGGAGCAATCATTGCGGGAGATGTAACAACAGACATACTTTTAGTCGATGTAACTCCATTAACTTTAGGTGTGGAAGTATTAGGGGGCTTAAAGGAACCTCTTATAGAAAGAAATACAACTATTCCTACAAAGAAGAGCAAAGTCTTTACTACTGCTGCAGACTATCAAAACGCGGTAACAGTACACGTAGTTCAGGGCGAAAGATCAATGGCAGCTGATTGTGTTTCCTTGGGAATGTTCAACTTATCAGGAATACCGCCTGCACCAAGAGGAATTCCACAGGTGGAAGTTACTTTTGATATTGATGCAAATGGCATTCTCAATGTCACGGCAAAAGACCTTGCTACTTCGAAGGAATCTAAAATAACGATTTCCGCAAATACTAAGCTTTCCAAAGACGATATTGAAAGACTGAAGAAGGAATCAGAGCAATTTGCAGACCAGGATAAAAAGAAAAAGGAAGAAGCCGAAGTGAAAAATGAAGCAGATAATTTAGTGTATACCGCAGAAAAACTGACACAGCAGGATTTAAAGGACAAGATAAAAACCGAACAAGTAGAAAAAGTGAATAGCTCGGTTAAGGAATTAAAGGAAGCCATATCATCAAATAATATTGAAGATATAAAGAAGAAGATTGAATCCCTAAAAAATATCATTGGTGAGATAAGTACCGAAGCATATAGAACAGCTGGAGCCGCCGCATCTCAACAAGCAAATTCATCTCAAAATTCTGAAAGTGCAAACCAAACAACAGATAGTGCAAACCAAACAACAGATAATGCAAACCAAACAACAGATAGTGCAAACCAAACAACAGATAGTGCAAACCAGTCCAACGCTAGGACATAGTATGAAACTGAATGTCAAAGTCGAATCGATACTGTCATTTCTAATCAGTGATTTCTTCAATTGAGTGCGAAGCCTGACTACTACGAAGTTTTAAATGTTGATAGAAATGCTACTAAAGAAGAGATCAAAAACAAATATAGAAAATTAGCTCTTCAATTCCATCCAGATAGAAACAAGAATGCAGGTGCAGAAGAAAAATTTAAGGAAATTTCAGAAGCATATGCTGTACTATCTGATGACGATAAAAGAAAAAAGTATGACAAATTTGGCCATGTAGGATCCGAGGAAGTCTTTAGGGGATCAGAATCAAACTTTGACGAAATCTTCAGGGACATCGGATTTGGTGGAATAAAAGATATTTTTGAACAATTATTCGGAGGAGGATTTTCAGGAAGAAATAGAAGTGATCCATTTGGATTTGGATTTAATTTTGGAAGGAGCAATAGAGGAGAGGATACTGTAATTGACTTATCTCTTACATTAGAAGAGGTAATAAGCGGAAAGAATGAAACCGTTGAAATTCCAGCCCTAGAAAAGTGCTCGGCGTGTAATGGGAGTGGTTGTTATCCTGGTACGAAACGTAAGAAATGCACATCTTGCAATGGACTTGGACAAACAAAGAGAGTTTTTAACGAAAATAGGTTTTCAACTTTTGTTACAGTCGAAACTTGTAGAGCGTGTAGAGGCGTAGGAGAGATCATAGAGAAACCGTGCAAAAATTGTGGTGCAAATGGTAAAGTTGCGACTAGAAAAAAAATACAGATCGAGATACCACCAGGAATTGATGATGGCATGACACTTCAGTTAAATGGCAGAGGAATCTCCAATGTAGATGAACTTCCAGGAGATTTATTTATTCGAATTCACATCAAGCCTCATGAAATTTTTGAAAGACTTGAAAACGGAGATATCCTATATCCTCTGAAACTACAATATACGGAGCTGGTATTAGGTACAGAAATAATATTGCCTACATTACATGGAAACGAGAAGTTGAAAATACCGGCAGGGACGCAAGTCGATTCAATTTTCAGGCTGAGAGGGAAGGGAATACCTATACACGGTCGACGTTCCAAAGGAGATCAGATCATAAAAATAAAACTTGAGGTGCCTACAAAACTTAGCGATAGACAAAAGTCGCTAATTAAAGAATTGGATAATATTAAGAATCTCAAGTAGTAAAGTCTGTAATATTTATATTTAAACAACGCAAGATAATACATATGTCGACTCCCTTTGATGAGTGGTTCGGACGAAGGAGAACAAATTCTTGGTTTCCCGATGTAGATTCAATGATGAAGGAAATGGAGAAGTTGATGCAAGAAGCTGTTAAAAACATGGATCAAAATGTTCCAAAGAATCTCATAAGAGAACGCAAACTTGATGACGGCTCAACTGTACGCGAAATGGGTCCTATTGTTTATGGATATTCATTCAAAATCGGAGAGGATGGAAAACCAGTCGTAAGAAAATTTGGCAACTTAAATACCTTCCCAAGCTCCTTAACCGGGAGATTTTCAGTTAGTGATCAGAGGGAGCCTTTAGTCGACATTATCAGGGATGTTGACAAATTGAAAATAATTGCGGAAATGCCAGGTGTAAGTAAGAATGATTTGCGAATAACTGCCAACGAAAGTTCTCTAACTATAGAATCAATTTCAGGAGAAAGAAAATATAGTAAAAAAATTGAACTACCCGATCAAATTGAACCGGCTACGGGAAAATCAACGTACAAAAATGGAATTTTAGAAGTAGCCTTTAAACTAAAAGATTCAAAGGATCATGGAGTCTCTATCAACGTGGAGTAAGTTGGACTAATTGTTTTCCTCCAATTTCAATATCTGCATTACCTGTTCTAAGTAATATCCTTCCAAGATATCGATTACATGAATTTTAATCCTGAAAATGATTTTATATGAAAGCAATAGAGGCCGTTAATGTTACAAAAAAGTATAAAGGGTCGGCAACCTTCGCAATTAATAACATCTCTCTAAATATAGAACCAGGGAGAATCTTCACTCTTTTAGGAAGAAATGGTGCAGGAAAAACTACATTCGTAAGAATTTGTGCAACTCAATTATTACCAAGTTCAGGAACTGTAAAAATATTTGAAAATGATTTAATTAAAGATACAGAAATAATACGAAACAATATATCCATAGTACCCCAAGAGGGAAGACCACTTCGCGCACTTACTCCATGGGACCATGTTTATTACTGGCTAAGAATTAGAGGGGTTAACAAACAGGAGGCACACACAAGAACTGAAAGAATTCTTAAAGAATTTGAATTATATGATGTTAGAAATAGACTTGCGATGTATTTGTCGGGAGGGATGAAGCAAAAGGTATTGGTAGCGATGGCGATGGCAGCAGAATCAAAGTTACTTTTTTTAGACGAACCGACTATAGGACTGGATCCCGTCTCCAGACGTCAAATTTGGAAAGCCATCAAGGAAAAAAAAGATAATGGAACCACGATATTGCTTACGACACACTACATGGATGAAGCAGAAGTTTTGTCTGATGATATAGTCATTATAGATAAGGGGATCGTTATCTCACAAGGAACTATTGCAGATATTAGAAATAATATTAAAGAAAATATCAAAATAGAGATCTCAAAATCTGGAGTTAGTAATGATGAACTAAAGTCTTATGGGACCATAGTTGAAGGGGGAACGGAAACCATAAAGCTATTCACGTTTGAATCCAACATTCAGGAATTATCTGCCATTGCAATAAAGAAAAATTTATTCTTTAAAGTATCGCCTATCACTCTTGATGACGTATTTGTATCTCTAGTAGGCTCTGAACCTAATAACTCTGATAGAGAATTGGTACGAGACTAATTCTCCTCAGAAGAGTTAGTATCAGATTCAGATGCTGCTTCAGAAGTTTCTTCAGTAGTGGTTTCAGTCGCGTTAGATGTAGTCTCAGAAGATGAGCCAGATACAGCAGTGGATAAATCACCATACACGTTGGCTACAGCATCCTTGAGAAAAGTGTAGTATTCTGTTGGCATCATTGTTCCGTTTTGATGTGAAAGCAAGTTGAAGCTAGCAGTATCTGCATCCTGGTAATCCCATTTCCAGAAAGCGGAGGCACTTATATTCTCATTTTGGAATGTTTGAAGCATAGTGTCTGCGATTTCCTGGTTTAGACCACTCCTTTGAGGATCCAGCTGAAATACTCCATTAACTTGAGTCCTTACGACATTGTTCCATTCACCGATATAAAGTGGAATGCCGGTCAATTCACGAGTTTGTAAGAAGAGGTCGAATCTTTCTTGCTGATATTGGTCTCTATCTGGAATTCCGTAGACACTTATTTTAAACCATACATTTTCCTTATTCGCGGGAGCCATTTCAGCAAGGTTCTCTGGTGTTAATTGTATGGGTCCATTTAGATCGACAGGAACATTCATGCTATAAACAATAACCTTATCAGTTACCGAACGTAGCTCATCAGTCATAAATGTGTTAAAGCTTCCGATTTTCTCCCATTGATCAGCGCTTTCTACGTGAGGTTCACTCAATATTTCATATCCCAAGGTGCTCTCATGGCTGTCCAGAGCGGCAACTACTTTCTTATAAAAGTCAGCCAGTAAAGTCCATGCGTCATTTCCCTGTCCATCCTTGATAGTGCCATCCCAGAAATTAGACCACCAAAGCTTAGCGGCAGGTTCACCTTCTTTACCGCCACTGTTCATTGGATATTGCTGTGAATTATTTGCAAATAGAGAAGTTGGAAAGCCAGTTCCCCTCTTTTCAAGCCAAGAAGAAGTATGCCACTGATGATTATCGTAAATGACTTTAATGCCATACTTATCAGCAGCATTTGCTACTTGTTCCAATTCATTCATAAAACCTTGCGGATTCTTCTCATATGCTTCCCAATAGAATAAGAATCTCACATGATTTAGTCCTGCGTCCTTAAGCAGCCTGAAACTCTCATCGAAATAGGTCGCAGGAGGCAGTGGAGTGTTTTCCCTGTTTTCCTTTTGATCTACATGTCCACCCTTCATTGCAACACCGACAAAGGGACCTTCAAAATTTGTAGATTGACCAAAAGCGGCAAAATGTCCATTGGACATAAAGATTATTAATACAAAAGTTAAACCAAGTAAGGCGGTCTTAGCGTGCTTGAGACTACTCATCGCAACTAGTACCAAATTTAGTTTATATATATATTATGAATTCTCTCCCATATACAATATCAATTTTCCTGCGTCACAAATTGGGCCCCTTGAACATCTGTGGATTGGGAAGATAGCTACATCTTTAAAACACATTTCTGTAGGTAAATTAGGAGATTGTCAACAGTGACATTAATAATGAGTGAGTACCAATGAGGATAGTTATTCTAGCTACAGCGTTGATATCTATATTGATCGGGGTAACGATAATTTCACTCTCATCCATTAGTGTACCTGATCCCCTTCACTCAACAAGCACGGCATTTAAAGGAAAAATAGCAATGGATGATAAATCGGTTTTATTTCTAAGAGATGTGCAAAAGGGAAAAAATATTTCTATTACTGTAACTCCTCAAAACCCGTTAGACCTAACGAATGTGAGGATAATTAATCCAAAAGGCACCCTATTATTTAATGTCAATTCATCTCAACCATTATTTGCAACAATAAATCCGACAATTAGCGGTAATTACACTGCGGTTTTGACAAATCTTAAGAATGCGGACATTTATACAGAAAGCATGTTTGGAAGTACGATCCTATTTGATAGTAATAAAAATCCAAAAGTCGAAATTGTAGCAATTTTCATAGGAGTTATAGTCTTACTAATAGGTATTGGTGCCATCGTATTGTGGATTATATTAGAATTCTTTGAAAGATTAAGATTGAGAACTGGATATAAGCAAGCTTCGTGAATATGAGTTGTTCTGGATTCAAGGAACTTTAAACTAAATCGGATTTAAGCAATTCACTAAATTTCCGCAGACGAGTTTGAACCTAACTATATCTTGTTGATAGAGATTAAATCGATTTCAGTTTTTCGTTTTACTCCCTTGGGACTTGTCCAAGTGCTCAGTTAGTCTTGTCACTAGTTTCTTGTTGACTTTTTCCCCATCAATCTTTCCTCTTAGAACTGACATACATCTGCCCATCAAAAGACCGATAGAATCCATTCCCTTTTGAGAAATAATCTTTTCATTTTCCAAGATTATCTTTTTGATAATGCCATCAATATCCTCCTCTGTGACTTCGGATCCAAATGATCTTATGATTTCGTCGACAGACCCGCCTTGTTTACTTAGCAGTCTTTCAATTATTATTGGAATTGATTCTTTCGATACTCTAGACTTGTCAAGCTGCTCAAAGAGATAAAATAGATCTTCTTGTGTAAGAATGGAAATTTTATAACCTTGTCTTTCCAAGCTAACTAAATCTTCTGTGAGTTTAGATATTATGAAAGAGGGGTTAATTGATGTATGAGAAACTAGATTCTCAAAGAGGGAATAGTATTGTGAGTCAAAAATGTTTTCTGCAAGTGTCCTATTAATATGGTATTTCTTGCATATTTGATCTATTACTTCGTTCCAAGGAAGAGGAATGTTCTTGGATAATTGCTTTAATCTGTTTTCGTCTATAGAAATGTAAGGAATATCAGTTTCAGGATACATTCTAGATGAACCTGGTCTGGGTCTACTAAATACAGTAACGCCGTCTAATCTTACATACCGGGTTTCAGCAACAACACCTGAGAATGCCTTCTTAATTCTATTACATAATTCTGATATTACAGAGTCCAATAAAACTTGTGGGCCACCAATTAATACGAAAGCGTCATTTTTGCCAACATTTAAAATTGAGGATAATGATTTAACATCTTCACTGGTAATACCATAGTTTGGCAACTCGTCTGAGTGAAATATCCCGCCAATTCCATAAGATTTTGCAACTTCTCCCAATTCTCTCCCCAATCTTATTCCTTCAGATGGCTCGAAAGATAATATCCCGCCAAAATCTCGTAATACAAACGCCATGAATCTAGAATCACCATTCAGAATCTTCCTAACAATTTTGGAGGTCGATAGTTTCATGAAATCAGTAACATCTGTAATATTGTCCAAGAATTTTGATTCATCCATTTTACGACCCTTTAGTTCTTTAGCAATTTGATTTAACCCATCCTGTCTTTTCTTTTCATATTCAATCACGAGGGCCAACTGTGATAGCTGTTGCACTCCTTTCACTTCTACAACTGCACCACCATTTGTTGAAATATTTACATCTTGTCTAATACTCCCAAGTCCTCGTGTTACTTTTTTTGTAGTACGTAATAGCCGGCCAACTGTCTGAGCTACATTAGTTATAAAGGCTGGAGTATTGGAAATAGGATCTAGGGCGATTTCGATGAGAGGAATTCCCAATCTATCTAAAGCATATATCTTCACATCATCCTGATTATTTTTATCTTCATTAATGATTCTCGCAGCATCCTCTTCTAAGCAAATACTTTGGATTCCAACCCTAATACCATCAACATCCAAATATCCGTTCCTACCAACAAGTATCGTTCTTTGGAACCCTGTGGTATTTGAACCATCAATTACTATTTTTCGCATTACGTGTAATTCATCCTCAATAGTACAATGAAGTGCGAGAGATATGGTCAGGACTAAATCGAGTGCCTCTGAATTTACCATTTTAGGCGGTTCCTCATCTGATTCAATCAGACAATTTGAATTTTTGGACGACAGGTATTTTACGGTCTTAATTTTCTTTGATTCAAAAAGGGCCGCTTGGTCGAAGGATCCCATTTCACTTTGAGTCGGATGTAAGATCCTTTGAAAGATAAAATCGTGATCGGTAGAATCTTCTATTTTGCAATTACAAAATAATTTACTCCTTGAATCTAATTGCTGATGGATTTCAAGTCCGACTTTAAGTTTATCCTGATTCAATCCCTTATTATTTACCAACATTATTACAATAAAACAGAGCCTTATTATCATTATTATTATTTACAAACAGGAAATCTTTAATTTCCACAATTGATCTTATATTAATGATTCAAAATGTTAGAATTTCTTTGTGCCACGTTATTTGCAATTTTACCGAAGGGCACAGTGAGAGATGAAGGCACATTTTTTATTCTGGTTTCGATTCTTGCAGCGCTTATTGTAGTAGCGTATATTATGAGAATGAGGAGAAATAAGCAATCTGAATAAATCAGTATGACAATTTATTGTCCAAACTTGATTTCTACATAGTAACACTTTTGATAATGTTCCTTTATATTTTAAATTTTGAAATTCTAATTGAATTAATAATATCCATTACATGAGTTTTTAACAAATCAATATCTATTTCATGATAATGTCCGTACGCATTATGTAATTTATCCAGAGCTCTCTTCAATATTGAAATGCATACTGAATATTCTCCTTTCTGGTAATGTACTAAGGCTGCTGCAACAAGAATGATACCGTTTAACAATGCTCTCTCGTCACCTTGGGTATGTTTCCATACGCCTTCAAGAACTTCATGAGTCTTCCAATATTTCTCATTGTTAAATAGCTGACGAGCAATTTCTAGAGATGATTTTTTGTCCAATTCAGTCTCAACAATTGTATCAATTTCTATAAAGGTTCCGATCGGGGTTAATTTTGACTTTATTTTACCTAGTTCTAATGATTGAGGAATACTCGCATCAAGTTCAAGAAAGCCAGATGCAACCCTCACATCTCTAATAATAATTTTGCAATCTTGCAGAAGATTTCTTGACAAGGATAGAATTGAACTTGCATCCTTTGGGCGATATTTTTCATTCTTCAGGTATACCATGTATCGTCGTAAGGGTTCCATCTAATTTCTGATCAAGTGATACGTGTACATAATACCAAAATAAGTTATTGCATCCAGCTGATATAATGTCACAAATAATCGATATTGTTATTTGAAAATCGTGAATAAATATGGCGTTTCATTCTTTTCATCGAGTGTCCATGAGGTCGGTAGACTCAAACAGACAACCAGTTTTAACTCATAATCTCTCATGAATTTTCCCCAGCCCCACATAGATTTATCTCTTGAGTATCTCCTATATGTATTGCTACCCATGAATGAAATACCCACATTATGTAGGTCGACATATTTTTTTATCTGATTAATTATGCCGTGTGAGATCATTTCACCAGATTCAGGCAAAGCCGAGATAAAGATCATGGTATTCTCTAGTGCCAACTGTGAGTAATCTATCGAGTTCGCATCACCATTAATAACACGAAACTTAACGTTACTACCTTCAGATACCATAGTTTGGAGATCACATAAATCTTTATCTATCTCTACTCCTACGGAATTAAGACCAATTACACTACCGCAGTACAACAATCTTCCATCTCCTGACCCGATGTCAATTATATTCTTGTATCCTAAGTTTTTTGCCACTAGGACCATTACTAATGCTGAAAGTACCCAAGTTGGAAGAAACGGTTGATAATTCGTATCATATTTTTTCGAACTTAGCCAAAATTGGTTTATATCACCTTCATATGATATGCATGGAATATCTCCGAGGAGCAAACTCTCCGATTTGTAATAAATTTTATTAAACTTAAAGAATGTATGTAGTTTTTCTAAATGTGATACATTAAAAAGACCTTGATGATTAGGGTATGGCAAAAATTCTCTAATGTGATTGTATGAATGAATTCTTTCAAGATATTCATTTTTGAGTTTAAGCAATTCTTGTACCAAATTGTTGTGTCTCATTCAAATCTCACCGGGCACATTTAAGCTAAAATTATGAGAGTTTCGTATTTTTGCACCAGTAGTGATTATGAACTTTAAGAATTTCAAGGTATTCTGAACGTGGATCCACTATTAATCATGATTATTCATTCATAGTTGATGAAATAAAATATCATCATTGTTACCTGCATTGAAATCGCCTTACTAAAAACAGTAAAGTATGTGTCTTTCCGCGTTCCATTTTCATTTGTTACTTCATCAGCTTTAATAGAATGTTTGGTACTTCAGCCGGTCTTTTGGCCACAGGGATATTGACTTTAGAGTAACTAGAAATCTTAGATTCTGCTGAACCATAATTTCCATAAACAATTGCTCCTGCATGTCCCATTCTTTTTTCCTTGGGTGCTGACCGGCCTGCCACGTAAGCGACAACTGGTTTACTGAATCCTGTTTTTTCAATATATTGGACTAGTGATTCCTCTGCATCCCCTCCTATTTCACCAACTACCACTACTGATTCGACTTCATCCCTCTCGCTAATGAGTTCAAATGCCTCAATCAGGTTAGTGCCATTAATTGGATCTCCACCTATGCCCAAAGCGATTTTCTGACCTATTCCTTCCCTTGACAAGTGATATGAAACTTCATACATCAGTGTCCCACTTCTAGAAAATACTGCTGTACTTCCCTTTGTAAATGGTTGAGAAGGCATTATCCCAATCTTATTTACTGATGGTACAATAACACCGGGGGTATTAGGTCCAATTATCCTGGCGCCATTTTTTTGTGCATACTCTAGGGCTTCCATTGCATCGCGTACTGGAACATGTTCTGGAATAGCAACAAGTAATTTTATTCCATTATTGACGGCATCCTTTACTGCAGAAAGGAAGAATGGAGCTGGTACAAATATTCCAGATATCTTTGCACCAAGGTTCTTGTTGGCGTCCTTCACAGAGTCGAAAACAGGAATTCCTTCAAATGACTGACCTCCCTTTTTAGGAGTTACCCCTGCGACGATATTCGTACCATATTCCCTCATTAACCTTGTATGAACAGAACCAAAATTTCCAGTAATCCCTTGAATTATGACTGCTTTATTACCATAATCAGGATCCTCCGGTTTACCTACTAGGATATCAAAAATATCAAATTTTTTGGACATTTAGTTGCTCAACTCTTTATACTGAACTAGCGATGAAATTGCTTCCTCTACTGTATCATACAGCTTTGCATTACTGTTAGAAAGCATTTGTTTTGACTTTTCAGATTCTGCTCCCGAGATTCTTGCATAAATTGGAACACTAATCATACCGTCTTGATAGGCATTAAGTATAGCCTGAGCCACTAAGTCTGTTCTGACTATACCACCAAACAAATTTACTAATATAGCCTTAATTTTTGACAATTTGCTAATTACTTCTAATGCCTTGTAAATTGTTTCAGTAGTAGCCCTTCCACCGAAATCCAAAAATGCTCCCGGCTTGCCACCAGCATCGTTTACGATGTCAAGTGTGGACATAACGAGACCCGCCCCATTACCTATTATAGCTATGTTTCCATCGAGCTCAACAAAAGAAAATCCGCTCTTTTCGGCTTGCTCCTGCAACTCTGATATTTGGACATATTTTCTTAGCTCTGGATGCCTAAATAATGAATTATCATCTAAAATGATTTTTGAGTCAAGTGCCAAACAAGTTCCATCTTTTAATATGGCCAATGGATTGATCTCTGCCAACTCTGCTTCCTTTTCTCTAACGAGTTTAGCCAATTTTATCACAATATTTGAAAATGACTTTGCAGTTATATCCCCAAGATTTAATTTTTTGGCGACGTTTTCTGCGTCTGATTGCGTCAAACCAGTAATAGAAATGTCCTGTATTACCTTGCTCTCAACATTTTCAATATCCATTCCACCCTGGGCAGAAGAAATTAATGAATAGGTCCTTTTACCCCTATTTAGGAACATAGAAAGATAAAGCTCCTTGTCTATGCTTACAGCTTCTTCAATTAAGATCACTTTTGGAAGTTCTCCTTTAACCTCCTTATTCAATAATTCTGTAAACTTAGGTACCAGCTCTTCTATTTTCATGCACTTCAGTATCGCACCAGCCTTTCCCCTACCACCAACAGTCAATTGAGATTTAAGTACAACTGGGAATTGTAGTTTGTCTGCTATTTGGTTCAAATCAGATTGGTTTCTGGGAAGATATGATTTTGGAACAGCAATCTCATATTCTGTAAATAATTCTTTACCTTGATATTCTAGTAACTTCATTCAGCAAGAATGTGAAGCCTATGTGGCGACTTATAATCCTATACAAGTTATCAAATTTGAAAATTTATATATCTTCTATTAAATCCGTATGTTATGGCTGAAAAAATGACTGCGGTATGGCTTATTATACTGACGATAATCGCGTGTGCGGCAGTCCCTGCTGTCATGATCTGGTTAACAACTACACCCAGCAGTTCTGCACCTCATATGTTACTTGGCATTACCGAATTCGTACCTGCTGGAAATACTCTGCTTAATTTCTAGGATATAATAGCATCATCAAACTTTAGGGCCAAGTAATCGATCTAGCTTGTTTCATTATTCGTTTTTGTTAAGAATGAATGTTTCCAGAATGATAAAAATACAAACTAGTAATAGATAAAGGTGAGAGATTGAAACATAGTTATAATGGCAATCGCTCTAAAGGTGCACCCATCTTTCTTTAAGGAATTTGCTACAAAGACATGGGTTTCACCAGCAGACGTCGTAAAGGAATTGGTTGAAAACGCATTCGATGAGGACGCAACTAGAGTTCTAATAACTATCCTTCCGGATAATTCTATCTCAATTGAAGACAATGCAGGAATGGATGAAAGCGAGATTCAAAAATTCTTGCTATTGGGTTCACCCCACAAGAAAGTTGATTCTGTTTCTCCCAAGTTCAAGAGGATTAGAACAGGAAGATATGGGACAGGAAGACTTTCTTTTCTGACATCTTTTGAGAAAATGAAAATTAGAACCCGAAAGGGTAACTATCATAAATCATTTCTAATTGATACAAGATCATTAGATGATCTATTTAGAGGTAAATCGAAATTACGAGAAATAAGGGAGAAGCGCTTGTCAAGGGATGGCACTGAAATAATCGTAAGTGATGCCAAATCATATATCGATGAATTAAGACTAGTGAAGGAAATTAGAAAATTGGCAGTACTTAGACACCCACTTTTTGAAGTGTATGTCAAAAGATCATCAAGATTCAAAGAATGGAGCTTTACTGATGCACAATTGATAAGAGTTCCGGACATTCAAGGACATAAAATACCTCTGAACATTGGCGATGGAAGCATTGTTGGTGAAATTACTGTAGCTCGCCGACCGTTGACTGAAGATGAGAGAGGAATAGCAGTTATGGTAGGCGGACATATAGTCATGAGAACCTTATTTGGATTTGATTCCAAAATACCCAGAGTGACTGGATTCGTGCGATGCGATACACTAACATCCAGATTTGCAGATAAATCTGCCATAATTGAAGATAAAGAATTTGAGAGATTTTCAGAGGAGATGAAAAAATTCATTGTACATACGGTTATCCCAAGTCTTACACTTTATGAGGATGTCCTCGTTACTCGAGAAGAATCCAAAATTTACAAACAAATAGATAAAGTCCTTGGCCAAGCTGTAATAGAAACTTTAGAGCCCTCGGAAGAAATAGAAGGATATGAAATAGTTGAAACAAAAAAAATAGTATCAAAACCTACTGGGAAGGCAACATCCATTCCGACGGAAGATAATCTGTTTGACAAGTCAATTGATGATGAATACAAAGACATTACCAAGAACGAAAACAAAAGATCAAGAAGTACTGTAAATGAAAAGGGAAGGAATAAGCAGACGCTGAGCGACGTAGATAATATTCTGCCCAACTATCTATACAGCGGACAAAGTCCGGACACGGAAAATTATGAAAATCTCACAGTTACGACTCAGGTAAGAAAGCCATTAATGAAGAAAACTTTTGCACTGAAAAAAGTTGGATATAAGATCATCCCTTATGAAGATGAAACTGATTCAAGATATAGCTTCATAAATGAAAATGTAGTTTTTGTAAACAAGGCAAATCCAACATACAAAGCTGAGTCATTAAGAGGGGATGAGTTCCTATTGCGGCATATCATGAATATAGTAGCACAAGCTGTTGCAGAGACAAGACATCCAGAAGGGAAAGAAGCATTGGAATTGCAAAATAGGTTGGTTTCAGAAGCAATCAGGATTCATGATACATTTCTGACAAAAATCACCTAGCGATCATATCAATACACATTGGTTGTCTGAGAATAGACGAAACGACTAAATCTAACTACATTCACTACTAACCAATCATATGGCGTTTCAATTTATGCCTGGTGCTACCGCTGTAGGTATAACATATCAAGACGGTATTACTCTTGCTGCTGAAAAAAGAATATCCTATGGAAATTTTGTGGTAAATAAGAATACGAGGAAAATATTCACTATAACAGATCAAGTTGCGAGTGCGTGTGCAGGTATGGTTGCCGATATGCAAGTGTTGACAAGACAAGTTGGGGCTCTCGCAAAAATTAGAAAATTGGAAACGAGAAGAGACATGGCCACAAACTCTGTCGCAAAATTGATGTCCGTTATAATGTTCGAAAGAAGGTACTTTCCTTTACTCACCCAAGTAATTGTTGGAGGAGTACAGACTACTCCCGAGATTTATACATTGGATCCTTTGGGCTCTCTTCTTCCAGACAACTACGCAGCAGTAGGCACAGGAGCAGAAATGGCCTTGGGACTAATTGATGCCGAGTACAAGAAAAACATGTCAGAAGACGCATCCAAGAAACTGGCTATTAAGGCAATAAAGTCGTCAATACAAAGAGACTCTGCAAGCGGTGATGGTATAGATGTCTTGACGATAACCAAAAAGGGAATAGAAGAAGAATCACTTAATCTATAATTTTTAAAATATTTTCAAAATCAACAATCTTTTTGAATCGTCAAAATAATCATGTTCTAATAGTTTTTTTCATTTCCCAGTACACATCGCCAATGTAGTGCACGTTGTTTAAGACTATTCCTTTTTCCATTTTTCTTCCATTCTCATCATCAACAAGAGAAATGCATACTGCAAGTTCCTTTTTATGAGTCTGATCTTTTACCAGTACTATTTCTGATTCCTTGAATGTAGAGAAATCAGTAATTCCTGGTCTCATGATATTAGCGCCATTACAAACAAACTTTATTGCATTCATGTCAACCTGAACAGATGCAAAGTGATTTAGAATTTCATGCTGCGTCAAGTGTGGAATTATTAGATCTGACGCCAGTTGTATGGCAATCAAATTAGTTCCCACAAGGAGTCTCTTATTATCGTCAATAACGTAGGCCTGTAGATTCTTAATTGGGAGTATTGAATTTTTTGGCCAAGATCTGCCAATATGATCGGTGATTTCGTGTATCTCTCTTTTTGAGAGTGAATGGACTTTCAATTATTCTGGTGTCGTTTTTGAAATATTTATCAATATCCATATGTGAGCTTCACTTAAAACAAATAAATTATTCGTGAATAATTCGATCAAATTTAAAGCTCAGCTTAAATGACGTGATAGATTCGATATTTTTTTAAGACGTTCAACTCCATCAACTTCTTGGATTACTCTTTGAGTTTGTTCGGGAACAAGGTGAGTCCATTTAAAATTTTTCACCATTCTCCTTCTAATTTCAGTTCCTGAAAGTTCACTCCGATTTAGTAATTTGGGTTCACTAACATCGATATTTCTTTGGAGGAATAGGTAACCTGTAAATGCATTATTTGTAAATACAACGTCATATTTAGGGAGGAACATATCTACAGAATGAGTCCAAGTTGAATGGATGTTTGTATCAGGGACAGGAATTATTAGCGTTTTTTTGCAGTCAATCGTATTATCTGCATTCAGAGAATCGTTTATCATAGTTACTCTTTCTCCTGCAGTGAATGGATTTTGTGGCTCATAACTCGCTTGAGCACTACCAACAACAATTGCCAATTCATCAACTTTTTTGAAGGCATATTTGATAGCCGCAATATGACCTAAATGGAACGGTTGAAACCTGCCTATGAATAAACCCCTTGACAAATTGTTATAAAATGCAAGATGAATAATTTAAATCTTGAATAAAGTAACTCAATACTTATATTATGTTTGAAAACCAAAAGATTTGTGGTTTTTTTAGAGATATATGACCTGTCGGCTAACATTAGTGGTAAACAAATTCTTGATAACCTTCGTTTTGAAATGGATAGAGGTGAGGTTCATGCTATAATGGGCCCAAACGGTTCGGGCAAAAGCACTCTGGCAAATGTGATAATGGGTCATCCTAAATATACCGTTACATCGGGTAAAATCCTCGTTGACGGCGAAAACATACTTGAATTGACTACGGAGGAAAGAGCTAAGAAGGGCCTTTTCTTAGGTTTTCAATACCCTATAGAGATTCCAGGAGTTGGTTATAGTCATTTTTTGAGGAACGCTTACAATATACTGAACAAGAGTCTAAGCGGGAAGCAGAAAGATAGAGAAGTATTTTTGACCGTAAAGGAGTTTCATGAATATCTCAAAAAGAATTTAGATAACGTCGGTCTCCAGACAACATTTTTGAGCAGATATCTAAATGAGGGTTTTTCTGGAGGAGAGAAAAAAAGATCTGAGGTTATGCAGATGCTCGTACTTAAGCCCATCATTGCCATTTTGGATGAACCAGATTCTGGCTTGGACATTGATGCAATTAAAGCAGTTGCAGAGGCGATAAACATCTTAATATCTACAGGGGCCGGTGTGTTGATCATCACACATTATGCAAGAATTCTTAGGTTTTTGTCAAAACTTGACAAAGTGCACGTAATGGCAAAAGGACAAATTATCAAATCCGGAGGCAAAGAGCTATCTGAAGAGTTAGAAGTTAAAGGATACGGGTGGATAGGATTGTCAGATGAAAGCAGTAGCAACTAATTCTCAGATTACAAATTTGGTTTATCTTTTTCCTGAGATTTAATTTTCATGACATAGGGTCTTGAAAGTATCGGTGCCAGAATTGTCGTTGCCCAACCAATGGTTACTGTAATAGAGAATATTGTTGAATCAATAATCCCAGATGTAAAGCCTATCGAGGCTATAACTAATTCCACCATTCCTCTTCCATTCATAAGAAATGCTATTGCCAAACTCTCATCTTTTGAAAATTTGATCAATCTTGAACCAATATAACCTCCGCCTACTTTAGTAACGACAGCTACTATTGCAAGAACAATAAAAAACGGAAGGTTGTTTGCGATTGAATCCATATTGATATTTATTCCTATAACGGCAAAGAATATGGGTGCAAAAAATCCAAATGATATTGCAGAAATTATTCCATAGACTCGTTCAAAGTTTTCTCTCCTGATAATTTCTTTGTAAACAATTAATCCTGAAAAGAAAGTACCTATTATGAAATGTAGACCTATCACTACCTGTGCTATAACAGAAACGAGAATAGTAGAGATGAGTAATATACCAAACGCTGCTTCCTTGGTATGCAATTTTTCAAAAAAGTAAGCACCTCGAAGCTGAAACCAAATATTGGCTTTTCTAAATAATATGTCAATAAGAAATATTCCACCTATAAACAACAAGATCTTAATTACAGAATTTACCATTGTCTCCATGACATTGACCGGTGCCCCATTTGCCCCGTGAAGTTGTAACACAATTGACAAGACTACAAGGGAGAAAATATCATTGATTACAGCTGCAGTGATTACAGTATTGCCTACCTTGGTCTCCAATATTCCAAATTGCATTAAAACTATTGTAGAGACTGGAACAGCAGTTATAGATAATAATAATCCAACGAACATTGATTGAACTATTCCGAGTCCAAAAAGAGCAGATACTCCAAAGCCAGCCAAATAAGGCAACGAAAACGCAAGTAATGATAATATGCCCCCACGGAGTCCAGCCTTCCTTATTTCTCGAGGATCCATCTGTAAGCCTGCCAATAACATGAGGAAGAATACTCCTAAATCTGAAATTACGTTCAGACTCGGATCAGGAGTTATTAATTTTAGAACATAAGGGCCGATTATTATTCCTGCAGCAAGCTCGCCGACCAGCGGAGGCAATCGGAGTCTTTGAGAGAACTCACCCAGTAGACGTGTAGCTACCAAAATGATAACGACGCTGATGAACAGCTGCTCTGTTGCCATAATTTATCAAACTTATTCTAACTAGATTTATCCTTTTGGAAAATAACGTCACGATTCATATTAAATGCTTTGCGATACTTTTTTGGTATTATTCTTATATTTGATTATTGCTTAATTTGTTCTATCATAGCCATATCCCATGATTATCATGGAAAAGAAATAAAATGCTATATCAAGTTTCTAAATAGAAGAACATGTGTGCTATTTGATACCAACCGTTAAAAGTTGCATATTGTCAAAATACGGTCCTATCAAAAGTAACAAGTAAAACACATCTATTCGGGACTCGATTCACAACGTATCCATTATATGATCAGGATCAAATACAGCATGATTTTAGTCACTAAATCAACTTTCCCGCCATAGTGCTTTAACTTTAGCCAAAATCACGAAACCTACAAGATATGCTACCTGTACAAAAAGTCCTAATTCAATAGACCATTCTTTTGGTGTTGGTAATCCCATTGCAGTTTGAATCATTAAAGATGCATGAGTAGTCGGTACAAAATAGGAAGCAAACTGGAGATGGATAGGTAGTCTCTCAATACTATAAAAAATAGGCGGTAATATGGATAGAATCACATTAACAAATGATATGATCTGTGAAACGTTGCGTATATGTAACATGTGAGATGACAGAAAAAATCCCATTGAAGACATAGAGCCCCATACTAGTAACGTTGTAATAATCAATAGAGGAAGGAAAATTGAAGAAGAAAGAAACAGAGTAGCTAATGACAATAATACGAGTAATGCTGGCAATCCGAAAAGAATCTGCGAAATTGCTAGACCAATCATGTAAGTAATTGGGGATACTGGTGAAGCGACAAAAAGATCTTGAATTTTGTATTCATTTTTGTAAAAGGATATGTCCTGACCGAGTGAAAGGCCATACCCCACTAAAGCCATTACCAAGCTGCCAGTGATAGAGAGTGGTAAGTATTTGCCATCGCTAATGATAAAGAGAATAAATAATAGAGAAAAAGGGCTTATCGCAGAGAAAACTAAGGAAAGGGGATTTCTTCTTAACCATAGAATGCCAGTTAGGTAGGCAATAAGAAATGTTTGCATTAGAGCTGTCCTCGTTTTTGTGATAAACATGGCATGCAAACCGTTTATTCCAGATATATAGGATTACGTCTATCAATACAATTAGAAAATGCCTAAAAAAGAATACTCGATTAAGAAGCAGTCTCGAACTACGCGACTATCAATTAGATCCAGAAAGCAAATTGATTCTTTACCTTCACATGCCCAACATATTTTCAAGAAGACGCATGATAGTGCAGTGGAACAATACCAAGATCCAGCAAAAAGAAGAGGAGGTAGGAAACAAAGTGCCGAAGTAGTCGCCCATAAAGTGGCCTGGGCAGCGGTTAAGCGGAAATACAAGAAGCAAGGCGATAAATGGTTGAAGAAAGAGTAATGGGAATTATCTCTTGATGACTAAACTGAGCATTGAGATAGTTAACGCATGAGTTTGGTAGTTGCTGACCGCAGGAATTGCTATTGTTGGATTGTTGTAAGATATGATAAGTGATAATCATTAATCATTTTGGAAAAAATGTAAATGAAAGCAGTCATTTGTAATGGCGAGTAGCTCTCAACATAGTAACATATTTTTCTATTGATTTATCGGTTGGCGTGAAATTGCTCAAAGCTATGAGAATAAATTTCAATCACGTTCCCAAATGGATCAGAACAGAAAACCAACTTGTGATGTTTTATTGAATCTAGCTCCCAAATATCGCTAATCTGTTTTCCTCCCGACCTAGTTACCTTTGATAGTAAATTTTCAATATTTCTTTCAGTGACGGCAATGTGTATGACTCCACCTTCCCAGTATTCAACTTGTTTCTTTCGTGCGAGTTGTACAGGTTGCATAAACTGGAATAATTCAATTCCAACATTATTCGCTGAAGACATCCATACAATCCTTAAACTCTTAAATTGAGAACCAAAAATATTCTCAAGAGCCTTACCGACTTGAATATCATCATAGGTTAATTTAGTGGGACCTCTTACTATCGTAAATCCCATCACCTCTTGATACCAATTGATTCCTTTCTCTAGATTAGGAACACTAATTGCAATGTGATTGATAGATACAGAAGAATTTGAATCCATGATTATTCATTAAATTGTACACTTATTTAGTCTAAAAAGATTACTCCAGATATTTTTCACTAATCCCACACAATTGAGTGTAAGCTATTTTTACAATGGGCTTCAGTCAAAGAGGTTTATAGTAATCACAACATTATTGTCTGTGAGATAAGATGTGTAGAATAATTTCAGGTTTTCATTTAGTATTAAAACGATCTTCGCATATTTTTTATTTGGTAACACTCATAGTTACGTTAATTTGAAGTTACATATTATAGGGTATTTTTTTCTCTTGGGAGTTGTATTGACCTTGTCGAGCAATAATTTTCTTTATGGTCACAATTTTGCCCAAAACGACAATTCGGTTCTGTATACATTAATAAAAAAATTTGAAATTGAAAAGAATCTAGCATCAGAAAATCAATACACAAACGAATCTTCACAATTAATTCATTCAGAAAGAGTAGACGACTTGTATCATCAACTTGTCTCCCTAATAGACTATAAATCCGATTCAAATTTTTTAAATCGTTACGACATGCTATTCTCGGAGTTCAATTTAACTACTAAGGCGCTTGTTTCTGCCAATTTGGCCGATGAATCTCTGCGAGATATCGAATGGACTTGGACCTAAGATGGCTGCTGGTTTGCTAAGGATGAGTGTTGATATGATTCCGAAAATGAACGGAACATCCACTACTAACACGAATGATAATGCCTCTCAACACTATATGGAGAATATGACATCAATGGCTCATGACCTATCTACCAGTAATGAAAAAACTCAAGGAAGTAAGGGGTAAAAA
>DATFBL010000149.1:0-10327 GCA_035253865.1 Nitrososphaeraceae archaeon | reverse complement strand
CAAAGCGTTAATTGTTTTGATGAATGTTATGCTGACAGGAGGGAACAATTGCAAACGGAATTTCGTTTACAAGTCCCTAAGACACCAATAGAAAAAGCCCTCCTATCAGTGATGAGTTCAATATATTATATCACAAAAGTGTCATAAAAAATTTTCTCTAAAATGATGTTACGCAGTCAATAATCTCAATTAATCGTCAGTGACATCAGATGTCTTTAACTTATTGCGCTGCTTACCTTTTCTGGTATCGTCGAGTTTTTCGGGATTGGCCTCATATCCTGAACAGCAACCATGCGGAGCAATAACATCAGAAACCTTACCTAATACATCCGCGCCTTCATTTTTGACGAGCATGCATTGTCCTCCTTTTGCGTTGACCCAATATATGCAGTTGTAACAAAAATAGCCCTGATGCAAATTCGAATCTTCAAACTTATCATATTCGATGTAAGAGGCTTTTAATTTACTAAATTTTTCAAATTTTGAAAGGTTGTCGAAAACTCCTGCGGCTTCCTTTATTTTTCTTCCTAGGTCAACCAATTCAATCACTACTCCGTCTTATCCTCATCTGGTGTCCAGAGTGTACAAAGTCCATGAGGTGCAATAATACCGCTTTCATTGCCGTCCACATCAGGACCACCTTTTGTTACTATCGCGCAATCATCATCTTCTATAAAATAGATACAATCATTGCAGAAGTAACCTTTGTTTAAATCCGCCTTTTCAAAGTAAGGATTTTCGACGTATCCAGAAGTTGCCTTCGACAATTTTGGATAGGTCTTATCTTTAGGTATCGACTTCGACATGTAAAATTAAGAACCACATTTTATATTAATCTACGCGGGTCATAAACATTGCCGACATAGTTATTCCTGTAGATTCCACAATGATTAAGTTGGCTTTTATAGAATATCAATTAATAATTCGAGCAATCCTAAAGGCTGTCGCTAACAGTTATCAATCTTTAGGCAATATATAAGAAGTGCTGCAAACCTTTCAAATAATGAAGTGGATTGCCATATTGGGCTTAAGCACTTTAATTAGTATAATTTTCATAATTATTGGATTATATGCGTGAGTCATAATTGAATATTCGTCTCTATCAAACTTCCTTAAATAAGGACCATAATAATCATAATAAATAAATAATTAAACGGGCGTAAGGATGGAACTCAAGTAATTTAGCACATAGCAATATTACAACTAAGAATAGGATATGAAAGATAATTAATGTGTTAAACGAAAAAATATTAGATGTGCTTTCTTGTTTAAGTCGAATGTGGGTGGATGACAAGATTGGCCCACCAGGAATGGAACTATGGTTTTGGTTTGCGTTATCACTTTATCCACAATAAATTATAAAAAAGTTAGAACTGACGGGAGGTTGAGGATTAGAAAGGATACAAGACGGTTCCTCCCGTCAGCGATGAAATGGCGCGTTGTGATAATAATAATCGAAGAAATATCATAAAAAAATTTCTCTAAATGATGGGAGGATCGAGAGAAAGCCCGGTAAGGCTGACTTTTCCTCCCATCGCATAACAAAAGTGACTCTGAAAAATAGAATCCGAAATAAATAATTTTCGTCCAGCCGTTATTGTTTATAGTTTACAAAAAAATTTTTGGGTGACAGATTAGACTTCTGTCATTCCCTTTTTGCGATACTTTTCTTGCGCCTCCGGACTGTTAGTTCCTGTTTGACCCCCTTCTGCAATTCCTGAATCCTGCCCTCTATCAATTGAATCCTGTCCGATATCTTCAGGATTCATCGGTTCCTTTCCTCCTGCAGGATTTTCCTTTTTGTTTTCAAAATTTCCGGTCATGGTTAATTGATAGGCAATAAAGTACTTAAAAGTTGGAATCTTATTTGGGCGAGCATAGGAAAACACGATTAAAACCTACACTCGCCCCAGCGACATCGGAGATTAGGTTTATTACAAAATTCTCATGTCAAAAAAATTTATAAATATTTCAGACTGATGGGCCATGAATTGTAGTTTGCAAGTCGGCCCATCAGGAATGGAGTTGGTGTTGACAGGTTCTTGTTACTACTTTATTGGCACTAAATTATAAATAAGTTAAAACTGACGGGAGGCAAGGAGAAACCTATGAGCGCAAATAATATGCCTCCCACCAGTTTGTCGAGACTCTTGTGAGTTAGTAATGCTTCGCAGAAATGTCATAAAAAATTTTCTCTAAAATCATGGGAGGATCAAGAGAAAGCCCGGTAAGGCGAACTTTTCTTACTATCGCACAACAAAAAACCGTTCTTAAATGAAGGAGGGAAAATAAATAATTAACTTATGGGAGATGCGATTAGTCTCCGCATCAAGTGCTATAGACAAGGATCCTCCCACCAGTTGTTTGAAAGTAGATAGAGTATACCAAAAATATTATAAAAAATTTACTTTTCTAATTGATTCAGTTGTTTATAATATTGAAGTCTTATAGACATCAAAATTGGATGAAATAAGACAGGTTTGCAAGCGCCTACTCCAGCAACATTATACAATTGAGAAATGGACATCATTTCATCAAATGTTTTTCTTTCACTTTTATCTAACTGTTCTCTGAATTGCTTCCACTTTCTTTTTTCTCTTTCCGATGCCATTCTATATGATGGTACAGTTCGGCCCATAATTTCAATTTCAACTGTCACGATTCAAACCCAAGTGACTAATAAGGGAGGGACTCTGTTTGATTGAATAAGGAATGGCAAAAAAACCATAGAGGTTGATTCCAAAATGATAGATTTAGCAGTTGACGAGTGAACCAAACTTACGGATCGATTGGATAAAAATCCTAAAAAAACGAGAAGGGACCAAAACACCATCAGAAAATTGAAGAAATTCGGGAGACAATACAGGATTCTGTCCTTCATGCAAAGTTAAAGAAAAGTATAGAATAAAAAATTGGGAAAAAATCATTCTGAATGCATAAAGGGTGAAGTGGAAGAAGAGAGGATTTAGCTCCTCATGATATCTTGAATGCAATTATAACAATATTCCTCGAAAGCAATTCGTCCATATGGTTCGTTGCATTTTGAACATATAGATTGGGCCTCTTCAGTAACCTTATTTTGGGTTATTAATTCAGATTTTGTTTTTTGAATTTTAAAACTTTTATCCATACTATGTTATAGTCAATATTCTTAATTAATTTCTCTAGGTTGATAGAGGCAGTGAAATGATAAACTACTCGATGGATAATATAATAAATTATTTTGTGTCTAGACGATTGTGGAATTAAAGCCTGACTTGTGTATGTGTGGGCATGATAGGCAGCATCATCAACACTTGTTGGGAACAGAGATAAAATACCCGTGTCTAAAATGTAGATGTCCTGATTTCAGCGCAAGATAGATGTTGTATTTTCCGCGTAATGTGTTTTATCTACAGCAGAAATACATCTGACTGTTATCGGAAGTAGAAAACCTCTTGAATAAGCCATAGTAATGAACATCATTTCCTCATAAAACAGATGGAAAATTCCCTTTAATTATAAATATTCACAACTTAATCATAGTTTTATATAATGAATTTCCAAAAGGGGTTATAATATTATGATAAAGCAAAGCTTCATATCAAACAGACTGAACATGGCATTGGTGTGTTGCTTCCAATACTGACAGACTCTCTATTTTCAACAAGTAATTAAGACCAAATAGAATAAATTCGTTGAATCCGGTAAGGGATGCAAATAAACACAAAAGCTCACTTAACTCTTATTTAGATCGAATGTGGAATGAAACCTAGATGCAAATATGACTGGGCCTAAAAGGTGTGATATCTGCAGCAGAGTTCAAGGTACTGACGATGCCGAATCACCCGGTCCCTGGAGTGAGATTTCGTTGGGTCATTACAAAAATGTGAATTTTCGATTCATTTGCGGATACTGCACGGAATGGTTAATAGAAATCCTGGAAAGACTTAAGAATAAAAAAAATACAGACTCTGTTACAGAAGTATGGGACGACGTGGAAACGAAAGTGTCGATGGAATAACTATTCGAGCCCTGTAACCAATTTGGGAATCAGAAGACAATTTATTATAATTTTATTTTGTCCCGCTCTTCACGATGTTAGATTCGTAAGGACAATGAAAAGTCAGCACTGATTTAGGAGCCTTATGATCAAATTTACAATAAAAAATAAAATGGTTTAAACTGAGGGGAGTAGTTAAGATGCTGAGCAACAAGAAACCTCCCGCAGTACCCACAGAATCGTTACTCTAATTATAGACGATAAAATTATAAAAAAGTAAAATCTACTCTGAAAAACAAAATCCGAAATAAATAATTTTCCTTTAAGCCGTTATATTGTATTTTGACATATAGTTTATGATCATAAAATGTCAAAGTCATTGAAATTAAATTCATTGACGCGTAAAGTACGTAAAATAAGCGACGCTAAATTAATTGGAATGATGTCCGGTATAGCGGCAATGGTAATTACTATTGCAATATTAGTGATGAATGAGACATTGACAAAATAATTATCCGTATTCCTGCAAAGTGGTTATCCTAAATTCCAAACAAGGACAATAAGGCTTTCGACATCGGGAGTTGACTCCTTCTTCATGGTCATATCTTTTGTGTCCGCATCTAAGACATACATCGTCAATTATCACGTATTGTAAGGATTAACTTTACTTATAACGGTTCTAAGTGCCCTATTGGAGCAACTTGAAATCGAAGAAGCCTAAACGTGTTGTTAAGAAATAGAATATAATTCAGTCATTTTGTGACTTTCGGCGGATTGAATTTCTTATGAAGTTTTTACGCATCCGATATTTGCCAGAGCCAATTACCAAATAAACCAATCATCATAATCCAACTCCAAGGTAACGGAACAAACAATGGTACAGTGAAGGCAATGACTGCTCCTATTATTAGAATGGTTATTCCTCGTTTCATAAGGCCCAAATAATGTGTTCTGCTCTCCAAAAATACACCGCAAGAAGAATAGTTAGCCAAAGTCTTTTGCCAATTTCATAGTAAGTTTTATGGTCGTTAATAATATTACCTGCGGATATCCGTGAACATGTGAGCACCGTGAACTAGGCACTTTATCTGAGTTAGACCTATCAAAATGCAGTTTACATTTCGAATCTTAAACCAATGGATAGATGTGCATTTTTACTAATCAAAGTAACTCAGTTTCTACGCTAGCTGAAATTCTGGATAAAATAAGATTGCTTAGGGAATTTACGGTTAATTTACAATATCAAAGGAACTATGGCGCGACATGCAGTATATTGAAAAGTAAAAAACTATGAAACCATCTGTGTGCCGATCCCAGAGAACGTGACGACATTTAATTAATAGCTCTTCAAATTCCTCGATATTTTCTAGTTCGTCTTCTGGTTGATCTAAATCGAGATCCAGGTTCTCTCTTCTGGACTTCTGTAGGGTAAATCAGTCTCGCCCCGGGAGCCACATATAGGACACTTAAACTCAATTGTTTGTCCTTCTAGGTCCACTGGAAATTCCTTTGAGAATGCCTCATCACATTTTAAACATACGAGAGTTGCTTAAATATATCGGTACTGAACTTTTTTGTTTGTAGCCTAAATATGGCGCTAGTCATTTTCATTCATAAATGCAATATTTTTTATAAAGATTATGAGAATTGGAATTCGTGGTTGGCTAATAACATTGAAAAAAAGTGCTAATCCGACACCGACTTTTAATGTTAACTTTATTTTGTATGTTTGCTCATTATTAAATAATGTCAGCGGACAAAAAAGATAAAAGATTAGTAGAGTTTTTGGAGAATGCGAAGGATTGGGAAAGAAAGCAAACGAATATTCCGGGAGCTTTTCTCATAAAATTGCCCGAATTTAGGAGCCGACCTGCTTGCATTGGAGTCGAACTAGATATCTTAAATCGCGGTGCAGGAAATAGAAGAAGAGGAATTATCCTTAGAACCAGCGAGGAAGTTCAACAATTATTGAATATAATTAGCAATAAGAAACTGCTTGAATTGACGTCATCAATAGAAAATGTCAATCCTGTTCAACAAGCAAATGTTGGAGCCAACTTAGATAACGAAATATTTGAAGTATGATTAACTCCGATAGAGATAGACTGCATCTAATGCTTCACAAGACTCAGTATAGAGTCTTCTAAGTCCTGAAGAAAAACCGGTTTAATTAAAATTGAAATTGTCTTGTGATTAAAGATGGGATAATTAAGAATGTCCTCACGCAGTTGCTGATAAGCACTTATGAAGAGTATTGGAAACAGGGGAAAATCAGTCAAAATTTCAATCGCTGCATCAATTCCACTTTTGTGACCGACCATTTTATAGTCCATTAGTGCAATATCTGGAAGCTTCTTACGAAACTCTTTCAATATGTTATCTGCATTCAAATAACTCCGAACTTCGTGACCCTTTCCTATGAGAAAGTCTTTGTAAAGTGTCAATATATCCTGCTCATCATCAACTATTGATATTTTTAACTTACTTTTACCGGTATTCACAGCCCGCCACTAATCATTAACAATCTAGAAAGAACAACAAAATATAAAAACATCGATTATTTTCTGTTTAGAGAAAAATTACTATTTCCAAGGAACAAATACATAATATTAATAGGAAGCCTCTCTCATACAATAGATGTACATTTTATTTCCAAAAATAGAAACACCAGGAACTATTTTTGTCTGATAATAACAAAATACTCAGCATAGTGGATGATGAGATAGATGTCACTTTGTTATTTCGCGACGCGCTTTGTAGAATCGACGGACTTAGTGTTATTACATTCAACGACTCTATAGAGGCACTGAAACACTTTACTATAAACAAGAAACGATACGTTCTGGTACTTTCTGACTACAGAATGCCTGGTCTTAATGGATTGGATTTACTTAGAAAAGTAAAGGCCCTAAACCATTCTGTGAGAACCGTATTGATGAGTGCTTTTGATGTAGAGAGTGATGATATACTTCAGAAATATTTGATAGAAGAGATCATCAATCAATTTATTCAGAAACCGATAACAATCTTCGCTCTGTGTAACGAAATTAATAACCAACTCCGGGCACATGAATCATCTTAAATCAATCAATCTAAAATTAATCGGATGGATAGGCATACTAATAGTTGCTGCAATAATTACCGTTGTTATTATCTTACCTTCCGCCCTAAATTAGATGCATAATATCGGAACGACAAACTTGGCCATCGCCATTGCTATCATCGCTATTAGTGATTAGTTTGATAAACTATTTTTTTCATCTACGGTAGTTGACTGAGCCTCGGGTGACCCATCCAGTTAATTTTAGTTTGTTTGACAGTATCTAGTTTACGGGATCTTTTCTTGGAATATTTTCTTCGAATATAGAATAACGAGAAAGCTAGATAGGCAAAAACGCCAATGGCAATTTCATAAGATATCAACTGGTCTGCCATTTCTTCTAGTTAATTATTCTCAAAATAACATTTAAACATACACAAACCTGCCATTTTGCTCGAGATATTAATGATTCCAGAAATAACCTGCAATAAAATAATTGAATTAATCTGATGGAGCCGTGAGGCTAACTTTATAATATATTGCTTGATTCCATGAATTTATGGTCGTGGGTGATCTTGTCGGAGAAATCGCAACTTGTAGTGATTGTCATCAAAAGAAAAGAATCGCACTGGAATTGAACAAAGGTACCGGAAAAGATGGACAGATTTATTCTCCTTTTCTAAGATGCGAAGACTGTGTAAAATTCCAATTAGAAAAAGACAAAATGTGAACACTAATCCAAAGAAGCCTATACTTGTTGTTTGTAAGCGCTAATACGTTAATACCGTGAATCAAAGGCCAGTGAAAGAAAATTACCCCTTACTGCCATTAAGAAATTCAAAACTGAAACTTTATGATTGGTAAATAGTTTATTGCTCATAATACTATATGAGCCTAAGAAGGGCATTTAGTAGCCTCAAAATATTTCGTAAACGAAAATATGAAGAGGCTGATAAAGAAACTGAAGAGGTCATAGAAGAAAAGGAGCCAGAATCTACAGAAGAGGTTTCTACTGACACAAACCAAACTCCCTAAATTACCAGTAAGATAAACTCCCTTTAACTCACCAGAACTGTTCCCTCGATAAAGCACTCTTCATGTTAAATTATGATTATGATAAAACTAATTCAATTTATGACGATAGAACAAACACTGCAACAGGAAATTAAAGAATCTGAAAGATGGATCAATACAGCCGATGGTGTTTACAAGGGTGATTTAATCAAGAGGATCGAAATTATCATTTGGGTTTAGAAAATATGAAAAATCCTGATAATGATATTTGTAAGATAATAGAATCTAGAATGGATGAAATTATAACTAAAATAAAAAAAACTCACAGTATTTTTGAATTAGATCCATTAGATAGTGAATTGAGATTTCTGAATTGGATTCTATTTCAAGTTTGCAGTAACGAAATAAAAGTTTGAAATAACTTTATAATAATAGAATACAGTGGACGGGTATAGGGATGAAGCAAACCCCTATTTTCCCGCCCTAATAGATGGCTAAAATCCTGAAAAAGGATAGTCAAAATTTATAAATATTATATCTGGTCGGCCGACGAACAGGCGAAGACATGGTGGGCCCCGAGGCGATGGACTTATGTCAACTTGTCCATCACTAACACGCGGACTTTACAAAAAATAATTAGTTCAAATCAATAAACAGTTAAACAGAAGATAATTAAGTAGTTTTCTGAGAATAGGTAATTGCAAGCGCACACTTTGCAGATATGTTCGAACCAAAGATCAAAATCTGTTAGGAGCAAATACGGTTTAGCATGTTTTAAAGCATGTGTATTATGCATTTTAGAGAAGAAATAAGTTCGTTTTAAAATAACTATTTATTTATCGTTTTTTCTGCGGACTGAATTGTTGCTGTTAAACGGGATCAAACAATTTTACCGTTGCTAAGTACTTACTCAGAGAACAATTTCGCTGAGTATGCTGCGAGTCTTTTTAGAGCATTAATTCTGTCTTCTCTTAGTATATCTGCTCCTTCAATCGCCGCGGAAAGATAATCAATTGACTTGTCATATGTTCTACGAGCAACTGGATAAGGTACACCGTCTTTACCGCCATGAGCAAAAGTAAATTTTACGGGATCTTGCCAGGAAGCTTTCGTACCAAAGATAATTTCGCCAATAAGCGATAAAGCTCTGACTGCGGCTGGACCAACGCCAGGTGTAGAAATTAGTTGTTCATAGTTCTTTGGCTGCATATCGTAAATTTCCTTAAATAAATCCCAATTTAATCTGCGAGGCATTTCATAATCTTCACTGTTCAAAGCGTTTTCAAAATAGACGCTAGATGTGCTATTTGAATTATATCGTGTCAACCAATTATCAAGTGAACTTGACTTATTAGCGTTATTTTTTTCCTGATTGATCTTATTGAAATAAGTTTTTAGGTTCTCAGTGCTTCCAGTTACTAATTCCATGCAGACATCTTGATTCTGTTTTGAATTAATTGATGACATGTTTAGTGTTTTTGGATTCTTGTGATTGCAGATTATTCCCGTCCTAGGCTCGCAAGTAAAGCTTTTGACTAAATCGGACATCCAGTGATATCGGCGAGCCATCATGTTTTTGGTATTCATACCCTGTTGTACAACAGACCAATCTCCATTTTTATCAAAAAGGATAACATGATGATATAATGAATATCCATCTTGGACGGTTGCATTATCTACTTTTGCAGCCATTTTACTTGCATATAGTAAACCATCGATTTTCGTAGTAGACAAATTATAGTCTTTTTCCGCCAACAGTGGAATATCTTTTTTGGCATCAGTTGATCTCTTTCCTTTTCCTCCAGCGATGGAAATACCGTGTTCTTCGGCTGTTAATGATTGCTTTAGGACCCCCGTTACAACTGTTGTAATACCAGATGAATGCCAATCAAAACCCAATACGCAGCCAAATGCTTGAAACCATAACGGGTCCGAAATTCTCCTTAAAAGCTCGTGCTGTCCATATTCACTGACAATTACTTTCGAAATGGCACCTGAAAGTTTTATCATTCTATTAAGAAGATAAGCAGGCGCATGACCTTCGTGAAGTGGGAGTTTAATCGTGGCATTAGCCATTTTATATTATATCATAATAATTCAACTTAAAATTTACTACCGGTCTCAGATTTTAGCAATAAAACACATTCGATGATAGCAGTCTACTGGTACCACTATAGTAGTAAAGCCCAATCTCAAGCTCTGCAAGATCAATCACGTAGACGTGCTAGCATGGATACGCTGCCTTAGGATTGCACCCTCCCGGACCTCATCCATTTCGACAATTCACAATC
>DATFBL010000148.1:0-2435 GCA_035253865.1 Nitrososphaeraceae archaeon | reverse complement strand
CTGAGGAGATTTCTTCAATGGCCTACCGACCTATTTACTGAGTGGATCAAATAGTGAAGAGCTCTTATTTATTACGGTTATTTGAATTCTTCTTCCAAGACCTTCTTCTTATAGTCCATTTGAAACAGAGTATTGGCTTTGGCTAATGCATCTTGTCTGCTGCGTTCATGAACCATAGATTGCAAAAGTAGATAGTTTTCCGGAATTACCATTCCAGTCTGGTCATCAGAGTAGGGAATTTTTATCATATCCTCTTCCACCCTAACAACTTCTTGGTGAATATGTACCATGTTCGTGTCTCCATGAGAAAAACCCGATTCTAGAGCTTTTTTTCTGACTTGTGCGGTGCCCGCAGCAGAATTCAAAATTGCAATTCCAAATTCTTTTCTAAATGTTTCAACAATTGAGTCCTTACTTGGGGCCTTTTTCTTGAATCTTATCGACATTTGGTGTAGATGCATCATTCTGGAGGGAACCTTGTAGGCATCCACATAGAGATTTGCATCGGGTATAAAATCCTTGACGTCATCCTGGTGATGAGGATTGGGATCCCACTCAATCGAATCCTTCACCTGCTTGGAATCTTCAAGATCGGCCCATCTTCTGATCAGAGTCACGTCAAATCGAGTCATGTCTTCGCCGAACCTTTCTATCATAGGCTGGATAATCCGTCCCATCCCTGAAACGTTACAACTTCCTTGGATTACATAGGTCCGGCCTCTAGCTTTATCATAGTTTACCCTGGAGTTGTGAATCATATCTGCCACCGAATAAGAACCATGTCTGTTTTCACCCCCCTGGAATATTGCAGGCTTCTTGAGAGGTCTGTATAGTTTGATCTTATTAAGGAATCCTCCCCCTTCTTTAGCAGCGTCTAACACTATATCGCAATTCTCTACTGCTGCCTCAACTGTACCGTTGACTCGATACTTTTTGTCTGTGAATTCCTTGATTTTTTCTTCAGGAACATAAATATTAAAGTGATTTCGGAGGGCTTCTTGTGTTTTTTCATCAGCACTGTATTTTGCGATTCCGATAAGCTGGATTTCTTTGTCGCCTGAAATTGCACTAGCAAGCCTCCGACCTATATTTCCATAACCATTTATGAACACCTTGGTCAAAATACTATCACGACGAAGTTGGTTTGAAGTTATGTCCAACATTTAATATAGCTTGCGAGCGGCATGGAAAGTCACAAGAAATCTGGGGATTGTTTACAAATGTTATCATTGTATTAATTATAATATTTGGGAGCAAAAACAATTTTAAAATAGATATTAAACATACAGTTTGTTGTCTTGATCTCTGCCATAAATTGGAGATACATTCTAATTCAAATCCATGGATTTTGATTTACGACTCCGCTTTAAGTATTACCTAGAAGGTTTTTAAGCTCAAACTCGTAACCAAGTATACAGGGAGATCTACTGTTGAGGATTTTAGTTATTGATAACTATGATTCGTTTGTGTACAATATTGTTCAGATATTGGGCGAACTTAATATTCAGACGTTAGTCGAACGAAATGACAGGATAGGTTCTTCTTCAGCTAGGAAAATGAACCCGGATGGAATTGTTATTTCTCCTGGGCCAGGACATCCTGCAGATCGTAGATACTTTGGAAACTGCATAGATATTATAGTTAACATAGGTCCCACAACGCCTATTCTTGGTGTTTGTTTGGGACATGAGGGAATAGTTAATGCATTCGGAGGTAGTATAATAAATGCCAAGAACATTAGACATGGAAAAACAAGCCCTATAGAATATCAGTCTGGCAAGCTATTTGAAAACATAAGCAACCCGTTTAAAGCTACTCGATACCATTCTCTAGTAGCCGACCCAAATAATATTCCGTTTTGTCTTGAAGTTACAGCTAAGGCACTTGATGATGGCGAAATAATGGGAGTAAGACACAAACAGTATCCAATAGAAGGAATTCAATTCCACCCTGAGTCAGTTTTGACGGCTGACGGCCCAATGATATTTCAGAACTTTATCTCTATGTTAAAAAAATGAACCTCCGATGGGAAACCTCAGTCGGATAATCCAAAAGTTAGTCTCTGGAGCGGAACTTTCTGACGACGAACTAATTTTTGCAATGAGTTTGATATTGCAGGGCAAAGTATCAGAGGCGTCTATCGCATCATTTCTAGTAGCGCTTAGGATGAAGGGAGAAACAGCACATGAACTCGATGTGATTGTGCAAACAATAAAGAAGTACGCAGTTAGGATTACCCCAAAAGTTGACGGATTATTGATTGATACCTGCGGAACAGGCGGTGGTCAAATAAACACATTTAATATTAGTACCGCTTCGGCAATCATTGCAAGTTCAGCCGGAGCAAAGGTAGCAAAACATGGCAATAGGTCGGCCTCAGGGCTTTGTGGAAGTGCAGATTTTATGGAATATATAGGATTCAACTTAGAATGTCC
>DATFBL010000147.1:0-9983 GCA_035253865.1 Nitrososphaeraceae archaeon | reverse complement strand
GATCCTATATATCATGATATACTTCCGGGATATAGAGAGCATAGATTGCTGATGGGACTACCCATAGAATCTAAACTATTCCATAGTGTCAAAGATGTCGTATCTGGTACTAGAGCAGTTCATTTGACAGACGGAGGAAGTAACTGGCTGGTTGCAGTTATTCAAATAACTAAAAAATTGGAAGGAGAACCAAAAAATGCAGTCGTCGCTGCCTTTGCAGGACATCCCTCACTAAAAATTGCAATAATAGTTGATGATGATATTGATCCTACGAATCCAACCGAGGTAGAATATGCAATATCAACAAGATGTCAGGCAGACAAGGACTTATTGATTATACCATATTCAAAAGGCTCTAGTTTGGATCCATCAAGCGATCAGAAAAATCTCATAACTACAAAAATTGGAATAGATGCAACCGCTACTCTTTTAAAATCAAAAGAGAGGTTTGAAATCGCAAAAATACCAAATCAAGATAAAATTAAACTTTCAGATTATATGTAGAGAACGTTACGATGGTTTTGATACTATTGACAATGATTATTTTAATTATGAGATATCATGATTTTGTATAATAGATTAAATATCCATTATTCACATATCACTGAGTACGTGCCATGAAACCCAACAATTTTGCGATGAGAGAATGGCATCTTGAACATGTTGAGAAAGTTATTTTACGTTACATGAAAGGAATTTCCCCCGATGCGTCATCATTTGAAAAACGAAATTTTAAAAAATATAGTACTATCTCAAGTTGTTCCAAGCAGATTGAATATGATATAAAGCATGGAGTTACCGTTCAGGAGGTAGCAGACCTGATGAACAAGATAAGAAATGATGCATCTTATTCTGAAGCTAGGCAAAACCAAGATGCGATACAAAGACTAGATGAATTAGAAAGACAGTTAAATTCTCCAAAGAAGTCAAGTTGGTAAAAAATTTATTCCCTAGTATTATTCTAAATCATCATGTCAGAAAATAGATTTGTCTCTGGAAACGTAATCGTCCTCTATTGTAATTTTGTGAAGTTAGAACCAAATAAACAATTACCGCCGCACATCATTGATAGAATAGCAGTTTGTACCAGAATATATGAGCGAATCATGAAATCCAAGCCGGACAAGTCTGCCACCATAATCAATGTTGCGGCAAGTAATGATGTAGGCGCAATCATAAAGAATCTTTTATTAAAAAACGGTGTTGAAGAGTCAATGATTGTTGTGGATAACACATACAATAACATAGGACATCTTTTTTCTGTTTTAATGGATGAAATAAAGAAAAGAGCCAACCCTCCGGTGGTTTATTTTGTTTCGTCGTATCAACAAAAGGAAATTTTTGACAAGGTGATTGCAGGCTACAAAGGCTACAGGATTCAATTTGAGGGAGCGTTTGACAAAAGACCAAATGAGAGCATTGAAGAAGACGCAAGAAAGGAAAAGCTGAACAAGAAATTCACTAATATCAAGGAAAAAGGAAAAAACAAGATGGTGGATATGCTCTTGAATTATATCTTTCCGGAAAATAAGAAACGAAAATCCTCATAAGATTTAATATCTAGATTATCATCGCATAAAAGATATGCGGTCATCGTCTAGTTTGGTTAGGACACTGGCCTTCCAATCCATTTGATGGAGAAGAAAGCCCGCAACCCGGGACTCTAGTTGATTAGAGCGGGAATTCAAATCCCGGTGACCGCATTTACTATAGGAATTCATATACCTGCTTGAAGATAATACAGAAGAGAAAATCATATGATACACCTCCGTGACGATTGAATTGGCCATTATTGGTCCCAACTGAACCCGACTATTTTGTTACTAACATTTGTAACTGGATATACAAAAGACCAAATTCGATGTCAATTCACGAAATCTTATCCGGCTTTAAATCCATTACAAGTGCATTTCATGCAATAATTTTTTCCATGCTTATCGGTAAAATGATTTAATCTAGGATGGTGACATTCGTAACACTCGTCAGAATCATTAGCCACTGAAATTGTATGGAAATTGTATGCTATAATCTTTTAACATTATTTTGGTGGCTGATTTGCTTGGAGCTCTCTTATCACAAGTTCCACATAATCTTTCATTTCATTCTCATTCAATGATGACTGAACTCCAGTTTCCTCTGCCATCGCCTTCGATGTTTTTGTTGCCATAGATAGTACTTGCTTTTGTACCTGCTTTTCCATCTCAGCTGTACCAATATTATGCAATAATTTTGACTGTTCAATTACTGATTTTCTGATTGATTTGCGCAATGTCATGTCCTGAGAAACAGATACAGCAGAAAAATAAAGACCATTATATATCAAATAACAAGACAATCCAGTAAAGGAGACAGAGATAAGCCCATATGGCGGATAAGCAGCCTGATAAGTCGCAGCAGAACCAGCAATGTAAAAGAGAACAAAGCCATAAGCAGCAATTATCATATAGTTCCTAGATGGGGTACCAACTTTCAGGGTTCTTGCTATAGATAAAAATGCAACTCCGAACAGTATTCCTGCAAATATTGAAGCGAGGGAAAAAATTAGAATATTTGTCATTGCATTAGAATCCTCGGACGGGTTGAAAAGGCCGAGGCTGAAGAGAGGAAATTCAATCAGATAATAAATCATGGGTGCGCCCATCATAATCCAGAATCTTACTTTACCAAATTTTTCAATATAGGGTCTCAGAAGCAGTACAGTTGCTATCCAAGTTAAAGCATAACTAACCGTACCAGCTATTTGATAGACCATATCTACAGAAGAGGGTGTTTCTGGAAAGACAGCGATATCACCCAATCTGATTACTGAGTTATTCTTTGCTAATTCATCTACTTGGTAAAATAGGCCGGATGCTCCATTTATGACATATGCAATCATGGACAAAGCAAATATGAGAATCATTAGGTTCTTCTTTGACCTATACCAAGAAAGGAACGCTTTGGTTAGAAGGCCCAACATCACTATCCACATTATATAGCTAATTGATATTGTGATATGAAGCAAGATTGTATTGTATTGTTGAACTGTCAGAATCTGTAATATAACTAGTAAAATAATTCCTGTTAACGTATACTGTATAACAGTCACTATCTTATGTGTGGTATGTAGGCTATGGGCACTTATATTGTGACTTTTATTATTATTATTAACGAAAGCTAACACATAGTACTGGGTCGCTAGGAAGATAGCAAATATGGCTATGAATGTGACTAAACCCTCCCATGAAGCAAGTTGTTCGGGGATGAAATCAGCAATATAGCCAATAGATGACTCTACCGTCAGCACTACAGCCAGTATTGTCATAACGACAAGAAGTTTCCTTCCATCAAACACTGATACGCTGAATATTGATGGCATTTTCATTGGCATATTATTTAGCTCCTTATCGAATCATTATGATAAGTGTTTATCCTCTAAATTGGTATAAAAGTAGGTTGGATTATACGGTAATTGCTAAGTTGAAGATAATCCTTAAATAAAAATTGCAGTACTTCCAAGATTGTGAATTGGAAATTCGTAATCATATCCGCGGCAACATTGATATTGATTTTTACTACACAAACAGACTCTAATGCTCTAAACACAACTAAAAATGATTCATACGCTCCGGGCAGTGTGATGGCCTCAGCTAACCAAACTACGTCCGAACTAGGTCATAACGCTTCTTTGGTTCTAGACGAGGCCGGTGAGGAAGTAACTTCCGCATTGAATCAACTTGGGAGCAATATGAGTGACGTTGGTGTCGAAATTGGCTCTGAAATACTTAACGAGACAGAAGAGGCCGCAAGAGATGTTGGTAAAGGAGCGAAAGATGTGCTTAAGAATATAACCGGTGAAATAAAGCAAGGAATAACGGGGAAGTAGGAAAATCATTCGTATTGGAAAAGTGGTATTATCATTTCCTGATATAATTACGGGCTGCAAGAAATATCCGAGTGCCAGTTCATTTAAACAAATGGCAAATACTTTTCTTTAAGAAGAATGTAATGTAAAAGTTTTCTATTACAAGAGTGAGTTTGATAACTATGTATAAGAAATGGTTGCTGAATACCAGTATATGGTAAGTTCAAATCCCGGTGACCGCAGTTTTATAATACTTTGGTCAACCATTTCAAATTCTTAAGAAAAAGAAAATTCTGTTAACCATAATTTGCAGATCGTTTTCAATTTGCGAAACGTTTCTGACTCTTGGGCAGGTTCAATCACCAGATAAGAAATTAGAAATTTCTAATTACAAAGGCTAAATGTCAGTATCCCTCAATATTGTTTGTGAATGGAATAGATAATGCCAAGATTTTTATATTATTAGCTTGATACAATTCTATCTTTTGTCTCAAATTGTTAATCTTCCGAGAAGTATGTATAAGAATAAGCATGAATTATTTGAACAGGTCTTTCAGGCAATATTAAAGAGCGGAGAAGATGGAGTTTTCCAAACTGAAATCTGTAAAGAATTTTCACTTGATAGCAGGGATGGTTCGAGGTTGGCAGGAAATCTTGAGAAGCAATCACTTATTTCACGTGAAAAGATTTTGCACAAGGGTAGATGGACGTACAAACTAATAGTAAAGAAATCGGCCATTGCTGAATACAACAAAAAACCTATACAAATTGAATGCGTAGAAGGAGCCCCATGTTTTAGCTGTGCTTACCAACACTCGTGTTCTTCTGAAGACGAAGCTAGTCCTTACAGCCCGGCAAAATGCGTTTGGCTGGAAGAATGGATTGTGGCCGGATTTGAAAAAGGCTTCATGAAAAATGAAAAATAGAAACCCCAGTTTTATCTTAGATTGCTGCTAAAAGCAATTGGATATATCGTGAAAGCAGAGTCAATCTGAGCTGTTCCATTAACAGTCCATTCTGTAAAATTTGCCATAAACTCGGCATTGCTTATTTTGTCAAACAATTCTGAGTTAGAGCTTGTTCGGCTAAGAAGGAATGACGACTGAAGAGTAGTAGGAGAATTTGGATACAATTGTGGCCTTCCGTTTGGAGGAATGTCTTCATATGAAAGTAACCCATTACCTAATTCAGTACTATTTGCAATAACTGAATACTCTATTTTAGAGGTTGATAATGCTTTAACATCGTTGTTGAGTATTTCGAAAGTTACCGTCAAGGGAATGGTATTGTTAACGTTACTTGTGTTTTCCACTGCAATATTCTTAACACCCACTGTTACATCTCGCAATTCGCTACCTCCTCTAAGCAAGTCTGGGATTGCTGGGAATAAAACAATAAAAGCGACGATCGCAACAATAGCGGCAATGAGGACGGCTCTTCTGGCTCCTATAAACATGATCTGGTTTTGTTCGGTCATAAATATAATCTTAGTCCACAATCAGTTGGATAAGAGGAATAGCTTGGTCCATTCCACAAATAAATAGACTAAAATAATCTTTTGATTATAAGAGTCTTAAGGATAATGAGCAAAAAAAATGTTGTAACTGGAATCATAGTTGCAATTATAGTAATTCTTGTTTATTTTGGAATTTCAAGTTCCAATTTCCTAACTACTGATATTTCAAGATTGGGACTAGCCAATATTAAATTCACAGAAGCAAGTCTTTTCAATCAGGATGCAATTAAAGATCCAATTGCACCAGAGTTATCAATAAAAGATATCACGGCAAAAATAGTTGATGACAATAGTGGAAACTTTTCAATCATCTTTAATGTCTTCAACCCAAACAAGGGCACAATTATGCTTGAGTCGATTTCATATAATGTATACTCCAACTCTACAAGAATTGTTTCGGGAGATATTGGTGAACGACCAGAAGGCTTTGTCGACTCTCAAGACAGCATATTTCCAGTTATTGGAAACGGCACTCTTATTCTGAAGGATAAGAGAATAATCGAAAACAACAACAAACTAAATCTGTCCCAAATTTCCGGAAGTAATGAACTCTCAGAATTTTTGGTTAATGGAAGTTATTTCTTTAAGCAAACGGGTAGCTTCCAATCCACCGGCGGCGAACAAATATTTAACATAAACTATACACGTCCTTCAACTCCCTGAACTCTTTAGAAAAAATTAAATGCTAATGAAATAAATCTATGACGGTATGTCGGATTTAATAATGATGTATGGGATTGCTACGAGTGCCTTTGTAATATTCACGGGTATCTTGTTTGGAGCTAGAACAAAAAGGATCAACAAATTTGTTCAAAAATCAAGAGAAGAAAAGCAAGCAACCTGATGTTATTTTTTCTTTCCAATTCCTAAGATGTCTAGCAAATGTTCTGACTCCTTTTGTTGCCCAAAGCATCTCTGATAGTACTTGCATGAAAAACACAACTCGCTTGGCTCGACAACTGGCGTCTTTTTTTCCTTAAGCAATAAATGCAAAATACGTGCTCTTCTTACAACTTGTTCAAACATTCTCTTACTTGGGGAAACACTGAATTCAGCAAATTTGCCGTCGGGGGTAAAGTAAACTATGAAACCGCCATGGATTTCAAAAATAAACATGCATGCATTAACATAAAGAAGATCATTTGGATGAGGATAATCAGGTAATTTTGAAACTGGAATAAGATTAACTACCAAATCATCAGATACTAACAAGTCAATAGTAGCGTAAATTGTAAGATCATCAATTTTGTACTCTTTGGTTTTTCCATTTAATAACTTTGTAACGGATCCTCTGAATATATTTCGTAATGCATTTGAAGATTCATCTAAGAAAGGATCCATCCTTTCGAAATATGACAATCTACTGCAACGAGTTATTTCTGACACGTGTATCCCGCTCTGGTCATAATTTAATGCTAGTTCCTTTGAAGCCTTTATCAATTCGTCTTCTATGATTTTATGAAAGTTCCTACCACCGAGCATCGTTCCTCTATACTTAAAAGTCATATTTATATTTCGCAGATAATTTCGAGCACTTTCCAGCTTTTTTACAGGATTTGACCAAAAACAGTCACAAACATCATAGACTTGACATACTTGAGTTAAAAGCCAGATTTTATTGGGTCGACAGGTTTCATTAACTCGCGCAGCAAAATAGTCGCATATGCACCCACAGGTATTTTGAAATTTATCAGAAGATTGTCAGAAAAAGAAAAGTCATTTACCATTAATGGTAATTGTCTAAATCCACCTTCTACACTCAATTCTTGCATATCTTTCAAATAGAAATCCTTTGGTTCTATATTCTCCTCTTTCAGTATGACAGATAATTTTCTTTCAAATCGACCATCCGTTGATTTAAATGAATACCCAGGCAGATGCATTGCTGGGACCAATTCATTACTGTCTTTATCCAGATACCGCATTAACTTTCCCAATGTCAATTTGTTTTCTAGCTTGAAACAAAAATCATTCGTTTTACATGATGTAATTGATTCTCCATTTCTAATCATATCACTTAAACATCTGTTAAAAACAAATGCTTGATATGCGTGAACGAACAAGCGCCGTATATTAATAGGAATGGACCTTAATGCTCCGATATAATCCTTGCCGTTTGCAAGTGATCTTAGTAAATTACGCTCAAGATCCATGCCTTTTGGAATTATCTTAAGTATTTGTCTATAATTTCTTGGATCCATGCATTGTGCTCGTATTTCTTTACTAAATTGAGTATCGTACTCTGTGGTATGACATAAAAATATTTCAACTGCCTTCTTAAAGTTCCTTTTAATAATTTCTCGTCCTACTAAATGGGTAACAAGCCTTTCACTGCCGAACCGTTGAAGCCCATAATAATTTGGTATATTCTTAATCTCAGCAATAAAGTCTGAAATATCACTTCTAGAGGGATTTGTAATATATATCTCAAATTGGTTTCCCATGATATGAGATTTCCTTATGGAATATTTTGTGTAACCAGCTAGTGATAAAGCAGTATGCCTAGTTTTGCCTAATTTGTACTTGTTGCCCTCGCAGGTAGCGTATTGCACAGTAAAAGCCCTTGCATCCTTAATTCCTAAAACTCTGATTCTTGTTCTCAGCTCATCGAATATCTCCATAATTGCATGATTAGAATCTAATCCTTTCTTGTCAAGTAGTAATAATGGAAATCTGTATGAATTGTCAGGCTTTTGAGAAATGTCCTTTGAAAGTGATTCAGCTAACAATTCAATAACCCTAAAGTCTTCGTTTTTTACTTTTATTGATCCTCCTATCCCTACAAAACGTGTGGTGTATAGTTCAATGCCTGCCATTTTATCAATTGTCGGAACAGAGCTAATCAAGATCTGTTGAATTGCAAATCGCATTGTTTTTATTTTTTGTTAAATACAAGAAATTTGGCTAATTTGTATACTTTCTCAAGATAATTTGGTTCTATTTGATGTCAAAATTAGAATTATGAAGTCTAACTGAAAAGCTTAATATATGAATTGAGTCAAGTGAGAGCGTGGATAGATTAGATTCGAATCCATGCAGAAAGTTCGTGATTTGTGAGAACTGCCTCCATTCTGATAGCATATGTACGTTTTATGATGCCCATAGATATTGCGTAGAATGTTTGTGTGATCATGCCTGTTGTCCGGAATGTAGTTCTGGATATCATGCAATTATGATAGCAGATTAACTGTTTCCACACTTTCAAATTCTTAAAGATTCTAAATACTAAGACGAAGCAGACTCAATATTTTCATCAAAATGGGGCTTATATTGGGTTTGAAAATAAAGAATTTATAGAAAGAAAGCGTCAGATAGTTTATGGGTGTAAGTCGGTACGTTGCAAAGGAGATAATGAAGGAAATTGGCAATCGCTCAAGAGAATTTTATGAATTTGTTTTACCTCCCGTTGACATTTATGAAGACGGTACGGAGTTGGTAATCATAGTGGACATACCGGGATTCCAGAAGAAAGATATTCATGTAAATATTTCCAAAGATATTCTAACATTAAGGGCAAAGAGAGTTATTGAAATGGAATCACATGCAATGCATTTTAGTCAGCGCCCAACGAAGATTGAGAAAAAAATCCCTCTTCCTTATTCTATCCCCGAAGATGACAATGCAAAAAGCAAGGCAGATTATGCAAATGGTGTTCTGAAAATTAGAATACCAATATCTAACATGACAAATATACCAATTACTTAAGAATAAGGATTCAATCAACAACAAAATCCATTTTTATCTTTTTTCAAATTAGTATATCATTCAATCAACTTTTACAGCATAGCTTTGCCATTTTACTCGGATTTATTATGATTTATATTCTGTAAAATTAGTAGTCACAACTTGTTTGGAAGCTAATAACATTCTTGTCATGTTAATGTGGTTAGGAGAATTAACCTTTGCTAGCTGGTTACTCTCATATGGTGCTGAACATCTGGCAACCAGGTTTGGAGCCAGGTTCGTTGGAAGAACTCTACTTAGTGTAGCAACTACACTTCCTGAAATTGCTATTGTTGCATATGCAGCATCGGATGGATCTTACGGAATTGCGCTTGGAGCAGGTCTGGGTAGCAACGTACTGATGATGACTTTGGGTTTGGCAATAATGCTCTTAATCGCCACTACGCGGCTTTCAAAAAAACCAATCAAAAAAATAGATGTGAGTCATTTTAAACTGGACAAGATTTTTCTAATAGTTTCGGCAATAATAAGTGCAATTCTATTTATCGATGGATATCATTTTATTGATGGGATAATCTTTACAGTTCTGTTCTTAGTATATGTATTTGTCGCATTTTATGAAATGAGATTAGAAAAAAAGAAAGACAGAGAGAAAATTATTGAAGAGTACAGTAATCCTTCCGAAAATGTTAATCTTCCTAGCAATCAAAAACAGTTAATCAAATCAGGAATTATCTTCATGATTGGTACAATTGGTATCTTCCTAGGTGCAGAACCTTTTATTGAGTCGTTGGAACATGTATCAGTAGATATAGGAGTTTCAGCAATAATCCTTTCAGTGGTAATAAGTCCAATTGCTGGTGAAATGCCCGAAAAAATATCCTTAATGATACTTGCCAGAAAGGGAGCGCAAGGAGTATCGATTGCGATTGCCAACGT
>DATFBL010000146.1:0-3741 GCA_035253865.1 Nitrososphaeraceae archaeon | reverse complement strand
AAATGGCTATGACATCTATCCGGAATACACACAGGAATGTTCGCAAAGGGATATTGTGGAGGCTTAAGCCATGATAACCTATTTTTGATTCTCATCATACCAAGCTTCTATTTCTTCGCTTGAAACATTCTGTTTAAATTCGTGACAGTTAGTACAAACTGCCCAGATAAAATAATCGCTCTCTGAATAGTCCCTGTACTTAATCGCTATATCCGCTAGTTCAAAGGTATGCTCATGATCTTCTAATTCTATGTCTTCTCTGAACGTGGTCCTCATTTTTCAAATCCATCTTGAAAAGATAATGTAATAAATGGAATAGTAAAAATGTTATACGTCTAACGCTAAAACAAAATACATTTGTAATCACTGCAATTCATGTTTACAAAATGGGGGACGACAAATATTCTTTAATTGCTGCTAAATAAGTTATATATCTGCTATAGGGGATATGGTACTACTGAAGAGCTATCAGTACCCGACTGGCCCAGATACCAAAACCCTTGTGTCTGCAACCTCAAGCGTAACCTACGAAGGGATTGTTAAGGAACCCAAACTGTGAGGTGGATCCAAGTCATTAAAGAAGCTTAACTACAAAAAGAAATTCCTTGTCGAGGCAATTTTTGACAATGGTAAGATTATTCAAGACAACAGCTAAAAATTCTCTAATAAGACGCAGCATTGTAAATTATGAACTGAGTGTAAAGCCGACTTTAGTTCAGCCAACTTCTACGACTGCAATAACTGGATCCCCAGCGAGTGGCTTTAAATATTATAGTATCACATAAGAGCCAGAATTGCTTTGTCTCATGATGATAAATTACAATATGATGATATTTTTAATGTCAAAAAACGGTTTTAAATTTTATAGTTTAAAATATATAATTATTGTAACGTAAACCAACGTTTTATTAAGTATCCGAATGCAAATCAGTCTTCATCCTCTGGATGCAGATCGTAACATATTGAGAGCTGATCCACTTCTAAACCACTCTAATTGTGATTCATTGTACGAGTGTTTCAATAACAAAACTTCCTCTGTTCCATCGTTATGGTATAAAATGCAAGTTATAGGTTTTCCAGGGCTGAGCTCCTTGAGTCCAATTATACTAATTAGATCATCCTCCAATATTCTATTGTAGTCTGCTGAATCCTTAAAGGTAAGCGTCAGTATTCCTTGTTTCTTGAGATTCGTTTCATGTATCCGTGCAAAGCTTCTGGATATGATTGCTGCGCATCCTAGATATCTTGGGGTCATTGCAGCATGCTCCCTGCTACTCCCTTCTCCGTAGTTACTGTCGCCTATTATAATCCACTGCATACCTCTATTCTTATAATCTCTTGCAATGTGAGGAAAAGATTCCATCTGCCCGTTGAAGATGTTCTTACCTCTTCCAACCTCTTGTTCATGGTATGCATTATTTGCCCCAAGAAGCAGATTATCGCTTATTTTATCAAGATGTCCTCTGTACATAAGCCAAATCCCTGCAGGCGAAATATGATCTGTGGTGCACTTTCCTTTTACCTTTGCCAGGATTGGAAGTTTTTCGAAATCATGTTTATCCCATTCAGCGAACGGTGGGAGTAGCTGTAATCTTTCACTATCTTTCTTGATAATCACATCTATAGAGTCTGGGTCATCAGCCGGTTGTACATATACTTGCTTAACATTTTCGAATCCTATTTGGGGAACTTCTTCTGAGATTTTTGGAGGTTCAAGTTGGAATGATGTTCCATCACTTGCGATCAATTCATCGCTGAGAGGATTAAAGGAAAGCCTTCCTCCAAGCGCAAGTGCTACAACCATCTCAGGACTACCAATAAAATTCATTGTCTCCCGTCTTCCATCGTTTCTTGCAGGAAAATTTCTATTATACGACGTGACTATGGTGTTGCGTTCTCCTTTCTTCAACTCGGGTCTACTCCACTGGCCTATGCAAGGCCCACATGCGTTCGCAAGGACGTTTGCGCCTATATCTTTTAGTAACTGCATTTGCCCATCTCTTTCGATTGTGGCTCTAATCAATTCTGAACCCGGGGTAACTTGTAGTGGTACCTTTGTTTTAACTCCTTTTGCTTTTGCTTGTTCCGCAATATATGCCGCTCTGGACATGTCCTCGTACGAGGAGTTAGTGCAACTACCAATGAGCGCCACTGATATATTGTCAATATAATTATTGTGTTCCCTTACATCACTTGCCATCTTTGAAATAGGCCTTCCAAGGTCTGGTGTATGCGGACCTACTATATATGGTTCAAGCTTAGAGAGATCTATTTCGATCAGTTGATCAAAATACTTTAAGCCATTATTTTTATCCCTTAAAATTTCTGATTCTATTTCTGGATCCTGTGTTAACAGATCAAAATATTCGTTAGTTAGATCTGCTATTGTTCCGCGTCCTGTAGATCTAAGATATGTCTCCATTCTGTTGTCGTAGGGAAAAATTGAGGATGTGGCCCCGACTTCTGCGCCCATATTTGTGATGGTTGCCTTCCCTGTACAACTTATTGCTTTTGTGCCTGGTCCGAAATATTCTATTATTGCATTAGTTCCTCCTGAAACTGTAAGCTTCGAAGAAAGATACAATATTACATCTTTAGGAGAGGCCCATCCGTTCAAATCCCCTGTAAGATAAACACCTATACGTTTGGGATACAACAATTCCCAAGGCAAACCAGACATTACTTCTGCTGCATCCAATCCACCCACCCCTATCGCAATCATTCCAAGGCCGCCTGCGTTGGGAGTATGGGAATCTGTTCCGATCATGAGCCCGCCAGGAAAGGCATAGTTTTCAAGGACAACTTGGTGAATAATTCCTGCACCGGGTTTCCAGAATCCTACTCCATATTTCCTACAGGCTGATTCTAAGAATTGAAAAACTTCATTGTTTTCGTAAAGTGCAGCCTTTGTATCCAAATCTCTTCGCACTCTTGCTTGAATTAAATGATCACAATGAACTGTAGTCGGAAGCCTGGTTCTTTTCAGGCCCGATTGCATAAACTCAAGAATAGTCATCTGTCCAGTAACATCTTGCAATGCGACTCTATCTGGGCTTAGTAATACATAGTCCTTCTGTGATTGAAGACCGCGTTTGTCGACAGAGTCTAACTCATATAAGTGTCCTACGAGAATTTTCTCACTGAGAGTTAGTGGTCTTTTTACAAGCTTTCTGAACTTCGAAATATTATCTTGCAACTTATAGTATACCTTGCTAACTAATCTTGGCGTAGTTGTTACATTCACTTTATCGACCAATCATTAAAGTCGCAGTATCACAATATGTATTTATCCATATATACAAACTAGTGCTACTTGTTCGCAGTTAGGTGGCTAAAACTCATCGTCGACATTAGCCCTAATCTGTATACCCTTTAGCGCCTTGACGTGGTCATGAAAAGCGATAGAAATACTGAAACAGAGACGGCATATGGTTGAAGCAGTGGACTGAGATATCCTCTTGAACCCAAGCATTGACCGGATAGCTGAAGAAGCAACAAATAGCCACCTCTATTCTAGTCGCCTCAATCATGTCATAGTAGCGTAGAAGGGAAACACTATGTGTCTGAAGAAGATGTTCCATTAGCTGTGAACAATAAAACTAACAATATGTATGAAGATATAGAGCAAAGCATTTTATATATAGATTGTACCTTAATCGAAGTAGATCAGGTAACAATATTCTAAGACAGCCCTTACTCACTATCGCAATAGTAATAATATGCTATATCATTTACTATTTT
>DATFBL010000145.1:0-2294 GCA_035253865.1 Nitrososphaeraceae archaeon | reverse complement strand
TATACCAGCAAATTCACAAATGGAAATAAAGATAGACTTTATGCCTAACATTAGGCTTCGAAAAAAGCCAGATTTGAAATTATCTTATCTCAAGTTAGAAAAAACAACAGATAGTTATTAAATATATATACTATATCCTTTTTAATCATATAGAAGGTTCGAGAAAAATTAAAGCTTCAGTAGAAATGAAATACCATAGTATCCATTGTGACTTATCCAAACAAAGCTAGTACACTATAATATTTTTAAAAGGAATATATCCCACATAATCATCATATACTATGAAAACACTAGCATGTCGTGACGTAGGATTAAACTGTGATTATATTATTAAAGGTATTACAGAAGAGAATGTTATGAAAAATGCTGAACAACATTATTGGGAAATCCATGCTATAAAATCAGAAGAAATGACTTCAATAATGAAAGATAGAATTAAAGATAATATTCATGATATTTCATCTGAACAATAGAAGAAAAGAAAAGAAGAAAAGAAGAAAAGAAAAACTTGAAAGCTTCGTATCCATATTTGTTATTATTATATTTCCATACTTTTATACATTGATTAGATAATACAGGAGCCCTACAGTGGCATTGTTCTTCAACAGCTTTTTCAACTGTAAATAGAAATGTTTTTTTGGACAAGTTAACGCATTATATACTTTCTTTGGCTGTGCTAGGAACGAGTCCTTTCTCTGGTTTCCCAGTTACTAACATGGACACTTTATATGATGCTGAGCAATGCCTTGCGAAGTATAGTTCGCAGTATTTTGTACCAGTTCATAAAGAGGGTTTATGCCAAGAGTCTATATTCCATGTTTTTATGTTAAACCTTGTCTTTAGATCAGCCTCAAATAAGATTTCAAGCATTAATTATCATCAATATCTTCTTTGCCATGTTCTATCAAACTTCCCCGGTATAAAACTTTAAGAGCACACTTTTATCTATCTTGAGGGTATGACTTATGTATCTGCTTTAGCCTCTAAAGTCATCAGTTAGCAAAATGCGATTTCTAGAATAATCTACGTCGATTGATATTATAACTGGAATGGAGGTTGATTCTTTTGCTTTTTCCAAGATTTTAGGAAATTCTAAAGTAGATTTAACATTATATCCTATTGCTCCGAAACTTTGAGCAAGTTTTGCGAAATCAGGATTGTTGAACTTAGTAAATGCGCTTCTTCCAAATTCACTAATTTGCTTTAAAGATATCATACCGAAATCAAGATCACACCATACAATGACGATTATAGGTAATTGTAAACGGACAGCAGTTTCCAATTCCTGAACATTCATCAAAAATCCGCCATCTCCACACATGCAAACAATTTTTTGATCAGGTCTTGCCAGCTGGGCTGATATGGCTGCTGGAAGCGCAAATCCCATTGAGCAAAAGCCATTAGGAATTATACAGGTGTTTGGAACATAAGTATTGTATATCTTTGCTATCCACAGTTTATGAGCCCCAACATCTGAAATAACAATATCGCTTTCATCAAGAGCACTCCTTACATAGTTTACCAATTTCTCTGGCATTATTGGATAGGAGAAATCATCATCTTTGAAATATTCAATTCTTCGAACTACTTCTTTTTTGATATTTTTAAATAAATCTAAAATTTTTTTATCATACAAAACTTCTTTAATATTCATATTTCTGTTTTTTTCCTCTTTTTCTAGTTCATCTAAAATAGCACCTATCGTAAATTCAATATCGGCAGCAATTTCGATGGTTGGAGGATAGTATGTATCAACCTCAGCAGGCGTAAAATCAATATGAATAATTTTTTTATTTAAACTCTTATTCCAGTTTTTTGGGCTGTATTCAACAAGATCATATCCTACTGCAATCACCAAATCGGCTTCTTTCATTGCGATCAAAGCATGATCTGCTTCTTTGATTCCAATTGTTTGCAAATGCCTCTCTGATTTATCTGATATTACTCCTTTTGCCATGAATGTATTTAATGAATATATCCCTGTTCTTTCTACAAAGTCTCTCAGATGCAAGCTGGCATTTCCTCTTACGCAACCGTTTCCAACTAATAGTAAAGGTATTTTCGAATTCAAAATCATTTTAGCTGCATATTTTATTAAATCTTTATATGGCATGGATCTTAGCAATTCCTGTGATTTTGCAATAGGTTTGATCCTAGATTTCTTTTTGGCTATATCTTGTGGTAATTCAAGATGTACTGCTCCAGCTTTTTCATCTACTGATATCTTGAATGCTCTTCTAACAATTTCTGGTATGCTATCAGCATTTTGTATTGACCACCTCCACTTTGTTATA
>DATFBL010000144.1:0-12978 GCA_035253865.1 Nitrososphaeraceae archaeon | reverse complement strand
TCGTGGAGAGCCTATCATGACGTTATAAACTGAAACATCAGAAAAAAGATTTAACAAGTTTACATCCTGTTGAAAGCTTGAATTCATTAGATCCATAGATGTTCCTCCTGTGATAACAATAACAGGTGTGTTATCGGCTTTAGCATCATACAAGCCGTTCAGAAGATGAATTGCACCAGGTCCTGCAATAGCAGTACATACACCAAGTTTGCCAGTATACTTAGCGTATCCGGTGGCCATTAGGGCAGCAGATTCCTCATGTCTTACGAGAACGAATTTTATTTTGTCTTTTCTAACTCTCAAAGCTTCTATGAATCCATTTATGCTATCACCTGGAATTCCAAAAACAACATCAACCTTCCAGTCAATGAGTGCCTCAGCGACAATATCTCCAGTCTTAAGATCCTCATATTCACTCATATGGTAATATTGGTTCTTATTTCTAATAAGTCTAAATAAATTCAGCGTTCACTCTTTATTAACCTTAGAAATAGGATGTTGGAATATCATTTTTTTCGAGTATTTCTCATTGATGAGACTGGATCTATAAGTCCATGTCAAATTCCATATGTTTTTATCAAACATTATGATTACAATTTATATCCAATGAAGGTGTCTTTGGTTCTATTTGGGGTATCTAAATGGCTCTTAAAATGAGGTATCTTGAGCTCAATCGAAAAATAAGAGATGTGAGAATGTTAGCTATCCAGGGTATAGCCGAAGCAGGTTCGGGGCATCCAGGTGCATCCTTTTCGGCGGCTGAAATCATGGGGGTTCTATATTTCCACAAAATGAAACATAGAGCGAGTGATCCTTTATGGGAAGAAAGGGATTATTTTGTAAATTCCAAAGCTCATTCTGCCCCCGGATTTTATGCAGCATTAGCGACAGCCGGATATATTGATACGAAGGAAATAAAGACACTCAGAAAGCTTGGCTCACGATTACAAGGACATCCAGTAAGATACTCTGAACGTCAAAAGGACCACAGTTTTCCAGGAATTGAATACTCAGGTGGCTCTGAGGGAATAGGCTTGTCCGTCTCAATTGGTATTGCACTTGCAAAGAAGAGAGATGGTAAGAAAAACAGAGTTTATACTTTGATAGGTGATGGCGAATCAAATGAAGGCCAAATTTGGGAAGCAGCAATGGCCGCCTCAAAATTTAGACTAGATAACTTGGTAGCTATCCTCGATAGGAACAAAATCCAGCAGGATGGATTTACAGAAGAAATAATGCCACTGGATCCAGTTAGGGACAAGTGGGCCGCATTTAATTGGAATGTAGTGGAGGTAAATGGACACAAGATTGAGCAGATAATAGACGCCTTGAGCAGAGTTGAAAAAGTAGAGGATAAGCCTTCAATAATAATCGCAAATACCACCAAGGGAAAAGGGATTAAGCATATGGCGAATAATCCGCAGTGGCACGGAAAGGCTCCTCCAAAAAAACACGTTCCAATTTTGCTTGAAGAACTACAAAGCGAGATCCTGATTGCTCCATCAATTATTGCAGGTGAACCCGAAAATTATGAAGAAAAGGTAAGAAGAGCTGAGCGAGCAGGGGCCGACCTTATTCACCTAGATATAATGGACGGCAAATTTGTGCCTACTACTTCATTTTTTGCTGATACTATAAAACATTTGAGAAAAATTTCCAGTATTCCTTTTGATGCACACTTGATGATTGAAAAACCAATCAATCATGTCGAAGAATACATAGCTGCAGGATGTGATATTATAACAGTTCATGTTGAAGCATGCAATGAATCGGAATTTGTTGAGATTAACAAAATGATACTAAAAGCAGGAATCAGCCCTGGTATTGCTATTAATCCAGGAACCCAGTTTCCATCTTGGGTAATTGAACATCTTAATAATATCGATATCATGATTATTATGTCAGTGAATCCTGGTTTTGCAGGTCAAAAATTTATTCCTGAAACTTTGGATAAGATGGCCGAAGTAGTCAAGAGATTGAAAAGTAACAACTATAAAGGATTTATTGAAGCTGATGGAGGTATTGACGCGACAACTCTCCAGCAGGTTTTTGATGCCGGTGCCAGAATTATGGTAGCAGGCAATGCGGTCTACGGCTCACCAGATATTAATTCCAATATTATCCAACTAAGACATAAGGCGAATGTTGCGATTGAAACAAAGTTATTGGAACTAGCAACAATCAATGACATGAGATCTGATTGGATTAAATCTCGTAAGAACATGCTTATACCCTTAGCAAAGGAACTAAGTATTGAGGAGGATCTTCATGCAATTAAGTGACAAGAACATTATTTCCGATATGCGTACAGCTTACGGAAAAACCTTGGTTGAGCTAGGGTTAAAGGATCCGAACATAGTTTGTGTTGGTGCTGATACTACTGATTCTCTAAAAACAAAACTATTTGGAGACAAATTCCCAAACAGGCTTTACAACGTTGGAATCGCAGAGGCAAACCTTGTTTCTATATCTGCTGGATTGGCTATAGCAGGCAAAGTGGTTTTTGCAAGTACTTATGCAGCTTTTTTGCCAGGAAGATGCCTTGACCAGATTAGGAATGCTATTTGCTATCCCTATCTTAATGTAAAACTAGTAGTTTCACATGCTGGACTTACAGTTGGTCCGGATGGTGCCTCGCATCAACAAGTAGAGGACATATCTACAATGAGATCAATTCCAAATATGCGCGTGCTTGTTCCATCAGATTCTGTTGCTGTTAAGAATTTGATTCCGCTTTTGAGTTATACTCCAGGACCATTTTTTATGAGATTGGCACGACCTTCAAGTTCTAATATTTATGATGATAGTTTTGAACAATTCGATATAGGTAAAGGTAACGTTATTAGAAATGGTTCGGACATCACTTTAATTGCGTGTGGTTTAATGGTTTCAAAAGCAATTGATGCAGCACAAACACTTGAAAAGGAGTATGATGTTACGTGCAGAATAATAGACATGTATTCAATTAAACCAATAGATGTTGAATTGGTATATCATGCAGCAGTAGATACTGGTGCAATTGTTACTATCGAAGAGCACAGTATTATAGGAGGACTAGGTAGCGCCGTCTGTGAGGTTACTGCCGAAAATCATCCAGTTCCAGTGAACAGAATGGGTGTAGCCGATACTTTTGGGGAATCGGCCAGAGAAACCGAAATAGAGTCACTCCTAAGTAAATATAGCCTGAGCTCTGATCATATAATAGAATCTGTTCTGAAAACAAGGAAAAGAATAAAGAAATGAAAATTTTTCTTGACACTGCAAGTATTGAGTCCATAAATAAATTTGTTGATATGGGAATAGTTGATGGAATTACAACGAACCCTACACTGATTTCAAGAGAGAAAGGACATCCCGAGGACATAATGCGGGAAATAGTAAAAATTGTGAATGGTCCTGTAAATTTAGAAGTTGTTGCGACGGAGACCGAGGAAATGGTAGAGGAGGGATTACGATTAAGAAAATTCGGTGAAAATGTTATTGTGAAGGTGCCCATGACTGCCGATGGACTAAGGGCAGTAAGAAAATTGGGTGAGAAAAAAATAAGGACAAATGTAACCCTGATTTTTTCATCAAATCAAGCGTTATTGGCGGCGAAAGCCGGAGCATCTTATGTTAGTCCTTTCATAGGGAGACTCGATGATGCTGGTCAAGAAGGAATGACTGTAATTAAGGAAATAGTACAAATCTTTAGCAATTATGGATACCCATCGGAGGTTTTGGTCGCTAGTGTGAGACATCCTATTCATGTCATTGAGGCTGGTAAGTTGGGTGCACATATTGTTACTCTTCCACCGGATATACTAAGTAAGATGCTGACTCATCCTCTCACTGATAAGGGCTTGTCACTTTTTCTATCCGATTGGGAAAAGGTAAAGAAAGAACATAAATACAATATTTGACTATTATTCTGAATTGTGATTTTACACTAAAGAGATGAAAAACCTAAACCTGCAAAAGTGATAGAACTCGTTTTGGGATTTCATCCAACTTGCTTACAACCAAAGTTCTTTCATATTCCAGATACTTTAGATTTAAACCAATGTTTATTGCGTTATTGACTGTTTTACCAACACCTACGGCAACCATGTGAATTCCATTCATCTTGTAGGTCTGTATTGTAGATCGAACTGCATTATAGTCAGAAGGCTCACCATCAGTTAAAGTTATCATTAAATCAGGTTTGTATGTTTTCATCAATGGTAACAATAAATTGTAAATTTCTGCAAGCGGTGTTCCTCCGCTTGCTTTGATTTGAACCAAATTACGGGCATTCATTGAAGTCCATTTGACATCTGGGTGCTTTATTACCCAACACGTTACTTTCTTATTTTTGGTACTAAACGCATAAGCAGAAAATTTAACATTCAAAAACTTTAGAGCTTCGCACAGCGCAATCGTGGCCTTTTTATACTCTAACTCGTATTCATCTATACTACTAGAATGATCTAGCAAAAGTGCTATTTTGGTATCTATAGTATTTTTGAAATCTAAGAGAAATGGTTTTGGTTGTGACTCTATTACTGATTCTACATCAATTTCGTCACCAGTAATATCATGTACTTCTCTCCATCCTCTTTTCCATGATCGAATAACGGATTTTAACTTTGTAATCAAATCGTTATCATAAATTATGCTCTCGTCTATGTCAACACTATCTGGAATCTCAAGTCCAAATTGTTCCATTGTAGAGTAACCCTTGTTATCTGTTTTTTTACTTTCCTTTACCAGACTTTCATATTCTTTTAACAATTGGGTCCCTGCAACTATGTCATCTGAAGATTTTTCCGTTAGTTTATTTCTCATTTTTATGACCTTTTCCACTTCTTTAAGTAAAATTCTTTCAGTCATTGATAGACCAATTTTACTTCTGAGAGTAACAAATGGGATTGTAAAAAGAGAATCAATTTGGAGTGTCTTGATTATTTTGGGAATTTGTCGATCTATCCATTCAGTTCTAAAGTCTTTCTTTATTGATTCATCGATTAACTCTCTGGCAATATTAACTGCATTTTGAACTCTATCTGATTCTGAGCCAAACAATTCACCCTTGATGTAACCAGTTATCAGATATTGGGAAAATGCTTCAACAATCTTGTGCTTGCCGTATAGTGAATTCAATAAAGGACGTGACAACCACGAAATGCCTTCGTTAAATATTATCTCGTTTTCCATACCTTTCCACTCTCTCAATCCCAAAATTTCTATCCTCTTCATTTCAATAGAGTTTAAAATAAATCCAAAAGCGTGATCATTACTAAGAACTTTTGTTGATAGTGATAATCGCATTGATTCATACCATAACGAGACACGCCACTGACGATATTTTTGAAATTCTGTCCCATTATAATATCTTAGTGAAGGCATGGAAATCGTATTTTTTTCCAAATTGGTTGTGGGTGGTTCATCTTCTATCAATAAAATAGTTGCCTTATTGTTTCCAGACCATCTTCTAGATAGAAACGTTCCTAGATTTATTAAAACATCATTTCGTAATGAAAAATTTTGAATATGGGAAAATGACATCTTCTCATCCAAAAATTGAGGTTATCATGTCCATTACCTTTCTATATTCAACTTCTCCCCATTGATCGTAAACATTAGCATATACTACTTCAGCTGCTTTTACGGGAGATACCTGGTTTGATAACAACCGGGCATATGCAATTGACTCTCTAATACTAGGGCTATAGTATAGTTCTTCTAGTGAGGCAGCTTCTCTTAGGCTGTTAGCAAGTTTAAGTGCATTGTCAATAGCTCCTTCCTGAGATGAATCAAAGTCTACATGGTACTTGATAATCTGCTTTTCAATTTCCTTAGGGGGATATTCAAGTCTCAACCTTACTGGAAACCTGCTTAGTATTTGTGGAGGTAACTCCTTTGTACCCTCATGCGAAAGTGGGTTGATTGTAGCAAATACAAACCAATTTTCCATTGCATTGATTACCTGACCATCAGCTTCTTTTAATACGATTTGCCTTCTGTCATCAAGTGCCTCATCGAGTCGCAAAAGTACATCAGCTTCTGCTGCATTGAGTTCGTCGAGATATAGTATTCCACCTTCCCTCATGGATTTGATTAATATGCCTTCTACAAATGTAACCTCACCTTGGTTCATGGTTTTAGTTCCCACTAGATGCGACTCACGTGTTCTCAAGCTAAAATTAATTGAATGTAGTGGCTTTCCAATTTCGGAGGCAAATTTTCTAACCAGACTAGTTTTTCCAGTGCCTTTTGGTCCTATTATAAGTACAAAAAGAGATGAGTCGTATGCCTTTTTGATCACACTAAACGAATTATTCCAATCAAAATAGTTAGAGTCAGCAGAGTCAATTGTCATTAAATATCTATTTTTAGAACATGTAAATAAAAACTAACTGTTATTTTTCAATTTGACCTTAGTATGGATTTTTTATCATTTAGGTAATCTGTAATCAGAATCTTGTCTATTTCTGTCGGGTTTATATAATAGGATCTACCCTTGACATATTTTTCCAACTCATTTACATAGCTTAACAGCGAATCTTCCTCACTAACCATTATTGTGTCAATATCTATGCCTAACTTATGACATTTTCGTGCTTCTAGGATTGTCTTTTCACCGATATACTGATCAACTTGTCTATACCTATAACAGAGATAAACTAATTTCCCTGATTTAGTATCAAGTGATAATTCCTGTTTTCTCTTTACAGAATCTATTGATTCATTGTCCGGAGCAAAAAATTGGGAATAGGGCCTTTCGCATAATATTTTATTTTTTTCTTGCTCAGTGTCTATAAAACATGCACTGGGATGACCGTCTGTCACTAGGACAATTTTCTTGTTGATACTTGTTTCATTTTGTAGAATTTTCTTTGCCAATCTAAATGCAGCCTGATAATTCGTATAATGCATAAAACCCACACCTGATTCAAAAGTCTTAAGGTATGGAATGTCATATGGTGATACTTTTGATGCCAATGCCCCAAAACCAACTATGTGAATTGAATCAGAGGGGAAAAATTTTTGATTCAATAAGTACAGACTCCATAGTGCCTTTTTTGCGGCCTCTATTCGACTCATGTCGCCAAACATAGTTGAATACCTCATTGTAGAGCTCAGGTCTATACAGTATACAACTGCAACACTAACATCTCTTTTTGTTTCGTAAACTTCCAAGTCTTCTGGTTGGAGATCAATTGGCAACTGAATGGATGTTCTAGAGCTATATCTTCTTTGAATTGCATTTAATATTGATCTTGGAACATTCATTAATCTTAGGTCATCAGACGGTTCGTATTTTTTTGTAGAATCTAGATTTAGAGAGCCGCTACCGCTGAATGTTGTTTCATGAAGCCCAATGGTACCTTTGTTAAGAGCTCTTATTACATCTTCTAACAATTTTCCACCAACCGCAAAAAATCCTTTCTTACTTAACCATTTTCTCGAATCTTTGATATACCCCATTTGCTGGAGTTGGGCAATAATTGACGTTTCTGTTTTAGTGTATTCGTTGTTATCTCCTTCACCTTGACTATTTTCCTTTTCCTTTTTCAAGTTCTGTAGTTCTTGTTCAATTTCTTCGAGCTTTGGCCGATCTTCTTTCATAATCTCCTTGCCTAAAACTTTAAGAAAATCTTGAAGCAAATTTTTTGGAATTGATTTTGTTGGAGCCCTATCTTCCTTTTCTTCCGGAAAATCTATACTGTTATAATAAGTAAATCTTTTAATATTGTTACTATCTGTGGACATAAATGCCTTCCTTTCTATCCAATATTGGTGGATCAGTGAACCTAAGACCTTCTAGAATTAATTCAGTTACTGATGAGAGATACTCGGGATCTTTCATATCTTTGATAGTATCAACATTTATTGCATTTTCCAGTAAAGATTCATCAAAATGTTTTTGATCTTGTGAAATATTATTTATTACAATATCCATAATTTCTTTTAATGAGCTAAACTTACTGACTTGTGACTGATAACTTTTCGGATTCTTGGTATTGCCTGCAATGTCTTGAGAAACATGAAAGGTCTTGTTGATTTTGAATTCATTCTTTAGATTCAATAGCTTTTCAGGAGGAATATCAGTCACATAATGAGCACACACTTTCTTGATTGCATCAGATATTATTGCATCCAAAATATTCATTCTGTTTTCATGACTGTCATCTATTTCTGATAGTTCAAATTTTGATGTTTGATGGATTGAGTAAATGTCACTAAAACGAGGAACAGCTTTGATATTATTTATGATCGCTCTTACTCGTTCGGCCTCTGATATTAAAATTTCTAGAGAGTGAATAGACATTCTCACACTTACACCCTTTTCATGGTTTATTTCCGGATGATCTCTAGCAATCCTGGTAATTTCTGCTAGAGTTCTTAAGATAAAAATTGGTAACACTACGTTGCTAGAATTGGAGATTCTTGCCTCTTGAACCATTATCATCATTTCGTCGTAAACCTTTTTGGGATATCTTGTGATTATGTGGCTTTTCATTCTGTCATAAAGTGGTTCAATGATTTTTCCTGAATGGGTATAGTCAATTGGATTTGCTGTTGATATTATTCTTGTATCTGGTTTGAAAATTACCGGGTATGACCCTGTCGTATAGATACCTTCTTGTAGGACACTCAATAATGCTACTTGTTTTCTCGGATCAAGAACTGGTAATTCATCTATACAAAACACACCATGTCTGGCTAGGAGTAGTTGACCAGGGGAGTATGATTCCATATTGTATATTTCTACTCCTCTCTTTGCTATTTTTATGGCATCTATTTGACCAACAAGATCCTTTACAGAGATATCCGGCGTAGCAAGAAGGTACTTGTAGCGGCTGGGTCCGTCAATCCAGACTATTTTAGTATCCAGTCTGTTATTCCTTATCTTATCCTCAGTTTCAGTAGAAACATAAAATTCTGGTCTTGATCGAGTAATCTCTTTATCGTTTAATAACGACACAAGCTCGTCCTCGGGAACTAAAGTCGGTATATCGTTTGTAATTGATCCTTGAACTACCGGAATAGGGGAAAGTAAATTTTTGGCAACTGTTTCCGCAATCTTAGTCTTTGCCTGGCCAATTTGACCCACAAGTAATAGGTCATGTGAAGAAAGTATTGCTCTATTAAGTGAAGGAACTATGTCCTCATCGTAACCAATGATTCCTGAATAAGGAAACTGCTTTCCTTTCAGTTTTATTATTAAATTTTCCCTAAGTTGATCGTTTACAGATAAATGCTTGTAATTGATTGATAGTAAATCTTCGAGGGTTTTTATTTCCTTGTAGTTTTCAGGTAGGCCAGGAAATTCTTGTTTGTAATCGGGCTCAGAACTATAACTCTTATGAACAATATCTTTAAAATTTTCAGAAATCAATTATTCATCATCTCGTTCTACCAACAAATTTAAAGCTTTCAAAGCTTATTTTGGTTTCGTCGTTGTCTTTATTCGAGTAGACTTGTTTTAGTTGTATTTGTCAGCATGGTTTTTATTTCGGAAAATGATGGACGTAAATATTGTCGATATCTGAATATAGGCATATCTTAAGAATAGCAGGCAAAGACATTGAGGGCAGCAAGAAAATTATTATCGCCCTAAGTCATATTAAAGGACTGGGTTATAATTTGTCCCAAGTCATCCTACAATCGCTGAATATCAATTCTAACATGAGGATAGGATTTTTAACTGAAAAGGAAGTGAGTGATATTGAAGCTGCAATAAAGAATCCTTCTTTGATAGGAATTCCAAATTGGTATCTAAACAGAAGAAAAGACAGCGATACAGGGACAGACAAGCATTTACTTACCTCAGATCTTGACTTTACAATTTCAAACGATATTGAGCGAGAAAAGACAGTCTATAGTTGGAGAGGCTATAGGCACATGTTTGGACTGAGGGTCAGAGGTCAGTGCACTCGAACAACTGGTAGAAAAGGTGGTGCCGTTGGAGTAAAGAAGGTGGCATTAAGACCCGCCGGTGGCGCTGGGGCTCCTGCAGAAGCAAAGGATAGTGGCGCACCAGCAGCTGCAGCTGAATCTGCAACTCCTGAGGCTTCTGCTCCAAAAAGCAGTGCACCAAAATCTCCTGAAAGCAAAGAATAGTGAGGAAGAATGGGAGATCCGAGAAAATCGAAAAAAAGTTACAGACGGCCAAGGCGAATATGGAATTCTGACCAACTAAATTCAGAGTTGTATATCATTGGTTCTTATGGTCTCAGGAATAAGAGAGAGCTGTGGAAGGCTCAAACAAAAGTAGCAAACTTCAGGAATCAAGCGAGAACGCTACTAGCCCTGACACTTGAAGATAGACAAGAAAAGGAAACCCTTCTTTTATCATTCCTAAATAGGCTTGGTTTGACCAGTACTGCATCTTTAGATGATATTTTGAATTTAAAGATTGAAGATATACTTGAAAGAAGATTACAGACTATTGTAATGAGAAAAATGGGCTTAAAATCTCCATTGCAGGCAAGACAAGTTGTAATACACGGACACGTGTCTATCGGTAATAGAAAGGTAAACTTGCCTGGATATCTGGTAAAGAAAGAAGACGAATCAAAAATATTGGTTCACGTGGTGGCCCCGAGCAAAGCAACGGAAGTTGCTGCCAGTTAGTAAATGCATTTTTCTAGACACTACTGGTAGATATTTCATCTACAATATCTATAGTATCAATTTTTCCGTCTGAATCCATATCATAGCCCTGGACCACCACGGCCCAATTGTCATCTTGATTAAATTTCTTTAGGATCTCGTTACCATGATTTGTTAGAGCGAGAATTGCCGATTTGGTTCCTGCTGATCTGACTCCGGCGATAAAAATGATACTTAACTTTTCAGAGAAAGGATTTTTAATTTTTGCAATGAGGCCATGGTTGTCCAGTGTGTGAGTTCTTCCTTGAGGAGCTATCAATCCAGACCAGAAATTGGATTCATCAAATCGTATTGGTAAGTACCTATTAAATTCCGAAGTTATGATATTTGTTCCAGGACCGCCGATAGAGATGATATTTTCTGTTCTTGAAATTTTTTCTGACTTTGCGTCAACATCTAATTTTACCACAAAATTTTGTGGCAGAGTACAAAAACCACCCAAGAAAAAGGCAAGTTGCGCTGCATAGTGACCATCCCTTGCAGAGGATCGATAAGGGCCATGAGGATCTGGCGCGCCTACCACAATTACACCGTTGAACAATCCATCATCAATAAAATTCTCAAAAAAAGTCCGGATATTTCTGTTAATTTTTCCATTTTTTGCATATTCAAATTTCCTTTCTCCCCAATCCATTTCAATTCCGAATGCCGCATATTGTGTTTTGTAAAGTTTTGCAGTTCCCCCTCGTACGAATGATGTTTCAACTTGACCGATCGCTCTAATGGCCAATAGTTTTCTTATGTAATAATATGCACTTTGTTCGTAAATCTTGAGTTCTTTTGCAATCTGAGCAGGATACATGGGCTTACCTGCAAGTAAATTGACAATTTTCCAGGCTATCGGATTTGAAAGAACCCGCATTTCACTTGATTTTTCAAGAATTAGGATTTCCTTTGTGAAAACATTTTCATTTAATGTGTAGACAAGGCCTTTCCTCTTCATTAACTAGTGATTTAATAACTATTATATATTAATCTTGTCCGGTATGCAAACTAGCATAATTGCGATCAAATGTATTAAGGTAAGATTATACACGAATCCTGGAAAGCGTTATAATTTATTTTATAGTGGTAACTTATAATGTTAGTAATTATTTTAAACCAAGTAAAATTGTAGAATAGTGTTATGTGTTCAATAATTGGATACAAGGGCAATGAACACGCATCTTCCGTATTGATAGAAGGTCTTCAGAAGATGGAATATAGGGGATACGACAGCGTAGGTATTGCCACAATTAAATCAGGTAAACTCTTGATACGTAAAGGAGTCGGTAAGGTTGCAGAAGTCAATAAGTCTTTAAAGCTTGAAGAATTACCCGGTAAATTAGGAATAGGACATACACGTTGGGCAACGCATGGAGCAATCGTTGATTCTAATGCACATCCTCATCTTGCGTGTAATTCAACAATAGCTGTTGTACATAATGGTATAATCGAAAATTTCAATGAATTGAAAGATGAACTTTATAGATCTGGTCATGAATTTAATAGTGAAACCGACAGTGAAGTTATTGCTCACTTGTTAGAGGAATATTTTGAAATCACTGGCGATATTCGGTTATCCATGATCTTTACATGCAAACGACTTGTAGGTTCTTTCGCATTTGTGGCTGTATTTAACTCATCGACATTATGCGGTGCTCGATATGATGAACCATTGATAGTAGGAGTTGGTAACGATGACTATTTTCTATCCAGCGACATTCTAGGATTCTTAAATCACACTGATCGCGCGATTTTTTTGGATAATCGTGATATTGTTGTAATTAATGATAGTGATATCTCATTTTTCAATTTTGATGGTGATAGAATTTCAAGAAAAATAACACAAGTTGCATGGGAGTTTGGTGACGCCGATAAAGGAAAATATTCACATTATACCTTGAAGGAAATTCATGAACAGCACCACACAATAGTAAAGAGCATGGATCAGGACAAGAAAAATTTGGAAAAATTCTGTGAAATTGTTACTGGAGCGAAAAATGTCTTCATTACTGGAAGTGGGACTAGCTATAACTCAGCGCTACTGGCAAAACAAATCTTTTCCAAATCAAAGATTCACGTTGAATCCATAATGTCTAGTGAGTTCCAATATTCTGCCGATTTGCTAGACGAAAATTCGGTTCTGTTGGCAATATCTCAAAGTGGTGAAACCGCCGATGTAATACAATCAGTAAAATCTGCAAAGGCTATGGGATCCAAAGTACTTTCAATCGTTAATATTCCGACTTCTTCTCTTGCCCGATTAAGCGATTCTTATCTGGAGGTTAACTGCGGTCCTGAAATAGGCGTTGCTGCTACTAAGAGTTTTACTAGTCAGATTGCACTATTGTATTA
>DATFBL010000143.1:0-2009 GCA_035253865.1 Nitrososphaeraceae archaeon | reverse complement strand
CTACTTATTGATAGTATTTTGACATAGATGTGGAAAATATTGCTTCTCAATTACCAAAATTTCCTGTTCATTTTCAGCCTTTGAATAATCCTCCAAAAGACTGGAATTTAGCTCTAAAAAAGTATGACCCCATTTGAATTTATCCATAAAATATTTTGCCAACTGTTTGTCACCTAAAATATAAAGCGAACCAGCCAATGCTTCTGCAGTAGACAATCTTCCCAGTTTGGAGTAATTGATAGGATTTGCTGCAAGCATTGCTGGTAAGCGTCTGCTCATCGGATGTTTAGATAAAAATCTATTTTTTAATTCATGTTCAGATCTATTCCACGAACAGTCTATAGCACAAATAGAATTAGAAAGCTTAACGTCTTGTTTAGAAAGCAATATATCAGAAAATGGGTTCAATATAATAGCTTTCTTATATACATGTTTAACAGATTGTGCTAGTCTAAATTTTACAAGCTTGACAGCTGTGCATTTAGAAGGGTCATCCTCATTCAACATGAACACAAAGACTTTCATAAGACGATTAAATTATCTTTTCTTGAATTATATATATAGTAAAGAGAATAGTTGGCATTATATTCTCCTATGTCATTTTCAAAAAGTTAGACACCAGTAAAGAATCGTTCAAAGAAAAAACAACTTTGTCATACTTCAAACAGATAAGATGAAAATTAATATACCGATTATATTGCTTTCAAGAATTGTTACTTATCATGTATCATACTATTTGGTATTGATATCAAATTAAGAATTTCTTCGAAATATTGATCTACATCCATTTCTTTGACCTGTCCGTCATCGATATTTATAATATATATCATATGTAATCTTCCATTCAGAATTTCATTCAAACTCACAGGCGGATTACGATAATACCTATCACAGAAAAGCTTAACCTTTTCAACTTGCTCTTCTTTTCTATCACGTGGAGGTCGGCTAAATATCTTGGGTATAGGAAGAATGCTGACAGGTGGTGTTGCTAAGACAAATTGATTTGCAAATTTACTATATCTCGCGATTTTGCTTGCGATCCTGGCAACGTAGTAAGACAAAGGATCGAGTGCGTGTTCTGGTGGAACAAATCCAGTTTCGATTTCAACTATTGCTTCACCATCGCCCTTGGTTGCATGAAGATCACACACCAAGATATCTGTGAGCTGTTTTTCTACGTCAACATCATATCCATAACGTATCAAGTGCCTGGCGCATACTAATTCCATAGCAGAGTGGTTAATTTTTACTACGTTTTTCTTATAAAGTTCTATTAATCTATATTTAACAAATTCCATCCTCTGGACAGTTTCTTGTGGTTCTCCGATAGTCATTTTGTTAGAAAGATTTGTTACATCTAGAATGAAACGCTTTAAATCCAAATATGAAGTATCAGTAATCAAGTAGTCTTTAAATATGCCGCGCAGTGAATAGTAAAATTAAAAATGCCTCCATTGCTAATAGTTTGTAAATGTCATTGATTAACAGAATAACGGTTCTAGGTTCAGGAATAATGGGTCACGGAATAGCACAAGTCTCGGCTATGGCAGGTTATAACGTTACCTTGCGAGACATAGATCAATCTTTTCTCGATAAGGCAATGGAAAAAATTCAATGGTCACTTAATAAGCTTGTTGAAAAACAAAAGATGACTACTAGTCAGGCAGATGAGATATTAAGCCGCATTTTACCCGTAGTAGACCTCAGGGAAGCATTAAGGGATGCTGATATGATGATTGAAGCAGTACCAGAAGACATGAATCTAAAAAGGAAAGTGTATAAGGAGGTAAACCAGTGCTCCGAAGCAAACACTATTTATGCCTCCAATACCAGCACTTTGCCCATTACTGAATTGGGAGAATTGACTACCAGACCGGAGCATTTTATTGGCCTACATTTTTTTAACCCTCCTCAGTTAATGCAGCTAGTAGAGGTCATCCCTGGCAAGTTAACTAACCAGGATATAACTGATAAGGCAATGGATTATGTGCGACGAATCGGTAAAGAAC
>DATFBL010000142.1:0-2461 GCA_035253865.1 Nitrososphaeraceae archaeon | reverse complement strand
GTTTTAGCATATACACAGGGTATGAATATCTGTTCTCTTTCCAGGACAGTTCTTTAATTTCCTGAAAGTGATATCGTTTGGAAAGTTTTGGAAATGAATTTACAATTCTCCACAAATCGGCGCCTATGGCTATCCCATTTGGCGGTGCCTTTTTGTTAATTTTTGCACAAAAGTTAATGGTAGGGCCAAAGAGATCGTACGAACTAGATATTTCACCTGACATCGCAACTTCTAATTTACCATAATCGGCGCTTATTCTGTAAGAGATATCCGGAAGGAATTCTTTATGAAGTTTAGCATTTATGATATGACGAGATGATATCATGCTAAGTAAACATTCCAATGCCTGTTTGAAACCGTCTATATTTTCTACAGCCGAGGTTTTGGGAAAGAAGAATATTACACCATCGCCTACTGTTTTTAATATTTTTCCTTCGTGGAGCTTTACAATATCGGCAATTTCGTTAATAAAGACTGTATAGAATTTCTTAATTTTCCCCGAGTTGTATAAGTTAGATGTGATCTGTGTTGATCCAACTATATCTATCATTGAAATGCAGTAGCATTCTGACCTGTTGGAAAAAATAACTTCACTTTTCTTGATAACATCATCTGATTCCTTGTACTCATCTTGCTGTCTTCCGATACTGCAGTGACGCAATGGAGACATCTGAGTGACGTATATCTTACTATTGTGTAAGCCCTCACTTATCTCCATGCATATTATTTAGACATCTATGGCTATAGTTCATTGTAAGGAATAAAGCTTATTTTTCTTCAAGCAAGCTTACAAATCACAGTCAAACACATTAAAAAAGTAACTAATAATGAAATAAAAATGGATAGATAAATTCTATTTATCTATCATAAGCCTATTGTCGTGTGTGTCCTTGTGATTGTATTTCTCTATTGGAAAAATCTCGCAAGCTATCTTTTGCAACATTTTCAAATGTCCTTGCGAAGTTTGCATTAAGTCGTGAAAATTCCTTGGCATTGTCTCTTGCATGTTGTAAAGATGTTTTCCAGGCTTCCATAGCGGCAAAAAGCACGTTATTTGTCAGTCTGGTTGATGCAATAGTACTGTCGGTAATATTGCTTACTGCTCTTGCATAATTTTCGGTCGTTCTCTTTGGTGAGGCCCAGTAAGACCAATATGAGTTCTGTACGTTTTCGACATACGGAATCCATAAGGATTGTAGTGAATGGATAACCTCCTTTTGAGATTCTAGAAAATTATCTGCTATCTCCTTTGCAGCTTGAATTGATTCTTCTTGATAGTCATTGACTGCTTTCGTGTATCTGGGAATCTCCTTAATCGCTTCGTCGGTAGTCTTTTTTACTGTCGATTTTGTTTCGTCTAAAGTGATGTTGATAATTTCTCTATTTTTGTCCTTATTTGAAGACATGTTGATCTATTTTAGGCAAAATCCTATATATATGTTGGTATTAATTGGTATTTAAAGCCATATAAACCCGTCATCTTAGTTAATCACACAGCATACAATCAAAGCGTGTCGAATAAAATCATAATCAGCTTATTCGTGTCTTAATGATTGGATTCAACGTCATGATGTGCAAATTTTAAATTCTTCGTCTCGCTAGATAAATTCGTAGAATTGCGTCTATTATCGTAACTTCTACTATTGCAGAACTGATAGTACATGAAAAAAATGCAAAAAATCATCTTGGTTTCACTTGTATCACTTTCTGCGTTATCTTGGATACTATCTACAAATCAATCTGACATGATGAATATCATGATTACCTATGATCCAGTACTAATTGGAGTATTTACTGCAAGTTGGACAGCTGGAATGGCTGCGATGATGTTTCCTGCCATAGTACCAATGGTTTTACTTTACAATAGACTCCTTACCAACGAACAGTCGATATCATCAGTAGAAGCACTTGAATCGAAATTCTCCAGGCTAAAGGTGATATTCTTTGTTGGAATGTATCTTGTAATCTGGGCACTTACAGGTGTGGGATTATTATTAGCATGGTCCGTTCCTATGAATGGTTTTGTTATCTCAAGCAATGCAAATAATATTGGAATGATATTTGGTAGTATTTTGATTGTTTCAGGGATATACCAATTTACTCCCTTAAAGAACAAATGTATAGGTTATTGTGAATCTCCACTCAGTTTCTTTATGAGAAGATGGAGCAACGGAATATTAGGTTCACTCAAAATGGGTATATTTCATGGACTCTATTGTCTTGGATGCTGTTGGCCATATTTTCTAATTATGGTCGCACTTGGATGGATGAATATAACTTGGATGGCCCTTTTTGCTGCGATAATTTTTGGAGAAAAAATGTGGTCTAGAGGAATTTGGATTGCAAGAGTCGTCGGAATTGGTCTCATAGTAGTGGGGATACTGAGCAGCCTTGAATTGATTGTAGTATACGACGATATGATGGGTATGACCCTCCAACCTACAGATAGTATGGCCATGTG
>DATFBL010000141.1:0-18149 GCA_035253865.1 Nitrososphaeraceae archaeon | reverse complement strand
TAATGAGGAACGTTGTATTTCATATACTTTCAAGCATCCACGTACAGCTTCGTCCAAGCAAGTATTAAATTCGTTTGGATTTAATTCCCCATCAAGTTGCAAAAGAGTTATTTTCTTTAGATTTGGCATATATGCAACGGGCATGTCAGCTCCACCTTCTTTGTCTTCTGTATCATTAATATCAATCACTATCTTGTCGTCTACCTTTCCTGCTGCACATGCTGAAACCATATCGCGCATATTTATCCCCGCATCGGCAAGAGCAACAGAAGCAGCAGAGATACCAGCGCACCTTGAACCGCCATCGGCTTGAAGAACCTCTATAAAGACATCAATAGCAGCACGAGGATAATCTTCTAGTATAAGTGCAGGCTCAAGGGCCTCCCTAATTACTTTGGATATTTCTGTCTCCCTTCTTGAAGGAGCTGGACTTTTGCGAGTATCTGTTGAAAACGGTGACATGTGATATCTACATCTTACTACACATCGATCTGACAATGCCATATGTTTTGGGTGAACTTCTCTCGGACCATATACTGCTGCAATAATTTTGTTTTTACCAAACTCTATCAATGCAGAACCGTCTGCATTCTTAACAATTCCAACATTGATTTTTACTTCTCTTAATTCATCAATGACCCTGCCATCGCTTCGTTTTCCACTTTCGTCTATAAGGCTTCTACTTTGTACCATTTGAATTAACCACTCCCATCTCTTTATCATTATTATTTGAATTTATTTCATCCTGATTTATTGACGTATCATTAGCTTCGTTAGTTTGAGACTCATCACTTTCGATCTCGGACTCTGGCACATTCAATAATTGTTTAATCCTCTGTGTAAGGTTTGAAGTATGTGCCTCTACTTCTACTATGTGGATTGCATTAATAGCAAGAGTAATTCCCTCCTTGTCCTTTCCTGATACAACAATGATTCCATTCTGCCCTATTGTTATCCGTGTAGAACTTGCCTGTTCTATTGTTTGAATCATAGATCCCCTTTTTCCTATAAGTCGTGGAACACGAGTTGGAGATATTTTCAACAATTCTCCTGTAGGTATTTTTCCCAGGTCTTTATCTTGAATAGTAAGGATTGGATCCCTTGTCCTGTCAAAAATAGCAATCCTTGCTACAATAACATCGCCAGTTGATAATTGGCGACCCATGTCATCATGCGCCGGTGAAAAATCTCTTCCAAAAATGTCTTGTGCTGGTAAATGAGCTGCAAAGCATGAATTGATATCCACGGACCAAGACAGTGATGAATGGTCAAGAATTTTACCTATGACAATATCGTTTGCTCGTGGGAAATAAATTCCAGATAATGGGATTACCTTGGTTCCATCCTTGTTTGTTTCCGTAATTCCAATTCGGGTTGCAACAATTGAATTGCCATTCTTAAATACATTTACTAGTGGTCTCGAATTACCTTCAGCCACAATATCTCCAGGTATAACGTATTTTCGTTTAACTTCCTGCACAGAGCATTCCTCCTAGACAGGAATTCAAAAATCTTTTATTCATAATTCTCCCTTTTTGGGAAGTTAGAACAGACTTATATTTTAAGTGTGGCGAAAAAGGAATTAAAATTTTTCTGAGACCTGTGCTGAACCCTTGGTCGCCGTACCTATTCGGTCCAGAAATGAGCTTTTCATCCCCGCATTGAGGTTGAGAATAACCTGTAATGAGCCGTCTGATAACCACTGTTCGGATTTGATATCACCAATACTCTTGAATACACTAAATGATTGTCCAGAAAATTGTGCTGGTACGGTTACAGTCAACTCCAATATTTCGGACTTCAAGGGCAATAGTTTTCTCAATGGATCAATAATATTCTTAATTTGGTCATCAAGTCGCTTAAACGGATCTATGGCCACTCTAGCATCATCAAGGACAGCACTAATCCTTGAGATTGGATGAGGCATGTGGGTTTTAGGATCCACAAAGTTCTTGTTGATATACTCGACGATTTGTCTTTTCTTTTCTTCAATCATCTTTCTGCGCTGATCCGTATTCATATTGAGGTCTCCTTTGGCCATGATTTGTTTCGCTATTTCATATTGATCCGTTGTCTTGAAGGCCTTCATTAATTTCTCAGTTGAACTTCTAGTGCCCTTGTTAGCGTCTGAGTATATTTCATCTGAAATCATAATATTTGAAATGTCAATTTTTTTCCCTAATTTGTATTCAAGAGCAGGATCTGGTTTAACCAAAATTTCGAATTTTTCATTTCCTGCACTTAATCTTACAATTGTAAATTTATCAACCATGCTACTCTTAATATTTGAAAATATATAAGCCTACAAAATTGAATTCAATATTTTAAATTATTTTAAAAAATTGAGATAATAAAAAGAGAAAAAGTAGAGGTGCCTATTCGCTTACGTACGCTCGTTCTCCGTGTTGGGTTAAGTCCAGTCCTATTTCTTCTTCTTTTGGAGTAACTCTTATGCCCCCAGGCCAGACCTTATCCATTACTTTGATGATTATTGCAGTGATACCCATAGTCCAGGCAATTGCTGCAAATGCACCTACAGCGTTCTCATATAGCTGAGCTGGATTGCCAAATACGAGTCCATCGTCTCCCCAAGAGGTAAACCTCTTTTCTGCGAATAATCCAGTGCATAAGGCTCCGGCAAGTCCACCGATACCGTGTACACCCCAAGTGTCCAATGCATCATCCCACTTTCTACTGTTCTTGAACATGACAGCTGCATAGCATGCTACTGATGCGATTATACCAATTACAATAGCCGACATTGGTGAGACGAAACCGGCTGCAGGAGTAATTGCTACAAGTCCAGCGACAGCACCAGACGCAGCTCCTACAGTTGAAGCTCTACCTGTATGTGCCCAAGAAAGCAATGACCAAGTCACTACGGCCATTCCAGTAGCTATCTGTGTTGCAACGAATGCGCTTGAAGCATTAGTAGCGGCTGCGCCAGCTGAACCAGCGTTGAATCCGAACCAACCGAACCACAGTAACGCTGCTCCTAAGACTACTAGTGATATATTATGTGGCTCCATAGGGATTTTCCCATATCCGATTCTCCTTCCGAGCATAAGTGCTACCACAAGTCCGGCCCATCCGGAAGTGATATGAATGACAGTTCCGCCCGCAAAGTCGAGAGACCCAAAGGCACCAGTCCATCCAAAGCCGGAATATCCAGTATTCATTCCATAGTTGTCAGCTCCAGATATTGACCATGTCCAGTGTGCGGCGAAGTCATAAACGAATGTTGACCACAGTATTACGAAGATTATGAATGCGCTAAATTTCATCCTCTCGGCCACAGAAGCCACGATTAAGGCAGGAGTAATGATAGCGAACATCATCTGAAATACCATGAATGTACCATGTGGAATAGTTGTTGCATAGACCATTGAAGGAGCGTCGTGAACTACATCAGCCAGACCAGCCCAATCTAATGTTCCAATAAAGCCATAGCCACCTGCGTCAGGACCGAAAGCTAAACTATAGCCCCACAAAGTGAATTGAACAGCAACTAAGCCTGTAGTAAGAAACACCATGTGTAGAGTATTTACTGCATTTTTTTGTCTTGAGAGTCCGGCATAAAATATAGCCAAACCAGCAGGCGTCATTACAAGCACCAATGCTGATGAAGTTAACATCCATGCATGATCACCTGTATCCATTTCGCAAGCGATTAAGTCGCCTTCTGCAGTCAAATTATAATTTCCATTGGCATCAGTCATAAAGCAATTATATTTTGCAGCAGAATCACCTGGTTTGTAAGCGGAAGCGCTCATGAGGTAAGTTGATGTGACAGTGATTGTTGTCAAAATTCCAACTAACATAAAGATAGTGAGGTTCTTCCTAAACATTATTCACCAATATTTTAGAGAAGTATAAAAAATATAACAATATAATATGAAATTCTAATGATTCTATTTTTATGCTCCTGTGTAAATCATTAATCATAATTTCTGATGATTATGTTATTATCATAGAATATAATTTGGCATATTTTTAATCTCGTTCTTGGACCAAAACTATGGAAACTATTTTGTTCAACCTGTTAACCCAATCAATGTCAAATTTTGCTCTGTAAAGGAAATTGGAGCCGACAGTGCATCAACTTTAGATACCAAATATTTCGTATTAATACGGTAATTGCTTATCTTAGTACCATATTGAGATACTAATGAAAATACTTGAAAATTCTTGAGTAGGGTCAAGAATAATAACCGTTGTGACCTTCAATCAGAACATCAAACAAAATCACATTACTATTAAAGATATCAAAACTTTAAGGAATTGTACAGCATCATTATTTTGTGAATTACCTGAGGGCAAAAAGGGCAGAAAATGAGTCTGTTTTACTAATTCATGTATATTCTTTCAAATAGTAACAATGATTATTGTCAATCGACTCAAAATAACCACTAATTTCACATAAGAAAAAATAATTCATTACAGTAGATCAAATCTGCAAAGGCCCTGGACCCTCCTTTTTTAAACCAGGGTTGAATAAATCAAAGCAATATTCTACTTTGAAAAATAGAATAGCAAGCAAAAACTAATCGCGCATGGTTGTTGAATGTCGTCTTATTCTGGACATGTCAATGAAACGAATTTTTGATTTTAGATATACAAAATGTTAATTGTCCAAATCTATTTATTTTGACATGAGTAATCATTAGCGATGAGCAGATTCTTTAGAGCTAAAGATAAGGACAATGATTCCAAACGAGAAGTATCTAAGGATACGGATAGTCTCGATTTTCAAGTACGTGATCTATATAAAAAAGGCGTAAATTACATGTCAAACGACAAGCTAAGTGATGCAATTCGTAGTTTTGAATTAGCTCTGAGATTAGACCCTAACTATGTGGAAGCTTGGATTAAAAAAGGGTACGCGCACTTTCATTTAAGAGATTATTCCTTCGCAATTTCTTCGTACGATATGGCATTGAACATAGATCCTGATAATCATGAAGCTTGGAACTTGAAGGGACTTGCGTATTATAAGATGAATAACTATACCAAGGCCATAGAATGTTGTACAAAAGCATTAGACGCTAATCCTAGCGATGGTTTGGTTTGGTACAACTATGCATGTTATCTCACATTAGATGGTAAGGTAGATGATGGAATGGAGGCATTAAAGAGGGCTATTGAAATCGACATTTCACATGCAAAAAAAGCCGTGCGGGATAAAGATTTTGAAAACGCCCGTGCTGAAGAAGGTTTCATGAGAATTATTGAGGTAGTTGTGCTTGAATCATTACGACAAGGTTACGACTACGTCGGAAAAATAGTTTGGGCAACAGGTATGGATAAACTAGATGTTGAAGAAGCTATTATGAGATTAAGTATGAAGGGCTTGGTGACAATAAAACAAAAGAAATCAATTACAGGTAAGGAGGAGTACTATGAGCTCTCGGGAGATATATCGGACAAATTGGGACAGGTAAAAAGATCTGGATTTCTTAAGCCTAAAGAATACTCTGCACCAATTCAGGAAATAAAAGACATCATAGAAATCCTAGATAAATCTGTAGAGTCTGTCAAGAATGGTGATCTGAACCAGACACTAGATTCCTTTGAGAAGCTAACAAACCCTTCCAAACATGGAAATACAATGATTGAACAATTTTTTGATCAGCATCGAGATTTGAGACTTTACCAGGCCAGAATAAACGATAAAGGTCAAGAATATTTGGATTCACACAAATCAGAATTGATCGCTTTGTTAGAGAATATCATCGAAAAGATAAGAAGTGGTCCTTTATCTAGAACAATCTAGGATCAAATGGATTTACTTTTTACTTTGTAAATTCAGAAAATCACATTAGGAATATTGCACACAAAGTCTATCCTGTTTTTGACTTGTGTATCTTTGATACGATTTCTTCAAAGGATTCCATATTAGTCTCTAGATAATTTGAAATAAAATACATTATTCCATATTTTTCACCCATACGTGATATTAAATTATTTTTTTCCAATACATTTACGTGATGCTGAACAGCCTTGTAATCAAGATCGAGAATTTCGGCCATGCGATTTATGTTAAGTGGAGTATCATGTAGCAAATTTATTATCTTTACCCTATTTTCACCTCCCTTTGAACCCGCAAATAAATACCAAAAAAGTCGCCTGGCTGTAGGATCTGACATTAAATGTACTCACAATACTCTTTTAATTAAAATTTGAATCTATTTCGAATGAATCCTAAATTGAAACTAGTAATACACATAATATTAATACAAGACAGAGCGTTAAATGAAGCATGGAAAAAATTTTCACGGAAGCAAGTGAAAAGGACATAACTCGAACTATTGCACAAATGTTCAATGAAACATTGATAGAATATAGTGATTGCGACGTAATTATCATAGGCGCCGGGCCTGCAGGATTGATGGCGGGGCGAGAATTATGTAAAAATGGGGTTCAAACTCTCATAATTGAACAGAATAACTACATCGGAGGAGGATATTGGGTAGGAGGATATATGATGAATCCTGTAACAGTCAGGTATCCGGCAAACAAGATTTGGGACGAACTTGGGGTACCTTATAGAAAGATATCAGATTCATTATTTGCTACTTGGGGGCCTCATGCGTGTTCAAAGCTAATTGCATCAGCTTGTGATTCGGGAGTAAGATTCCTCCAGTTAACCAAATTTGATGATCTAGTGCTGAAAAATGATAAAGTTAGCGGAGTTGTTGTGAATTGGATGCCTGTCTCCGCATTACCAAGAAATATAACATGTGTAGATCCTGTCGCTCTTGAATCAAAAATAGTTATAGATGCATCAGGTCATGACTCTGTGGCTATAAAAAGAATGATGGATAGAGGATATGTAAAGTGGAAAGGAATGGAACCGATGTCTGTAACAGGAGAAGACGCTGTAGTAGAATATACTGGTGAAGTTTATCCGGGATTAATTGCTGCTGGCATGTCTGCAACTGAGACACACGGACTACCCAGAATGGGTCCAACGTTTGGATCAATGCTCTTATCAGGTAGGAAAGCAGCCCAAGTTGCTATCAGTAAATTGAAGAAAATTCCAAATCCAGATATAAAAATCAACTAAGGCTTGGAGTAGACTTAGATTTGCATATGAAATTATCATATGTACATCTATACTCATCGTCCTTAACAACTTCATTTCTTTCGAAGAAAGTTTCTATAGATTTACATGAAATCTTTCCATTCATTGAAGTGGATGTAAGACCGTTTACATATCAAAACAAGAATAACATGAGTGATTATGACTATAAAGACAATCTGATGGAATTGTCAATAGATAACAATGAGGACAGTGAGAATGTTATCCGTCGCGAATTACAAAATTCATCAAAAAATAGTTATCAAAAAATGACAATTATCGATGGCTTTTATCTTCAGAGAATCTACACTGGAATAATAGCTGAGAATGAATCACAATTGAACCATTTCCATCTCGTATTTGAAGACAAATTGGTGTGCACCTATGACGAATATGATAAAAGATATCACGCCAGACCAATAATTTGCGGGTCTCCAAGCATAATATCAATTCCAAGTATTGTCGAAGGTCCCGCGAAACCAAAAGGATATTATTTCAAACAAATGCTAAAGGACTTGCTCTCTATTAGTAGTAAAGAAATAGAACAGGAATTTGCTAGTAGATTTGTTAGCTATGACGATCCCAGACTACTCCAAGTGGCCACAGGTTATTCTATTCAGGCAATCTTTTTTTTTCTTACTAATGGTAACCCTTTCTGTTCACAATATCCCTGCAGATTGTTCAATTCCCACTGGCAAGATGAATTAATCTATACACAGGTAATAAATCCTGTACTGTGTAAAGAACATATGCAAGTATTATCTGAGGCTGGCAAATGATCCCAAGTTTATTCTTATATATTCAAATTCTTATTGCCAATCTTTTTTCAATAGTAATTGAATTTACCACTCTCCTTAATTCCGAACAAATTATTAATGGTTAAATCTTCCATCCACTTGTCATACATGTCAAAAAATGCAAATCAAGATTCTGATGACACAATAGATGCAAAGAATCTTTATGATGTTATAATTATTGGATCTGGACCAGCAGGTTATACTGCAGGAGTTTATACCTCACGTGCAAAGCTCAAAACCCTAATAATTTCGGGTTCACTTCCAGGGGGTCAGCTCATGACTACAAGTGAAGTTGAAAACTATCCGGGCTTTCCGAATGGAATTTTTGGACCTGAACTTATGATGAACATGCGACAACAAGCCGAACGGTTTGGAACGACAATAATTGATGATGAAGTATTGAAGGTGGATTTCAAAAAACAACCATTTCTAATATCCACGCATTCTGAAAGCTATGAAGGCAGAGCAGTATTACTTTGTACTGGAGCATCTCCGAGAAAATTGGGAATCGCCGGAGAGCAAGAGTTTGGCGGAAGGGGTGTTTCATATTGTGCTACTTGTGATGGGCCATTTTTCAAGGGGGAGGAGATCGCTGTTATAGGAGGAGGCGATACTGCAATTGAAGAGGCAACTTTCCTTACCAAGTTTGGTAAATCAGTTAAAATAATCCACCGAAGAGAATATCTGAGAGCTAGCAAGATCCTCCAGGATAAGGCGTTTGAAAACTCAAAAATTGAATTCATCTGGAACCATGTCGTGTCAAAAATAAGTGGTAATAAGAAAATAGAGAATATAGACATAAAGGATATTAAAACAGGAAAGAGTCAAAACTTAGCAGTAGGTGGGCTATTTGTAGCAATAGGGCATGAACCAAATACTGGGATTTTCAAAGACCACTTAGAATTAGATGAAAGAGGCTATGTTGTTCTTAAAGAGAATACAAAAACAAGTGTTGAAGGAGTTTTTGCAGCTGGGGACGTTCACGACTATCGTTATAGACAAGCTGTAACTGCAGCAGGATTTGGATGTATGGCTGCGCTGGATGTAGAAAAGTGGCTAAGTGAAAAAAAATTTCACAAGTAATTATGGCTTGATATACAACTCTGGTAACTTGGCTAATGCAGAAACATAATCACTTTCTGCGACGACATTTTGTTCTTTGTACAGACTTTTGAATTTTCTACCGTCGTCGGCAAAAATACCCACGATAACTCCTTTATCTATTTCCTTTGAATATTTCAACATTGACGACATTACAGAACCTGAAGATGGACCTACGAACAAACCTTCCTTAATGAGAAGGTCTTTAACTGCGTTAAATGAATCCTGATTTGTAGCTGTCATCCATCGATCCACTACCTTTTCTCTTCGTTTGAAAAGATCTGGCATAGATGATTCTTCAAAGTTCCTCAATCCCTGCAGTAAATGGTTCTGTTGTGCTTGGACAGCTACAACCTTCAAATTATTGTTCTTTTCCTTGAGGAAGGTTCCTGTTCCAGTAATAGTTCCCCCTGTTCCACAACCGGTAAAGAAATGTGTCACTTTTCCATTTGTCTGTTCCCAAATCTCAGGACCAGTACTTTCATAATGAGCTAGATAATTAGAATCATTTTCATACTGATTTGGCATATAATAAACATCTGATCTTGGTTTTGCAATAGCGGTAGCAAGAGCTATACTTTGATCTGTTCCCGCTCCAACTCTCGGACAAAGATCATCTGAAGTTTCATGAAGTGTTGCTCCAAGGTTTCTTAGTATCTTTTTGGTTTCTTCACTTACTTTCTCTGGAATAACAATTTCAACCTTGTAGCCCATTGAAGATGCGATACCAGCTAATGCAATTCCAGTATTTCCAGAGGTAGGTTCGATAATAATGCTCTTATTCTTTACAAGCAAACCTTTCTTTTCAGCGTTTTTAACCATCCAATATGCTGCACGATCCTTGACAGAACCAAATGGATTAAACCATTCTAACTTTGCATAAAATTTTATATTCTGAGTTGAATATGAAGTAAGTTCGTATAATGGAGTATTGCCAATACGTTGTAATATTTCGGGTCCGACTATAGATGTCATCTAGGTCACTTTGCTTTCTTTATAACAAACTCTAGATCGTTATCTTTTTTTTCGACGGATAACAAATTGTGACCAGTTTTGTCTGCCCATCTTGTAATGTCCTCTTCTGATTCAGGATCATCTGCGATAATCTTAATTTTGTCACCAATGCCTAGTTTTTCAATCTCAATCTTGGTTCTAAAAACTGGTTCGGGACAATATAACCCTCTAACATCTATAACTTTAGCAAATGATTCTTTAGATCCATTTTCGGCCGTCATATTCATTCTTAACACTAATAATCAAGGTCCTGTTTATATTAAATGTTTATAGAAGTCATGAAGAGGCAATGTCGAATATATTAGAATACCAGGCATAAATGAGTTAGAGTATTAGGCTATCTGAATAAATCGTCTTCTTTTGATCTGGTGATCTGTGATATTGAATAATCTCCAGAGATGTAGTTGCAACCACGCACTATCACAACTGGAATGCGCGACGATTTTCCCATTACAAGTTCTGCGGCAGATGCTAATTCGTCAGCAATAGCTATCTCAGTAACCTTTAGAATTTTTCCATACATGTCAGTATTTCCAACATAACTTAGGATGGGATTAATCCCCGCCGACCCTATTGCTACATTTACTTGGCCTTCCCTGAATGGCCTGCCAAAGGTGTCAGAGATGATTACACTTACATTGATGTTGGTCCTAGATTTAATATCATTTCTAATCCTTCTTGCAGATTCATCTGGATCATCGGGCAATAATACAACATGATTGGATGATTTACCTACATTGCTGGCATCAATCCCCGCATTAGCACAAACAAAGCCATGTTTGGTTTCAGCAATTATGATATCTCGTTCTATTTTGACTATTTCGTTGGACTGTGAAATAATAAGTTCCACTAATCTTGGATCCTTTCCTGTATTCAATGATATTTTGTCTGATTCTTCGGAAGGAACTATTGTTGATAAATCAGTAGTTTTACCCTCCGCCTTGGAAATAATTTTGTGTGTGATAACAACCACATCGTTCTCTAATAAAGATTCATTTCTTTCTTTAATGGCTTTTATGATGAGACCAGCAACATCATCCCCTTTACTGATGTCATCCTTAATTAGAATTGGAATGATTTGTGTATTAGCAAGTTCGTCCATATTGAACAATCATACAAATTGACTTCATAATTGTGTCTCTATAGTCTTACCAAACTTCTTTTCCAAAAGGCTTAGTAGGATGGATAGGTCTCGTATTTCAATCGTAGCATCGGCCCTTTGTTTAACAATGTCGACTGGACAGAAACCTACTGTGTATCCCGCAATATCAAACAATTTTAAATCGTTGGCTCCATCGACCACTACTACAATATCCTCCTTTTTTATTCCCCATTCTTTGATGATAGATTTTACGCCTAATGATTTATCGGAACTAACATTAATTTTTACACCATCAAGCTTTCCATCTTTGAAGATTAGCTCATTTGAATATATTTTGTCTAAATACAGGTCATCTTTGAGTTTGTCAGTAATTATCGTGAACCCTCCTGAAATCGCTATCATCTTCCATCCTGCTTTCTTAAGGGAATAACAGAGCTTTCTTGCACCTGGCATTATTTCCAAGTTATCAGCAATGTATTTTGCATCTTCAAACAAAGTCCCTCTTAGAGCATTGACCCTCATTATGAGCCCTTCTTCCCAATCGATTTCTCCTCTTATTCCTTGTTTTGTGATATCCCAGATTTCTCTTTCCTTCTCCGGACCAAGCTTCTGAGCAAGAACTGGGAGATACTCTGCGTTGAGAAGAACACCTTCCACATCAAAGATTATCAGCATTTTAACTGTTAGTCGAGAGAGTTACATCACAATATATTAAGTTTATTTTGATTTATATCATGATTGCTACCATGAAGCACTATCCCAAAAAATTCGTTACTAATTGGGATTAGTTTCAACTAGAGTTCAAGAACAAATGAACATAAAATCCTCTTAAGCGAAGTTAATGTTAAAGAAGCAGATTTAGATAAATTAATCACAATTATGTAATGGCACTCCCACTTAATTTGAGCAATTAATTCTTATTGATTGAACGTTTCGTTTTATCGAATGTAATTTGGAATTTGGTCAAAGGAATTTTTAATCTAATTTTGTTGTCTTTGCGATACTAGCAATCAGACAGAGAGGCATATAGAATATCAATTACATTTAACCCAATTACCAGTAGGCACTTTCACTAGTTTCAGATCTGGTATCCTTTTCAACAGAGAGATATTCATTAATGCCTTCAAGATTCCTAAACAAACCTTCGGGTGCAAATAATGCGGGAGCTCTAGTGGTTGGGAGGTCCACACAACAATCTTCCTCAAATTTTTCTACATGGTATTCAACAAATTCAATATTGTTATCTGTCAAAAGCTTTATTGCAATTCGAGAATTCTCAGTATCATCAATTAGCAGTACTGGTTTGCGAATAGCCATGTACTCAATTACACACAGATATATTTAATTCAAATTTTTAGACAAGCAGAAATTGAATTCTCAGTAAAGAATTTAGAAGATAGACCTGAATCTAAAATATTGACTGCAATTCTAGGCCTGAAATTTCCATTTAAACTAAAGCATGACCAACTCAAGGCAGTCAATGCATGGTTAAGTAATAATTTCAAGGGTTCAATAATTTACAGTACTGGAACTGGAAAAACGGAAATTGCTTTTGAATGTGCACGAAGACTAGCAGAAATAAAATTAATTAAAGAAGGAACATCTCCTACTAAGTTTGGAGCATGGAGCAAACTAAATAAGGAATTTAGAATCTTGTTTCTTGTCCCAAGAATTGTTCTTATTGAGCAGAACGTAAATCGGCTCATGAGCTATGGCTTGCAAAGAGAGTCCATCGGGACATTTTTTGGAGAACAGAAGGATATTAGGGAGATTACTATAGGCACTTATCAGAGTATCATAAACCATTTGCAGCTGCTAAAAGATTCAGATATGCTAATTCTTGATGAAATTCATCTACTTAGTGAAACGGCCAAAGAATTCAGTAAAATTTTTGAAATCTTAAAAGACGATCCAACAAAAGCAGTACTAGGATTAACCGCTACCATAAATGAGAATGATCCGAGATATAATACAATAATTAAAACTTTACCGCCTGTTAAAAAATATATGATTAAAGATGCAGTCACAGATGGGAGACTGGCCAAACCGCAAGTTGTTCCTGTCCCTGTTAGTTTTACAGAGTCTGAAAAGAAAATCTATATCGATACTTCCAAAAAGATATCATTTCTTTCAAGGAAACTTGGGGCATATGATCCAAAAAAAATTTCGATCTTATTATTCAAAGGAGGATATAATGCAAATTTAGCAAAACTTTGGTTTGCTAACGTCAGGAAAAGAAAAGAATTACTTAGCTCGGCTAGTAACAAGGTGTTTTCTGCCGCAAATATTGTTAGAAAACATCCATCAGAACCCATAATGATATTTAGTGAAACAATTGATTCAATTTTGAAGCTACAGAAAGCGTTAGAGTCATATGGGATCCCATCTAGATCGATTCACAATAAGATACCTATTGCTCAGAGAAAGAAAATTTTAGAGGAGTGGGGTAAAGAATACTTCCCATTGCTTTCTGTTCATACGCTTGAAATTGGATACGACATACCTGATGTCAGAATTGCAATAATAATATCAAACAGCTCAAATTTCAATCAGATTGCTCAAAGAATTGGGAGAGTGATAAGAAAAACCATCAGGAAAAATTACGCATTGATTTACGTAATTTATATTAGAGATTCCAAAGACAGTAGCACTCTTAGAATGGTAAAGTCTACAGTTGATTTTTCAGACAGGGATAGCCAGATGAAATTGACATCATTCAAAAGTTGACTTGAATATCTACATTTGGACACTAATTGTAAAACATTGTCAAAAACTTAGAATTTATCTCGTCATGTTTCTTTGTCTTCTTTTACTAGTTAGTGTTTCTGATGTACCGCTAGATACAATTTCAATCAATCTTGCTTGTTGATTATCATTCTTTGGTCTCAATAACCTACCCAATCTTTGTACAAACTCTCTACTACTGCCAGTCCCACTAACCAAAATGCCCAGTTGCGCATCAGGTACGTCTATTCCTTCATCCAATACTTTTGAGGTAACAATTGCCATATATCTTCCGTCTTTAAAGCCAACTAGAACGTCTTCTCTTTCCTCTTTAGAAGACTTGTAGGTAATAAATGGGATAAGAAAAGCATTGGAAATATCGTATACTAGTTTGTTATGCTGTGTGAATATTATTGTTTTAATCTTTTTATTTTCAGATAGTATTTTTCGGATCTCGTTCATCTTAGATCTGCTATTAAGGGCTATGTCATTAGCTTTGTTTCTTGCTACAAGGGCCCGTCTGGCCAAATTATTTCGGGAAGAGATCATGATTAATCGTTTGAATGAATTAAATGAATTCATTTTTAATCCAATTTTTCTTAAGCAGGTATAATATACAGCCATATTTTCTTTATAGCTCTGGTATTCTTCTTCTGACATGGAGGTTTGTTTTCGTTCTATGACATAATTTGCTAGATAATTATTTTTAGCCAACTCCTTTGCCGTTATATGAAAGGTAGTTTTCCCAATCAGATATGGGAAATCTGCTTCCAAGTGATCTTCTCGTTCTAGAGTAGCTGTTAACCCCAATCGATATGGCGCAATAAATGTTTCCGCAATTAGTCTATAAGATGGTGCGGGTAGATGATGGACCTCGTCAAATACTATTAAAAGGAACCTATTTCCAATTGAATGGGCTTTGATATAGGCCGAATCATAAGTTGAGACTGTAATTGGTTGAATATTCTCTGTTCCACCACCAATGTTCCCTATTTCAATATTGAAGGTTTGCGAGAGTATCTGAGTCCACTGTTTGATAAGATCAAGTGTAGGCACGACAATCAAAGTTGGGCAGTTAATCATCTCAATAATTTTTAAACCGATTATTGTTTTTCCCGCTCCTGTTGGAAGGACTATGGATCCCATTTTTTCTTGAATCCAATTTTCAATTGCTTCGTTTTGATAATCACGTAACTTTACCTTAACTTTTAGAAGTTGTCCAAGAGGCAATAGGTCCAACACATGGTCCACATATTCTACATTTCTTGATTTAAGGTATTCCGTTATTTTTTTATAGTTTATTCCGTAGGAAACCAAGGAATTGCTTCTTGAATCTTTTGTTGCGTAAGGTAAACTTTCGAGTCCCTTTATTACTATAGTTCCTTTGTGATACTTTAATGTAACCCGCTCAGAACCCAATTAGATATTTTAATCTACTATCATTTTTAAATCATATATACTAATGATTGATGAGAGAATGATAAAACTCAACAAATTATTTTCAACGCAATAAAATTAAGTTTATTCAGATATTTGGCACATGTGCTGTTATTATCTTAAATCCACATAGAAACGTCACCACTGAAAACTGCCGTTCTTTGAAATATATCAATTTCAATATTGATTTTTTCACTAGGAGTTTTATTAAACTCTGTCATCTCGATGTCCTTTGTGAAATTATCTGTGGTATCACCCAAATTTATCTGCTTACCTGCTTCACCATTACTTTGGAGTTTCTCAAAGCGGTTCAACTCAGTCACTCCATCACGTTGACTTTCGAACCGATTTACTTTGGAGCTCATCATATCATAATATGCATGATGTATTAATAATAATCAATGGTTAAAACTATTTGTCAAAGGGGTAGAGAATTTGAATTATCTGATCATTTCTTTCAAGTGCAGGTAAGTTCTAATTGTGCTCTTTACAGAATTTTTGCTTAATGATATCAAGAAAATTACGACATCGAATAATTTTGCATTGTCAAAAAATACGATAATATTAGCAAGTTTCTATAAAGAATAGCATATAGAAAAATGGAAATGCCAAGCGACTCCATCGAAAAAATTCATGCAGAAGTTATTTACTGCAAATCATGTGACTTGTGTAAAAACAGAACTAATGCAGTTCCCGGGGACGGTGATTCTAAAGCTAGTATCATGTTTATTGGAGAAGCCCCCGGAAGGAATGAAGATGAAAAAGGAAAACCATTTGTTGGTATGGCAGGAAAAATTCTTGAGGAAACACTAACGAAAGCAGGATTAACTAGATCAAGTGTATATATTACCAATGTCGTGAAATGTAGACCGCCAGGCAATAGAGTTCCGACGGAAGAAGAACGAGGTACTTGTAGGAATTACCTTGAAAGGGAAATTTCTATAGTTTCTCCCAAAATAATTTGTATCCTGGGTAGAACGGCCTATCAATCATTACTTGGCGGCAGTTCAATCCTTGGTAATCGCGGTAAATTCATTCAAAAAGATAACAGACTCTATTTTCTCACAGTTCATCCTGCAGCCATAATTTACAACAATAAACTTCGTAAGGTTCTAGAAGGAGACTTGGAAACATTAGTAAAGGAATGCAGACGACTACATATCTGCTCATAGACTATTAGTTTAGTCATTAAGAGTCAATCAGAGATTTCGGCGCGGTTCTTCAGGGCTTCATTCATGTTAACAAAACTTTTCTGGAGATTTTCATCTAATTTGTTTCCAACAAATTTAACTCCCAACCCAGTGAATATTTCCTTATGAGAGAATGAAACCTTATGGTCGTCGGATCTTTCCAGGATAAAAATTCGTTCGCCATCAAAAATACCAGGCAAAATTGATTTTCCTTTCCACCTTAACTCTTTGTTTGTTTCGCATTTCGTTATGATAGGATAATAAGTTCTGTTTTTCCCATTCATCGTCTTAATATTAACTTCGATCTTAGAACCCAAGTTGTAATCTCCAACCACTTTTGTCATGAATGGATTCCACAATTCGTACTCCTTAAAATTGGTTAGGATGTTCCAAATCTTCTCAGGAGTAGAATCTATGACTATATTCGTTTCTATTATTTTCAACTGGTTTATTATTAAAAACTGATTCTTAATAATGAACCTTTTGATATTCAGATTCTTAATGGGTAATCTGTCTGAAAATTTAACAAATTCGCCTTGATTCCAAGCTGCCCATTTTAAAAAGGCATGTTTCAATAGATACATATTAAATTAAATCGAATTAAATCTAAATATTCAGGTCTGGTCTATCAATTTATGATTTTTCGGAGGATATATAGATGGAAATAATTTGTGATACTAGTTTTCTTATTGCATTAGTTTCAAATCCAGTCAAATGCTTGGACAAAGTAGAATACGAAATTGGGAAATTAAGGTTCATCGTACCTACATTTGTTCTTGATGAACTAGAGTCAATTAAAAAAAAATCAGGTCCGAAAAAATCAATGATTGCAAATACAGCGATTCAAATATCTAAATTGAAATTTGACATCAGAGACTTTGGTAAGTCAAGAAATGTAGATAACGAAATTCTCAACTATGCAATCAAGAACAGAAGATATGGTGTTGCTACGTTGGATGGCATACTTTTGAATAGACTTAAAGATGCAGAAGTAACAACCATTACGCTTTCTCAAAACAAGATGATTATAGTTAATCGATATTTTGAAGGGTAGCTTTAAATCGGCAATCTATTTCTAATTATCCATGTTCGAGTACAATAATATTGGTATAACATGGACCGGACATGCTGGTTTTAAAATAACTCATGAAGGCAAGAATATCTACATCGATCCTTACAAATTAAGTAAAAAATACAAGAATATTTCTGATGCTGATGTTGTACTTGTATCACATAATCATTTTGATCACTTGTCAATTGAAGATTTAAAGAACATTGTTAACGAAACAACGGTTATTGTTTCTGCTCAAGAGTGTCTATCGCAATTGAAGAGTCTAAATGTGAAAGAATCGATTGGCATTGATCCACGTAATAGTGTGAAAGTGAATGAATTGAAAATAGAAACTGTTCCTGCGTACAATGTTGATAAGGAATTTCATCCAAAGAATGACAAGAAAATTGGATTTATTGTGGAATTTGGTAATGATCGATTGTACCATACTGGAGATTCTGACATTATTCCAGAAATGAAGGACACAAACTCAACTATTGCATTAGTACCTGTTTCCGGAACTTATGTCATGACAGCTGAGGAAGCATCAAAGGCAATAAATGAACTGATTAATCCAAAAATTACAATTCCAATGCATTATGGTACAATTGTAGGTAATAAAGAAGATGCAATACGATTCTCAGAACTGGTC